>JAVEXE010000134.1:2247-6134 GCA_034004105.1 Azonexus sp. | reverse complement strand
TATGCCAAACTCGTTGAAACGGAAATGCGCCTGCGCGACTACCACGCTATCGTGGTCAGGGATTTCAGCATGGGCAAGATACTGGGTCAGTCAGCTTTCATCACCGGCATGCTGCAGAGCCCCAGGGGCAGTTTTATCAACCTTGACGACGAGACGGCGAAGGAAACAGACAAACTGGCAGGCGTTTTCTTTCAGGAATCTGCCGATATTCTCTCCAGTACCGGAGAAACCATTGGCAGCGTTTCAATCTACGTCACCGATGAAGCCATGCAGCGCGAATTGCGCAATATATTGCTTGAAAGCCTGGTGGTGACCGTCCTGATGACAAGCCTGCTGATTGGGCTCCTCTTGTTCTGCATTCACCGACTGGTTTTCAGACCACTGCAGGAGATCGCTGAAACCATTGAAAATCACGACAGCGACGGCATTCCCCTCAACCGGGCACCCAAATCGCCTTTTCGCGAAGTCGGAATCCTCACCGACACCATGAACGCCATGCTCGATGTCATCCGGAATTCTCGGGATGCGCTACAGCAGGAACACAATCAGCTCAAAGCTTCGGAACTTGCCTTGCGCGAAGCCAAGCAGGCCGCCGAAGCCGCCAATATTGCCAAAAGTCGCTTTCTGGCCACAATGAGCCATGAAATCCGGACCCCGATGAACAGTATCTTGGGTATGGCGCAACTCCTGCTGGACGACAAGCTGTCAGCGCGGGAACATCGAACCTGTGCACAGACCATCCTTGGCTCGGGCCAGAGCCTCCTGACCCTGCTCAACGACATCCTTGACCTGTCAAAAGTCGAAGCAGGCAAGCTCTCCCTGGTGAAGGGCACCCTTGACCCACAGAAAATCCTCGAAGAAACGCATGCCCTGTTTTTTGACAGCGCCAGAAGCAAAGGCCTGCAGCTTGAAACACACTGGGAGGGTACGCCGGGCGCACTTTACCTCGGTGACCCGAACCGGCTGCGCCAAATGCTGAGCAATTACCTTAGCAACGCCGTCAAATTCACCCACCAGGGGTCGATCCAGATGTCGGCCCGCGAAATCACCGAAGCCAATGCCACACCAATGATCGAGTTTTCTGTCAGCGACACCGGCATCGGAATCAGCCCCGCAGAACAGGCGCTGCTGTTCAAACCCTTCATCCAGGGAGACAACTCATGCTCCCGGCAATTCGGTGGAACCGGTCTTGGGCTGTCGATTGTGCTTAACCTTGCCCGCATCATGGGCGGCGATGCCGGGGTCGAAAGTCAACTTGGCCAGGGCAGTCGCTTCTGGTTCCGCATTCGGGCGGAAAGAAAAGAGACAGATGAAGATCACCACGCGCCACCCACGCAGCCCGAGCCACTTCGTCAGACAAGCTGTGCCGGTCAGGAACGCACCAGGTTTTCGGGCCGAGTATTGATTGTCGAGGACACACCAACCAATCAGTTGCTGCTGCAGACCCTGTTACCGCGTCTAGGCATGCAAACTGAACTGGCCAAGGATGGACAAGAGGCTTTGGACTGGTTGATCACCAGGAACGAAGATTTCGATGCCATTTTGATGGACCTGGACATGCCCGTCATGGATGGTTACGACGCTGCCCGGCACATTCGCGCCTGGGAAGTTTCCCGGCAGCAATCCCGAATACCCATCATCGCGCTTTCAGCCAACGCTTTCCCGGAAGATCGCGCCGGTGCCAGCGATGCAGGCATGGATGATTTCATCAGCAAACCGATCATGATTGATGACTTGCGGCACAGTCTGAGTCAATTCCTGCCCGAAATCGCAAAGGCGGCAAGTCCCATTGAAGATACGACCAGCCCCCGTTTACACGTCCTTGATGTACCATCGTTTCTGTCCTTGGCACAGGCGCTACGCCCACTGCTCCGACAAGGTCGTTTCGATGCCCTTGACCGCTTTGCCGAACTCGAAATGCTGGCGGATGGTACGCCTCAGATCGTGCAGATCAACCAGGTCCGGGAGCTGCTGGACCAATTTCAATTCGACAAGGCCCACGATGCCTTGGACAAACTCTGCCTCAGCCTGAGCAACCCCGACGACCCATCATGACCCAACGCCCCAAAATTTTGCTTATTGATGACATCCCGGCCAACCTGCAAACCCTGGGCCGGGCACTCGCCAGCGAATACGACCTGCATATTGCCAATGCAGGTGCCCAAGGCTTGAAACTGGCGCAGGAGATTGCTCCCGACCTGATCCTGCTGGACATCATGATGCCCGAGATGGACGGCTATGAGGTTTGCCAACGCTTGAAAGCGGATCCGCGCCTGCGAACAATCCCGGTGATTTTCGTGACTGCCTTATCCGATCTGGACTCGGAAGCCAAAGGCCTGCAACTGGGGGCGATCGATTATTTGTCCAAGCCGATCAATGTCAATATTGCCCGACACCGGATTCACAACCTGATTTTGCTCGACAGCTTACGCAAGGAGCTTGAAGCGCAGCGGGATCATCTGGAGGCCATTGTTCAGGCAAGAACGGAAGCCCTGTCGATTGCCAAGGAGGCCGCCGAAGCCGCCAGTCGGGCAAAAAGCACTTTTCTCGCCAACATGAGTCACGAATTGCGCACGCCACTTAGCGGCATCATGGGCATGATCAGCCTCGTCATGCGCAAGCTGGACGACCCGGTCCTGAAAGATCACCTGACCAAGGCCAGCCAAGCATCGCAGACTTTGCTGGCAATCATCAACGATGTGCTGGACATTTCCAAAATCGAAGCGGACCAGATGCACCTCGATTGTACGGACTTCGTTCTAGGGGCCACTCTCGAAAACATTCAAAACCTGCTGATGCCCAAAGCGCAGGAAAAAAACATTGCCCTGCAGCTGACCGTCCCCCCCACTGTTGCCCAACTCCAGCTACAAGGAGACCCACTACGACTGGGACAAGTCGTATTGAATCTGGTGGGCAACGCAATCAAATTCACCGAGCACGGCAGTGTCGAAATCCGTGCTCAGCGATTGGCCAATACCGCAGCCGGAAAAATCCGCCTGCGCTTCTCGATCAAAGACACAGGAATCGGCATCGCTGCTGATGACCTGGGAAGAATTTTCAACGCCTTTGAACAAGCCGACAGCTCGATTACCCGAAAATTCGGCGGCACAGGACTTGGACTGGCAATTTGCAAACGCCTGGTGGCGCTGATGGGGGGAGAGTTGCAGGCCGAAAGCAAACCGGGATCGGGCAGCACCTTCTCGTTCACCGCAGAATTCCTCCCTGGCAAAACATCAACGGAATCCGCATCGGACACGGCGCCGGAGCAATCGGAAACCGCAACACTCAAAGGCCACCCGGTTTTGCTGGTTGAGGATGAACCGATCAATCAGGAAGTCATCTTCTGGCTACTGGAAGATATCGGCCTGCGCCCCACACTGGCGACGGATGGCATGGATGCCATCGACAAACTCAGGCATCACCACTTTGACCTGGTGCTGATGGATATGCAGATGCCCCGCATGGGTGGCATTGAGGCGACGCAAATCATTCGCAAGATGCCCGGCCTTGAATCCCTCCCCATCCTCGCCATGACTGCCAATGCATTCGACGAAGACCGGCGCCAATGTTTTGCCGCCGGGATGGACGACTTCATCACCAAACCCGTCGACCCGGAAAAGCTTTCGGAAGCCCTGCAAAAATGGCTGAAACCGTCCTGATTTTCTCAGGATCTCGCGGTCGACCGTAAAATCACGCACTTTTCCAGGAGACAGCATGGCCCTCTTCCAACTTGGCAACAAAATCCCGCAACTGGGCAGCAATGCCTGGGTTGCGCCGAACGCGACGGTGATTGGTGATATCCGCCTGGGTGCCAATGCATCGATCTGGTGGAATGCGACGCTACGTGGCGACAACGATCCCATTCATATCGGCGAGAACACCAATAT
>JAVEXE010000134.1:0-2147 GCA_034004105.1 Azonexus sp. | reverse complement strand
TGGATGGCCAGTATCGGACAGCGAATCGATGGCAGACAGCTTTCGATATTCCAGTCACGAAACGCTGGCGAAAGCCAGCAATCGTTCCAGTCCGAAAAAACCTGTGCGGGATCGCGGTGATAGCGGGCAAGTTTCTGCGGCCAGTCGCTGTTTTGCCAGAACGCTCGGGCAGCACGAATGCCGGCCAGCGTTTCTTCTTCGATGAATTCATGCGGTGCCATGACCACCAGCCCCGCTACCCGCTCGGGAAAAGTGCCGGCATGAATCAAGGCAATGCTGCCGCCGTCGCTATGCCCGATCAGCAGCGGCTGCACGATGCCCAAGGCCTGCAAAAAAGCCGGGAGAATTGCAAGTGCCTCGCGGTGCATGTAATCCGGCTGCCGAGGTGCCGGATGCGGGTCGGACTGCCCATAGCCAGGACGCGAATAGACGACGACGCGGCAATCCGTTTTCGCCGCCAGTTTGTCCGGAAAATCCCGCCACATGGCAACGCAACCCAGTCCCTCGTGCAAGAGCACCAGCGTTGGCCGCTCATCCCGTGCGGCAGGAATCTCGCGATATTCAATACGCAAACCATCAATAACAACGTGTTTCATACGCTTAACAGGAAGTCCCGGACGATATCTATCTGTTCTTCCGACTGGAACATCGGCGCATGACCCACACCGGCAATTTCGGCCAGTTTTGCCTGTGGACCGCAATCTGCCATCGTCTGCCAGGTTTCACGCGTCAGGAGGTCGGATTCCGCCCCCCGAATCACCAGCGTCGGACAACTGATCGCCTGATAAACCGGCCATAAATTGATGTCCTGATCGACAAAAGCAGCCTTGAAAGGCTCGGCGATTTTCGGGTCGTAGCGGAAACGCCAGCGTCCGTCACTGCACTGCATGACGCTGCTTTCGGTCAGGTCGTACCATTGCGCTTCGCTCAAGAGGCCAAATGGCGCACTGACGAGTTTCACGTAAGCAATCGCCGCTTCCATCGTTGGCCAGTCCGGAGCAAGCCCGACATAACTGGCGATACGTTGCAGGGATTCGACAGTAATCAATGGCCCGACATCATTCAGCACCAGTCTGCGAATGGGTGTTCCCGGCTGCGCCGCCAGCGCCATCCCGATCAGCCCCCCCATCGAGGTGCCCAACCAATGCACCGTATCAACATTGAGCCGGGCAATCAGCGTGACCATATCAGCCACGTATTGCGGAATGGCATAGCCCGACGGATCGCGTAACCAGCCACTTTGCCCCCGCCCGACCACATCCGGACAAATCACCCGGTAATGCCCCGACAAGGCTTGCGCCAGCGCATCAAAATCTCGAGCATTCCGGGTCAAACCATGCACGCAGACGAGAACGCGCGGATTGTCTCTCGCCCCCCATTCGTAATACGACATCCGGTGCAAACCCGACGGACTCAGGCATTGGACAATGTGTTGTCTGTTGTTCATTTCATTTCCTCCAGAACGAAATGTATCACCGCCCATGCCAGTAGCGCGCATGCTGCTGACGCCAAGATGACACCTCAAGCTTGTCAGAGGCAAGCCTGACCTGAACAGCACCATGCCAATCGGTTCGCCACAAACGTGTTGCGGTCGACTGGTAACGATCCAGAATTTCCGGGTCAGGATGGCCAAAACGATTACGATAGCCTACCGAGAAAATCACCTGTTCTGCCGCCACGGCATCGACAAATGCCTGTGTCGACGAACCGCGTGCGCCGTGATGCGGTACCAGCAAAATGTCTGCTGGCAACTGCGCAAGATTTCGCCGCAACATCGCAAATTCGTCGACCGCTTCGATGTCAGCCGTCAGCAACATCGACCTTGCGCCGGCGCTCACTTTCAACACACAAGACAGCGAATTGCGCTTCGTTCGCTTTCCGGATTCGGCGTAGGCGTCGCCATGGGGATGCAGAATGGCAAAGTCCACGCCATTCCAGCGCCAGCCCTGCCCGTTCCGGCACAAGTCGCCAGCCAGTTCGGGCATGGAAGACAACAGCGCCCGGATTGGCACGCCCGCCTGCAGCGACGCCAGCCCGCCGGCATGATCGGCATCGCCATGCGTGATGATCAAGGTATCCACCGCATTGACGCCCAGCCAGCGCAGGTAGGGCAGCACGACCCGCTGGCCGGCATCGGCATCAGCGCT
>JAVEXE010000133.1:0-6158 GCA_034004105.1 Azonexus sp. | reverse complement strand
GGCGCAAACAGGATGCCTGCTCCGAACGACACCACGAACCAGACTGCCAGGATCTTCCCTAGCAGGCCGAGCGTGGCTGACCAATAGGCCTTGCCTTGATCGTCCATTGTTATCTCCTCCAGAAAAATTGAAAGGGTCGTACTGCGCGTGACCACAGCACGGCCACGGTGCGCAGTTTGGTTACACAAACTTACAGATAACTGACAGTGTTTCTTCCAAGCGTAATTCGTTACACCAATACGCCGACAGAAATGTAAAACGGCGCCATGAAAGCGCCTTGGGGTAGAACGATTTTTGTCGTTTTTCAGGTGGTCGGAGGGCGTTTGCTAACCAAAACGGGAAGCGGTGAGAATTGAATGACCTGATGGGCGCATGATCCGATCAACACGCTGGTGGCGAAGTTCATTCCCCGGTGCCCGATGCTGATTCCAAAGCAGTTTTGTTGAGTTGCAATATCTACGATCGTTTCCGCAGATGCTCCCAAGGCGGCATGCAGTTGCCACCCTAGCCCTGCTTTCTCCACGCTGTTTCGTGCACTCACCGAATTTTGCATGGCAAATTTCAGTAAGTCGTTTTCGGCAGCCTCCTTGCTAAGCCACGTATGGACGTGAACCAAAATAATCCGCCTTGTGCCCATTTTTAGACTGAGATGGATGGCCCGGTTAACGGCCTCGTCAGCGTGTGGTGATCCGTCGACAGCCACCAGCCAACTCGCTTCATTGACGTTTTCCGTAGTCGAGCCCACGATGATTTCAATGAGTCGTCCATCGGTATCACGCCGGGTATCAATCACTTTGGGAAGGCTAAATTCGTTCATGGCAGTTTCCTGTACTCAAGATTGCGTTTTCTGACTAAGCGTCAGGCTGAGCGCGACAGAGGCGGCGATGATGCTTCCAACAATAGCCAGTGACCACTGAATTGGCATGTGAAACCAGGGCGTAACAAGCATTTTTCCGCCAATGAATACAAGAACCAATGCCAAGCCATATTTCAGCAAGTGGAAACGATCCGCCATATCTGCAAGCAGGAAGTAAAGCGCTCGTAATCCCATGATGGCAAAGATATTTGAGGTAAAAACAATGAACGGATCGGTGGTGACCGCAAAAATCGCCGGGATGCTGTCGACCGCAAAAACCACGTCACTGGCCTCAATCAATACTAGAACGAGAAACATCGGTGTGGCCCAGAGGATGCCCTTCTGGCGAACAAAGAAGGCTTCGCCATGAAATGTCGGTGTAATCCGTAAATGGCGGCGCAGCCAGCGTAGTAAAGGGTTTTTCTCAAGGTCGGGTTCGGCCTCGGCGAAAACGATCATTTTGACCCCGGTAACAACAAGGAATGCCCCAAACACATAAAGTAACCAGGAAAACTGAGACACTAGCCAGACTCCACCGATAATCATCCCAGCACGCATTAAGATGGCACCGAGGACACCATAAAGAAGGACACGACGCTGCAACTCGGGGGGTACGGCAAAGTAACCGAAGATCATCACGAAAACGAACATGTTATCGACGGACAGTGATTGCTCAATCAAGTATCCGGCGAGAAATTCCAGCGTTTTCCGTTGCGCGATTTCCGCACCAAAGACATCGTTCAGGTACCACCAGAGTAAAGCTGCAAATGTCAGTGCCAGGCAAACCCAGGCGAAAACCCAAGAGGCTGCCTCCTTGACGCTGACACGATGCGCTTTGCGACCACCAAAAACAAAAAGGTCAAGCGCGAGCATGGCAATGACGAAGGCAATAAAGCCAGCCCACATAGCGGGTGTGGCAAAACTGTCTGCGGTTTGATTCATCATTTCTTTCAGAAAATTTCAGGTGCCGGACTTTAGAAGTTTTTTGCTTCTAAGATGGTGCAGGATCATTCGTTTTGATCGCAGTATCTGTGCGGATAAGCAAGATTGTAGGTAAGGAACGAAAAACCCCACACTTTCGGGTGGGGTTTGTTGAAAAAAGAGGGGTTTCAGTGGCCGCTGGCACCTGCTGCACCGATCCCGGTTTCGGAGCGAACCTCTTGGTCTGGGAAGAGAGCACGCTCCTTTTTGGCCTGCGCGCTGTTGTCCATTACCGAGAAGAGCCAGATGCCGAAGAATCCAATGCTCATTGAGAACAATGCTGGCGAAGTATAGGGGAACAGTGCACTACCCTTGGGATTACCGAGAACAGCTTCCCATATCGATGGTGAGAGTACTGTCAGAAGCACTGAAGACAAAAGCCCCAGGGTGCCGCCAATGACCGCGCCCTTGGTTGTACAGTCTTTCCATAATACGGCCATGAACAGCACTGGAAAATTGGCTGACGCAGCGATCGCGAAGGCCAGCGAGACCATGAACGCGATATTCTGCTTTTCAAAGGCAATTCCCAGAACCACCGCAACAGCACCAAGGCAGAGTGTCGTAATGCGGGAAACACGGAGTTCCGCTGCGGAATCCGCTTTGCCGTGCTTGAAAACTGTTGCATAAAGATCATGCGATACAGCGGAAGCACCTGACAGCGTGAGGCCAGCGACCACCGCGAGAATCGTGGCAAAAGCAACAGCCGAGATAAAGCCGAGGAAGACATTGCCACCGACCGCATTTGCAAGGTGAATAGCGGCCATGTTGCCACCGCCGAGCAAAGCACCTTTGCTGTCGAGAAATTGTGGGTTGGTCAAAACGAAGGTAATGGCACCGAAACCGATGATGAAAGTCAGGATGTAAAAGTAGCCAATCCAAGTGGTCGCCCAGAATACGGATTTCCGCGCTTCCTTGGCATCTGGTACGGTAAAGAAGCGCATCAGGATGTGAGGCAAACCGGCTGTGCCGAACATCAACGCCATACCGAAGGAAATGGCGGAGATGGGATCTTTGACGAAGTTGCCCGGACCCATGATGGAAAGACCTTTTGCGGCGGCTTCCTTGGCAACATCTACTGTTGCTGGATCTGCGCCACCTTTGACTGCTTCGGCGGTTAACGCATTGCTTGCAAGCATGGTCTTGATTTCAACCGCTTTGGCAAACATTGCCTCAGGACTAAAACCAAAATGCATCATTACCATGAATGCCATGAAAGATGCGCCGGACAGCAGTAGGATGGCTTTGATGATCTGTACCCAGGTCGTGGCGGTCATGCCACCGAATAAGACGTAGACCATCATCAATGCACCGACGATCACGACGGCCATCCAATATTCCAGTCCGAACAGCAGTTTGATCAACTGCCCCGCACCAACCATTTGAGCGATGAGGTAGAACGCCACAACAATCAAGGTGGAACTTGCGGCAAAGGCCCGTATCGGGGTTTGCGCAAAGCGATAACCGGCAACATCGGCAAAGGTAAATTTACCCAGGTTGCGTAGTCGTTCAGCCATTAGAAAGGTAATGATGGGCCAGCCAACCAGAAAGCCAATGGAAAAAATCAATCCATCGTAGCCATTGGCCATAACGGCGGCTGAAATCCCCAAGAAAGAGGCGGCAGACATGTAATCGCCAGCAATCGCCAAGCCGTTCTGGAAGCCAGTAATGCCGCCTCCCGCCGTATAGAAGTCAGCAGCTGACTTGGTTTTTGCTGCTGCCCATTTGGTGATGTAAAGGGTGCCCGCGACGAAAATGGCGAACATTGCAATAGCAGTCCAGTTTGTCGCCTGCTTTTCGGCTTGACCCAGGTCAGCACCCGCAGCGTAAGCCGTACCGGCCAAGGTTATTAGCGCAATTGCGCTAAGGATTTGTTTGCATTCCTTGCGCATTATCGTGCCTCCTTGATAATCTCGGCTTTGAGTTGGTCAAACTCATTGTTGGCCCGGCGAACATAGATGCCTGTGATGATGATGGTAAAAGCAATCACGCCCACGCCGATCGGAATGCCTAGCGTTGTTACCCCGTCGTCCCCCAACGAGCGGGCAAGAAACTCCTTGTTGAATGCAATTAGTGCAATGTAGCCGTAATAAACAAAAAGCATGATCAGGGTCATGATCCAGCCGTAGCGATTACGGGTTTTCTTCAGTTGTTGATACTTTGGATTGGCCCGGACTTGGGCGTATGTCTCTTGCGACATGATTTTCCTCCTCGCATTGTTGTAACGGTTGCCCAGAGGCAACGCAGCGCATCTTCTCTGAGGCGACCTTACAAACGACTTAAGGAAATGGTGGGCTAGAAACTGGTGCCAGGCAGTAAAACGCTGACGGTCAAGCCTCCGCCCGGTGTTTCGCTGAGTGAAATCTCGCTATCGTGCTGGCGGGCAATTTCTGCTGAAATCGCCAAGCCAAGACCACTACCTGGCGTTGAGCAGTCAAGCCGGCAGAAGGGTTCCAGCGCACGATCGCGTTGGTTTTCGGGAATGCCGGGGCCGTTGTCAATGACCACCAACTGCAAGCCAGGCAGGACTGGCTCGATGACGACATCGACGTGGCTGTCGATCGGCGAATAGCGAATGGCATTGTCGATAAGGTTGGAAAGCAGAATGCGGAGGCCTGCCGGGTCTCCGCGAACGTTTGCTTTCGATGGTGCAATCAGACCGAGATCAATGGCTTTTCGTTCGGCTAATGCGTCGTACTCGATGATTGTGGTTTTCGCCAATTCAACCAGGTCGACCACGGTAAGTTGGCGTGCATGCGAGAATTTGGGGTCAAAACGGGCGAGATGTAAAAGCTGGCTGACCAGATGCCCGGCGCGCTCAACTCCGCGCTGAAGGTTGTCGGCGGCTTCGCTTGGGGTTTTCTGGGCGTGCTCGTTAAGTAAAACCTGTGCATTGAGGCCAATGGCCGTGATGGGCGTACGCAATTCGTGGGCCGCTTCTGCGATAAAACGCTGCCTGGCGACAAAAGCATCATCGAGGCGCTGAAATACGTCGTTCAACGCCTCAACGATCACTTGCAATTCGTCGGGATAGCCATCTTTGTCTAAGGGAGAAAGGAAGTCTGGACTGCGGCTTTGGATTTCTTGACGCAACTGTCGGATGGGTTGGAATGCTTGGGTTGCCGCGATGACGATGAAACTCCCCATGATGATGACCATCAACGAGAAAGGCACTATCAATGCACTCCCGAATGCCTTGAACCAGAGGGAGCGTAAATCTGCAGGGTTGTTGATTTGCACCGTCAGGCCGCCGCTGATAATTACGAAGGCGTGCCATTCCTTATCTTGAAAGGTGAACGACGATAGTCCTGGTTTTTGCCGGGGAAGGAGTTGATCAGGACGAGAAGCAAAAATCAGTTGTTCCTTATCGTTCCATATTTGGCTGATGATGCTTTCCTGTTGGGCAGAGAAATCGTATAACTCTGGATGCATACCATGCTGGCGCATGACCGCCCAGGCAATCTGCTCCAGCGCTAGGTCCCGGCTACGGTTGAACTGATTCCAGGTTGTCTGGTAAGTTAAAGCGGTAATAAATGCGGTGGTAATGATTAGTGTACCAATTTGCCACGATAACAAGCGCCCGAGAATCGAGTTCATAGAGGGTTAACCAGCTTGAATCCAATACCGCGAATATT
The DNA here is from genome assembly GCA_034004105.1 of Azonexus sp. GTDB lineage: Bacteria > Pseudomonadota > Gammaproteobacteria > Burkholderiales > Rhodocyclaceae > Azonexus. Next base: position 689 of record JAVEXE010000133.1, on the reverse strand, counting down.
CCGGATCCATGCTTTCCCAAGCTTTTTCCGTAATCGATGAAGCTGGACTTCAATTGAGTTGCTGGCGATTTCTTCTCCCCAGCCATAGAGTCGCTCCTCCAGTTGGCTGATACTGAGTACGCTGCCTGGCACTTCAATCAAAGCCATAAGGAGACGAAACTCGCGATCCGAAAGATGTATTTCCTGGTCGCCCAGTTTTACCTGACGCTTTCTGGGTTCGATGCTGAGTATTCCGAGGCGCAGTTCGCTACTGCTCCAGCCATGCGCTCTTCGGCGTAAGGCAAATACCCGGGCAATCAGTTCATCCAAGCTAAACGGTTTGACCAGATAGTCATCTGCCCCAGCATTCAGCCCTCCGACCCGGTCTTCTATGCCACCGCGGGCTGTGATGATCAGGGTTGGAAGGTGGCGATCAGAATGGTTTCGGTGGCGGAGGATATCCATACCATCAATCGAGGGAAGGCCAAGATCAAGAATAAGCATCCCGTAATCATGTAGGGAGATTGCGTGATCGACATCACGGCCATCTTGAACCCAGTCGACAGGAAAGCCGAGTTTTCGCAGGCTGGCGAGTATGGCTGATGCAATCAGCGTATCGTCTTCCGCAAGAAGGATTCTCATGTGATCGATGCTTCGAGTTGGATAGAGCGGGATTGTGATGCTTGTAACAACATAAAAAAACCCCCTGC
>JAVEXE010000132.1:0-6206 GCA_034004105.1 Azonexus sp. | reverse complement strand
AAGCCAGCGTCCGCGCCAGCGCCCGCGCCGCCTTCTTGCGCTCGACGTGCGGATCATCATCGCCCACCTGTACCAGCCGGAAATAAGCTTCGTAGGTCACGTAGTGCTTCAGCACATCGAGAATGAAGCGCTCCTCAATCGCCTGCCGCATCGTGTACAGATGAAATGGCGCTTCGCCGGTCGGGCCGGGTTCATCGAAAACCTTTTTCGTCTTGTATTTCGGGGTCGCCGTGAAGGCAAAAAAGCTCAGGTTGGGCTGCTTGCCGCGCTTCATCATCTCGCGCACCACGCCCGCCATTTGATCGGCTTCGTCGTCCTCGTCCAGCCCCTGCTCAACGACGTAATGCGCCGCTTCCTCCTGCACGCCGTGCGCGTTGAGAACCCCCTTCAGCTCCATCGCGCTTTCGCCCGACTGCGAGCTGTGCGCTTCATCGACAATCACCGCAAAGCGCTTGCCCTGGGTCGAAATCGACAGCCCGTCCTGCAACTCGGGCGGCAGTTCATCACGCAGTTTGTCCAGCGTTTCGGCAATGAAGGGGAATTTCTGCAAGGTGGTGATGACAATCGGCGTCCCCGACGCCAGCGCCTGCACCAGCTGCCGCGTGTCTTCGTCGATCTTCTGCACCACGCCCTGTTTGTGCTCGAACTGGTAAATCGTGTTCTGCAACTGCTGATCCAGCACGCGGCGATCCGTCACCACGATCACCGAATCGAAAACCTTGCGATCCTCGGCGTCATGCAGGCTGGACAAGCGATGCGCCAGCCAGGCAATCGAATTCGACTTGCCCGATCCCGCCGAGTGCTGCACCAGATAATTGCGCCCCGGCCCGTGGCTTTGCGCATGCGCCACCAGCCGCCGCACCGCATCCAGCTGGTGATAACGCGGGAAGATCATCGTTTCCTTGCTGATCTTCTTGATCCCCTCGTCGCTGAGGATGCGTTTTTCCTCCACCTGCAAATGCATGAAGCGGCCAAAGATGTCGAGCAGGCTGTCACGCTGCCACACCTCGCGCCATAGATAAGCCGTGCGGTAACCGCCATCGGCCGCCGGCGGATTGCCGGCGTGGCCGCCGTTACCCAGGTTGAAGGGCAAAAAGTAGGTCTTGTCGCCGGAAAGCCGCGTCGCCATGAAGACCTGATCCTGATCCACGGCAAAATGCACCAGCGCCCGCTTCTTGAACTCGAAAATCAGCTCGCGCGCATCGCGATCCTTTTTGTACTGCTTCTTGGCGTCCTCCACCGTCTGGCCGGAGAGCGGGTTCTTCAACTCCGCCGTCACCAGCGGCAAACCATTCAGGAACAAGACCAGATCGAGGCTCTTGGCGTGCGTTTCGCCGTAGAAAAGTTGTCTTGTTACGGTCAACCGGTTTTTATCGACTAAATCCAAAGTCTCCGGATTCATCCGGTTGCTCGGCGCAAACACTGCCACGCGCAATTTCTTGCCGTAACACTTGAAGCCCTGGCGCAAGACCTTGAGCATGCCCTTGGTGTCCAGCTCCTTGACCAGATGATCAAGCACCACCTTGCCCGTCTCCGCGCCATGAATCGCGTTCAGGCTCTGCCAGACCTTGGGTTGCGTCGCCGCGATGAACTCCAGCACCAGCACCGGGTCGAGCGCCCGCAGCCGGTCGTAACGATCCCTGGCCGGGCCTTCGCGGTAATCGACGAAGGTATAGCCGCCCACCGAACACAACTGATCGACGATGGCATCTTCCAGGCGGGCTTCAGTGTGCTTTTTCATGACTGGCTCAGGAATGGGCGGGGATGGCGACCTTGCGGACGTCAATCTGGCCGGTGGTGGCAGCGGTAATCAGGGCGGTGCGGTATTCGGTGAGGTAACTAATGGCAAGGTCTGCTTTATCTAAAAAGCTATCGATTTTTTTTGTGGCGGAATCGAGAAATTTGACGATTTTCAGTTGCTCATCTGCGGGAGGAACAAGCAGCGGTGCCGCATTAAGCGTTTCACGATTTAGCTTTGGCATCGCTACTCTCATTGATGAGACTGTTGCGTAATCGAGGAACGGCTGAGCGAGCATCCAGTAATGCAAGAAGTTCGGGCTCAGGGGTGGCTCAGTTCGAATGGGATACATGTCAGCACTGCACAGGCCATCAAAATCCGAGAGGGCACATTTATTCAGATGGGGACGGATCTTGCTGTAAACCACATCACCATTTCTGACCAAATACTTACCACTTATCGCCCCTTGCTCGTGGGCTGAAGCTAGTCCGGAGACGATGCCAGTATTGGACTCGATATGATTTGGGGCAATCAAAACCATTTGGCTGAACGGCTCAAACTCTGGATCAACCTGCCCCTCCTCAATACGAGTTCTATACCCAAACTTCATCAACTGCCAATGCTTAGGCATTTGATCCAACCACGGTATGCCAGAGTCTTGAAATGCGACAGAAGGATCAAGCCCCTTGGTCACGGCTTGGGTAATCACCGCCAGCCGCTTTTCCTTCAGCTTTTCGATCAACGCCTGTTTCTTCGAAATAAGCGCGTTAATCTGGCCTGTTTTCCAGTCGAGAAAATCCGCAATATGCTGTTGTTCAGCTTTATCCTTGGGATACGCAACAGGTAAGCATATAAGAGAGCTTGGATTGATCGCCGGATAGCTGACACCTGTAGAACGCGCAACAACTCCCTCAACAAAAGCCGAATTCTGTAATGCATATCCAAGAAATCGACTGTTAATGAAGCTAGACGGTCGAATTACCGCGAAGCCGGTAGAAACAATCATGTTTTCTGGTGGTGAAGCAAGGGATGCAATTGCCTTCAGGTAAGTTCGTACCGTAGAAACGATCGTGTCACCATCGCGCACAATCCGTCTTGCACGGGATGGAGCTTCTTCAAAGGTCAGGACTTCGGTCGCAGTAATACCGTTGATCAAATCAACGCTGGAAATGTCCACATATGCAATCTCATAGTCAGGGGCTGTCGTTTCCGGCAATACTTCATCGTTGCAGCTTACAGCGAACTTCAAACGCCTAATTTCCCAACCTGAAGGAATCCTTACTTCGTCTGAGCAAGTTGCGCCTAAATACTCGGGATACGGCAAATACCTCACTTCCCTTTTCCCTTCGCCTGCTTCTCCAATGACTCTAGCATCCGTAAATCCTCTGCATCGGCCGCCAGCGCCTCGGCGCTACGCCGCCGCGCATCGAATACCTCGTAGCGTTCGTGGGCGATGCCTTTCATCTGTTCGGCGCTGACCCGGCCAGCACCCTGCAACACCGGACGTTCGTTGAATTCGAGCAGGCGATCCACATTCTGCCGCCAGTAGTCGAGCGTCAGTTGCTTGCGTTCCTTGACGCGCAGTTCGGCCTGTTCGAGAAAGATGACGACCAGGCGATTGAGGGTATCCACCTCGTCGGCGGTCAGGTAGTTCTTGGCGACGATGACATCCTGCTTGCGCACGCGGCTGCCGCTCCAGGCGGTTAGCGCCATGTTCGGGGCATCCGAATTGCTGCGGTCGATGATGATTTGGGCTGCGGTTTTCTGCGTCACGGCGTAGAGCAGCTTGTTTTGCACTTCGGCAAAGAACAGCTGGGCGGCGCTGTCGTTGGCCCGGTAGTCGTCGCTGAGGGCAAAGAGATCGCGCACCTTCTGGTAGAAACGCTTTTCGGAAGCCCGAATCTCGCGGATACGGGCGAGCAGTTCATCGAAGTAGTCCCAGCCACCGGGGTTCTTGAGGCGTTCGTCGTCCATGACGAAGCCTTTGACGATGAATTCCTTGAGCTGGGTGTTGGCCCAGCGCCGGAACTGCGTGCCGCGCACGGACTTGACGCGCATGCCGACGGCGATGATGGCTTCCAGCGCGTAGTGGGCAACGTCGTAATCTTTGCCATCGGCGGCAGTTGTCCGGAAATTCCGGACAACTGCTTTTTCGGCCAACTCGCCTTCTTCGAAGATGTTCTGCAAGTGCTCGCTGATGGTTTGCTTGGAGCGCTGAAACAGCTCGCCCATCTGCATCTGCGATAGCCAGAGGGTGCCGTCGACCAGTTGGCACTGGATGCGGCTCTGGCCGTCTTCGGTCTGGTAGAGAACGAATTCGCCACCCGGTTTGTCGTTGCTGTGGCTGCTCATGCGGTCACCGCTTTGAGCATGGCCATGATTTCGCCTTCGAGCTCTTCAATATCGCTTTCGATCTCGGCCAGCGGGCGCGGCGGCTCGTATTCGTAGAAATGGCGGTTGAAGGGGATTTCGTAGCCGACCTTGATCTTGCTGTGCTCGATCCAGGCATCGGGGCGGTAAGGCAGCACTTCGGCTTTGAGGTAATCCTCGCAATGCTGGCGGACCAGCTTCAACAAGGGATCGACATCGACCTTGCCCTTGTTCGTCTTGCTCTCGTATTCGAGCGGCAGCGGCAGTTCGATGTCTTTCGGCAAAGGTACATTTTCGGTGTCGCGCAAGTCGGCATCGGGTTCCGGGTTGCCTTTCTTGTCGCGGCAGATTTCGGCGCTCGGATCTTTTTCGCCCAGCGCCCCCGCTGCCAGCAAGGCGGTTTTCAGTGGCAGATCCAGAGCTAAGTCGGCGGCCTTGAAGGCATCGTTCAACTGCGCCTCGAAAAGCTTGCGGTCCTTGACCCGTTTACCATCGGCAAAATCTGGCTTCATGGCGTGCAGCACGGCCAGGATGGCGGCCTGGGCGGCTTTGCCTTCGAGGATTTCTTCTTCGATCTTGGCTTTGTTTTTGCGCTTGAGCGAAATGGCCAGTGATGCAAAAAACATGCTGCACTGGAAGCGCTGGATGCGCTCGTCGGTGACCGCAAAATTGAGGCGTAGCGGGCGTTCGACGGTGATTTTCAGGTAACCGAATTCACGGTTCTCGAAAATCTTGCTGACGCAGAGCGACGTTGTCTGGTCACGCTTGGGGTCGATGTTGGTTTCAATCTCACCCAGGGTCATCCGGACATCGTGCTGAAACTCGGCGTAGAGACGGGTGAGGACGGCGATGTGGTTCGGTGAGCCATCGGGTTGGCTGTTGGTGCCGTCGGTGCCGTCACCCAGCCGCTTGCGCTTGTCGCCCAGGCTTTTCTTCATCTTGCGGGCGAATTCGGTGGCGTTGATGAGCTGAATCTTGCCCGCCCGCTCCGGGCGCTTGCGGTTGGTAACGATCCACACGTAGGTGTAGATGCCAGTGTTGTAGAAAAGCTGATCAGGCAGGCCGATGACGGCTTCGAGCATGTCGTTTTCGATGATCCAGCGGCGGATGTTGCTTTCACCGCTGCCGGCGTCGCCGGTGAAGAGAGGCGAACCATTGAAGACGACGGCAATGCGGGAACCGTCGCCCCCCTTTTCCGGCGCCGGCCGCATCTTGGCAATCATGTGCATCAGGAACAGCAGCGCACCATCGTTGATGCGCGGCAGGCCGGGGCCGAAACGGCCTTTGAAGCCGAATTCGTTGTGCTCGCGGGTAACGTTGTCTTTTTCCGGCTTCCATTCCACGCCAAACGGTGGATTGGCCAGCATGTAATGAAAGCTTTCATCCGGATGGCCATCGCCATCGACAAATCCTTCTTTGCTCTTGCCGGTGCCCAAGGTGTTGCCGAAGACAATATTCTTGACCTCCTCACCCTTGATCATCAGGTCAGAACCGCAAATGGCGTAAGACTCCGGGTTGTATTCCTGGCCGAACAGTTGCAGGTTGGCCCCCGGATTGAGGCCGGTTTCGGGGTCGAGAATCAGCTTGTCGGATTCGGAGAGCATGCCGCCCGTGCCGCAGGTCGGGTCGTAGATCTTGATGACCTTGCCGTCCTTGTACACCAGATCGTCGTGGGTGAACAGGATGCTGACCATCAGCTTGATGACTTCGCGCGGGGTGAAGTGGTCGCCGGCCTCTTCGTTGGCCTGTTCATTAAAGCGACGGACCAGGTCTTCGAACAGGTAGCCCATCTCGATGTTGGAGATGCGATCCGGATGAAAATCAACGGCCGCTATTTGCTTGATGACTTCGAATAGACGGTTGGCTTCTTCCAGCTTCTCGATTTCTTCATCGAACTTGAATTTTTCGATGATCTTCCGCGCCCGCGACGAAAAACCGGCAATGTAGTTGTTCAGGTTGGCTGCCAATTTATCGGCATCGCCCAGCAGGTTCTGAAAGGTGAATTCGCTGGTGTTATGAAAGTTGAGCTTGAAGCGATGATTGATCATCGTCTCGATGGTTTCAGCATCGTATTTGCCATCGGCCTTGAGCTTGCGGT
>JAVEXE010000131.1:0-6280 GCA_034004105.1 Azonexus sp. | reverse complement strand
CCTGTGCTAGAATTCGCGCCGGCGGGTCTCCCCGCATTGCAAGGTGGTGAACCTGGTCAGGTCCGGAAGGAAGCAGCCACAGCCATTTATTGCAAGTGCCGGGGGTTAGGCTCGCCACTTTCATTTTTGCTTAGGTGTAGGGCGCATGAGTTATCAGGTTCTCGCCCGCAAGTGGCGACCGCGCAATTTTTCCACGTTGGTTGGTCAGGAACATGTGGTTCGGGCGCTGACTCACGCGCTGTCCGAACAGCGCCTGCATCACGCCTATCTGTTCACTGGCACGCGCGGCGTGGGCAAGACGACCATCGCGCGCATCCTGGCCAAATCGCTCAATTGCGATACCGGTATCACCGCCACGCCTTGCGGGCAGTGTTCAGCCTGCCAGGAAATTGACGCCGGGCGTTTCGTGGATCTGCTGGAAGTCGATGCGGCGACCAATACCAAGGTCGACGAAATGCGCCAGTTGCTGGAAAACGCCATCTACGCGCCGACCCGTGGGCGCTTCAAGGTCTATGTGATCGATGAAGTGCATATGCTGTCGACTTCCGCCTTCAACGCCATGTTGAAAACGCTGGAAGAGCCGCCCGAGCACGTCAAATTCATTCTGGCGACCACCGATCCGCAGAAAATTCCGGTCACCGTCCTGTCCCGTTGTCTGCAGTTCAATCTCAAGCAGATGCCTGTCGCCTCAATCACGACGCATCTGGCGCATATCCTGCAAGCGGAGAACATCCCGTTCGATCAGCCCGCGCTGGCGCTGGTTGCACGTTCCGCGGCAGGCAGCATGCGGGACGCGCTGTCCTTGCTCGACCAGGCGATTGCCCACGGGGCAGGCAAGGTGGAAGAGCGTCAGGTTCGCAGCATGCTGGGCAGTGTGGATCAGGATCATCTGTTTTCGATTCTTGAAGCGCTGATTGAAGGTAATGCTTCGGCGCTGGTGAATGTGGCAACGGCTTTGTCCGTGCGCAGCTTGTCGTTTGCCAATGCCTTGCAGGAACTCGGCATGTTGCTGACGCGTGTGCAGACCTTACAGTGTGTGCCGGACCTGCTCGATGATCAGGACCCGGACAGTCCGCGAATTGCTGCCCTGGCGCAAACTTTGTCGCCAGAATTCGTGCAGCTGGCCTATCAGATTGTCAATGTAGGTCGTGCTGAACTGTCGCTGGCCCCGGACGAGTATGCCGGCTTCCTGATGACCTTGTTGCGCCTGCATACCTTTCGGCCGCTGCAAGTTGGTGAGCAGGTCGAGTCGATGCGCCCGGCGGCGCAGCTTGCGCCTCGTCCGGCATCAAGTGCCCCGCCGGTACCGGCGCAACGATCAGCCCCTGCAGCACCGGGATCAACGCCTGCCGTGTCGGCATCTTCCGCTTCTCCTTCTGCGCCGCCACCAAGCGAGCCAGTCGCACCGCGCCAGCCGGAGCCGATGGCTTCTCCGCCGCTCACGCCAGCGCCGATGCCGGAGGTAGGCCAGCCGCTGGATTGGCATCAATTGGTCGCGAACCTGCCGCTTTCCGGCATGGCCCGGACGCTGGCGTTGCAATGTGAATTGCGGGAGTTGGCAGATACCTATTGCCTGCTGCGTCTGCCAACCGAGCAGAAGCATTTGCAGATGAAACCCGCGCAGGACAAGCTGCAGCAAGCTTTGAGCGAGCATTTTCAACGGCCGCTAACGCTGAAAATCGAATTGGGTCAGCCGACTGCAGAAACGCCAGCCGCGAGCGCCGGACGGTTGCGTCAAGAAAAGCAGGCACTTGCGGTCGACGCGATCCAAAACGATGTTTTTGTCCAGGAGGCGATCAGTCTGCTGGATGCAACCATTATCGAATCTTCCATTAAACCAATCGAGTAACGGAGTCTTACGATGATCAAGGGTGGTTTGGGCGGCCTGATGAAGCAGGCCCAGATGATGCAGGAAAACATGAAGAAGGCGCAGGAGCAGCTGGCGCAACTGGAAGTTGAAGGTCAGTCGGGGGCTGGCATGGTCAAGGTGGTCATGACCTGTTCGCACGATGTGCGTCGGGTGAGTATTGATCCCTCCGTACTCGACGACAAGGAAATGCTCGAAGACCTGATTGCCGCCGCCGTCAATGACGCAGTGCGCCGCGGTGAAGCGCTGAGTCAGGAAAAGATGTCTGGCTTCACGGCGGGTCTTAACCTGCCGCCCGGTTTCAAGCTGCCGTTCTGATGTGCTGACGTGAATCCCGGCGGTGTTGATGCCTTGATTCAGGCGCTGCGCTGTTTGCCGGGCATTGGCCCGAAATCTGCGCAGCGGCTGGCTTATCACTTGCTTCAGCAGGATCGGGCCGGCGCCGCCCGGCTGGGTGAGGCCATCCAGCACGCGCTGCAGGTCATCCGCCATTGCCAGCGCTGCAATACGCTTAGCGAACTGGAAATCTGCGAGCGCTGCGCCTCACCCCGACGTGATCCCAGTCTGCTTTGCGTGGTTGAAACGCCGGTCGACATGAATCAGATGGAACAAACCCTGGCTTATCAGGGGTTGTATTACGTGTTGATGGGCCGGATTTCTCCGCTGGATGGCGTGGGTGCCCGGCAACTTGACCTTGAGCGCCTGCTTCGTCGGGCGTCCGATGGTGTGGTGCGTGAGGTGATTCTGGCGACCAATTTCACCAACGAGGGGGAAGCAACGGCGCATTACATTACGGCCATGCTCAAGTCCAAGGGCGTCACCGTAACCCGTATTGCACGGGGGATTCCGGTGGGTGGCGAACTGGAGTTTGTCGATAGCGGGACTCTCGCCCAGGCCTTGCGGGAACGGCGGCTGTTGGGCGAGGCGTAAAACTCAGTCTTCAGCGTCGCCTGCCGGCATGGCACCGTAGCCAAGACGACGAGAAAGACCGGCTGCCGCCTTGCGCATTGCCGCTGCGGCGTTGCTATCCCAGTCAACATCAAATTCGCCAACCGAGCCCAGTGAGGTGATTGCTGCGACCATGCGGTTCGTATGATCGTAAACCGGGGCACTAAAGCCGTTGATGCCCGGCGTCAGGCTGCCCGTGGCGCGGGAAAGGCCGCGTTCGCGAATCTCGGTCAAGGTTTTTTCCAGTTGTCGGCGACAGGTGGTAATGGCGGTTTTGCTGCTTTCGGCTTGCTCGTGCAATTCGAGATCCAGAAACTTCTTCAGGAAGGGCGAGCGGTAGAAGGCGGCAAAAGCGCGGCCCGTTGCTGAGCGGCTCAGGGATAGGGTTGTCCCCGGGCGCAGTGTGATGGTAACCGGGCTGCCGGCGTCGACGATGCGGACGATGGTCGCGCCATGGGTGCCCCAGACAGCAAGGGCGACGGTTTCCCGAATCTCTTCGCACAGGCTGTCGAGAAACGGACCGGCCAGGCGTACCGGATCGAGTCTGCCGAGGCCGGAAAGTCCGAGATCCAGCGCATAGGCACCCAGATCATAGCGGCCTGTGCCGGGGTCTTGCTCAACGATGCCGATCCGCATGAAGCTGACGAGATAGCGGTGGGCCTTTGCCGGAACCATGCCCGCCCCTTTGGCGAGGTCACGCAGCATCATGGCGCGATTGTTCTTTGCCAGCACTTCCAGCAATCTGAAGCCGACCTCAATCGACTGGATACCCTGGCGGTCACTGGATACTTTGGTAATCATGGTCAGGCGGTCCCGGTAAAATGCAAATTCTATGGTGTATTTGGCAGGCAGGCAGGAAGTATAATCGTCTCTCCCCGCAGGCATGAATCACAAAATATTGTTAAGGAGAATGGCATGGCGCGTATGGTCAATTGCATCAAGCTGGGTCGTGAGGCTGAAGGGCTGGATTTGCCCCCTTATCCTGGCGCACTGGGACAGCGGATTTTCGAGCATGTGTCCAAGGAAGCTTGGCAGCAGTGGATCAAGCTGCAAACCATGATCATCAACGAAAACCGTCTCAACCTGGTCGATGCTCGTCACCGCAAGTATCTGTCCGAACAGGTCGAGAAACATTTCTTTGGCGACGGTGCCGATCAGATTCAGGGTTACGTGCCGCCAGCGGCCTGAGCCCACTGGTTTTGCGGTCGACGCAATCGGCAGGCATTTTTTGAGGTGGTCATGGCTTACGTGTTTTCCTTTTTCCTGATGTTGTTTGCGCTGCCCGCGTTGGCGTCGGGAACGGCCATCGGGATTGTCAAAACGGTCTCCGGTGAGGCCACCGTGACAACGCAAGGTGTGACCTCGCCTGCCATGGAAGGTGACCCCGTCTATCTCCGCAGTCAGTTGCGTACTGGGGGTGGAGAGAGCAGTCTGGGCGTGACCTTCAAAGATGAAACCATGATGTCGCTTGGGCCGGATAGCGAAATGTCCGTTGAGTCATATTACTTCGCGCCCGCCAGCAATCGCTACAGTCTGGGGGCGCGTTTGTTCAAGGGCAGCATGAATTACGTTTCCGGAATTATCGCGAAATTGCGCCCCGAGGCCATCGAGCTGAAAACACCGACAGCAACGATTGGTGTTCGAGGCACCCGGTTTGTCATTCGGGTTGAGGATTGAGCATGTTGCCGATTTCCCGATCTGTTGTGCTGCTTTCGTCGCTTTTCTTGTCGGCTTGTGCCGGAACGACGCCTTTTGTTTGTCGCTGGACGGATGCGCAAGTTTGCTCCGGTCCGGATTACATCAATTGCCAGGAGTCCTTCAGCATCTGCGAAAGGACGCTGGGAGGATCCTATCTGGTACTGCTCGATAATCTTGACGGTACAACAGGCGCGGTTAGCGTCAAGGGAGAAAAAGGCGAGCAAAAAATCGATCAGGCTAAAGTCGGTGTCGGAACGGATGCCGCCGAGCCACCGATTCCTGTGAGTGATGCGCAGATTCGCCGTGACTTTGGCGCTGCGATGGATGCCCAGCCAATACCGCCCGAACGTTTTATCCTGTATTTTCAGGCCGATGATCGCACGTTGACGCCAGCGTCAGAGGCCACGATGCCGCGTTTGCTGGCGGCCATTGCCGGGCGTAAGTTTGCGGATGTGTCGATTACCGGGCATACCGATACCGTCGGTTCGGCGATTGTCAATGAGTCTGTTGGCTTGCGTCTGGCGCAAGCCGCTGATGTCATTGTGCGAAACCATGGCGCAAGGCCGTATCGTCTGAGCATTGAGTCACAGGGCGAATATGTGCCACTGATACCAACCCCGGACGAAACCGCAGAGCCCCTGAATCGGCGGGCCGAAGTTTCGATACGCTGAGCGCTGGTATCTTGCTTGTATTTCAAGCCTTTGCGGCTGTTTGTTCAGTGAATTGCACCTGACTGAAAGAGCGAGTTAAGCAAGTAGGCGATTGCAAGGGCGCTCGTGATCAGGCTGGCGCGTTTGAGTATGCCAATCTGCTCGGCAAGGAATTGTTCCATACCATCGAAGAGTTCGGGAAAGCTGACGATATCGTTGGGCTTTTGCATGTTGATTTCCTGTTTCAGCCAGTGACAGGTTTGCCGTCGGTACGGGTAATGACCAAGGTGGCCGACCGCGGTCTTCCGCCGGTGGCCTGGGGAAACTGATTGGCGGGCCAGTTCGACCAGGCAGTCGGGTTGGCTGGGTCGCTTCGCTCGCCCGGCGTTTCTCCGGGGTGTTGAATATTGACGAACAGACTGCGCCCGTCGGGGGTGGCGCTGATGCCTGTCACTTCGCAGTTAACCGGGCCAGTCAGAAAACGTCGGGTTTCACCAGTTGCCGGATCGGCAACCAGCATCTGATTGTTGCCCAGATTGGCGTAATCACCCCGGTTCAGGCTTGAGGCGGAAACGTCGGTCTGAATCCAAAGTTGCCCTCGGTTGTCAAACCACAAACCATCCGGACTGCCATAGGCATCGCCGCGAACCGTGCCATGTTTTCCCGGCTCATCCTGAAGCGGATCGCCGGCCAAGGCAAAGACTTCCCAGTTGAAATGTTCAGCAGCGGCATCTCCACCCTGTTCGCGCCAGCGGACGATATGTCCATATCGGTTGGCGATACGTGGGTTTGCTGCGTTGGTGGCTGGCTTGTCCGGGACACCGCGTTGGCTGTTATTGGTCAGGGTGACGTAAACATCGCCATTGTGGGGGTGGACCGCAATCCATTCGGGGCGATCCATCGGCGTCGCACCAGCGATGTCGGCGGCCTGACGACAACGGATGACGATTTCTCCTTGATCCGCAAAACCGGATTCCGCGGTCAACGCACCATTGGGATAATTTTCACCATGCCGCAAGGCCAACCAACGTCCCTTGCCGTCATCGTCAAAACGGGCAACGTAGAGCGTTCCTTCGTCCATCAGTTTGCTGTTGTCTGCTGCTTCCGGGCGGTACGG
>JAVEXE010000130.1:0-6394 GCA_034004105.1 Azonexus sp. | reverse complement strand
TAATCGACCACCACATCGCGGGCCTTGGCGGTCACGAGGAATTTGCCGGTCGACGGCTCCCGGAAGGGAAAATCATAGAGATCGCCGCGCAGGATCAGTTTGGCATCGTAACCGGTGCCGGCGAGAATGCCGTACTTGAGCCAGGTGCGGGCATCGGCATTGACCACGTGCGGCATGTAGCGCCAAACCGCCCGACCATCTGCGCGGTCGATGGTCGCCTGCAGATCAATCAGTCCCGGCCCCTTGCCGGTGTAACGATAATTCCCGTGTGCCTCGCCCGTCGCATCCGGCCCGGAAAATGCCAGTTTTTCGATGTCGACCGCAATTTCCTCGGCCAGATTGCGCCAAGCCACCCTGGCCTGCAAACGATCGAAAGCAATGTCCGGCTCGGGGAAAACTGCCGGCAAAGACAAGCCCGCTTGCTGCGTATCAAGCATCAATGACCCACCGGTCTCGTTCGCGTCAATCTTGCCACTCAAGCCCTGAGCGCCGGGCAAGTAGCCGACGGCACGGACGCCCAGTTCAGCAAAGTTTCCAGACAGGGCATAGCGCTGTAGCGCCTCGTCACGCCAGGTCCAGCGGGTCTGCAATTCGCCAATCCGCCCCTGCGGCGCGTAGTCATGCAGCAAACGCCGGCTGCGATCGTCAAGCGGCAGATAGCCGGCCAGGCGCGCCAGCACATCGAGATCAAGCAAATTGGCCTTGAATTGTCCGTCGACCGCCGTATCTTTCTGCCGCCAGTCGAGCTGAAAATCCATCGGCACCAACTGGATATGGTCCCGCGTCACCAACGCCAGTTGCTTCGCCGCCACCGACCAGGCTGAGGCCGAATAGCTGGCCTGCAAACGGCCCCGCAAGCTTTCCAGATCCAGCAAAGGCAGCTTGGGCCCCAAGCGCAACTGCACCGATTCCAGCGCCAGATCCGTCACCAAACGCCCCGCCCCGTCTTCCAGGTCGCCCCACAAACGCAGACCGCCACGCCCCTGCGGCAAATCCACCGGATAATCGATCCAGGCCGACCAGCCTGCGAGATCGGCATACGCAAGTTCAAGGTACAAACGGCCGGCAAACTGTTCCAGTGCCTGATGAATATCGCCCTCGACCTCGCCGCGCAAATCGATGCGCGCCGCCAGTTCAGCGGGCGGCGCCGCAGAAAGGCCAAAGCGATGCATCTTTCCCTGGTTGTCCAGTCCGAATTGCAGATCCTCAAGAATCAACGGCGGCGCCTGACGCAAGGCGTCTTCCCAGACGATGCTGGCATCGTGAATCCGGATGCGTTTCTGGGCCAGGACCCAATCCAGAAAAGCCGGGTCACTTTCTCCCTCGGAAGCCATGCCGGCAACGCTGATCCGCCCCTGAACATCACGCCGCACATGCAATACCGGGCGCTCAAAAACCAGCAGATCCAGCACCAGACGACCGCGCCAGAGACTTTCCCAAGAAAGCACGCCATCGACCTGACGCAAGGTAAAAGCCGCTTCGCCTGCCGAATCCAGCAAACTCAGATCGTTCAAGACCAGTTCTGGATTCAACCCACGCCAGTAGGCATCGATCTTGCCGACCCGAACCGTTTGCCCAACAGCCTGACTGACCGCCACTTCAATTCGTTCACGGTAATCGCCAATCGATGGCAGAACGAGATAGCGCAAAGCCAGCACCAGCGCGACAAAGCCCAGCCAGCCAGCAAACGCCAGCCAACCCAGCATCGGCAACACGGCCATGACCAAACGTCGCCCCAAAAAAGGGCGCGAGAAGGAGGATTGCTGGCAGGAAAATTGGCGGGACGGCTTATTCAAGCGGCACGTCGCTTTGCCAGAGGAGGGCGAAGGTCACTACAATCAGGGGAATTTATTGGCAGGCCTCATTTTACCTTCAGCGGCCCCGTGCCGTCAGAACCTCATGGATACCCCCGTGGATACCGATATCGATCCCCGCTGGCAAGTTGCGCTCAATCATAGCCGTTACCTGAGCAATCTCTTTCAGGCCCAACCCGCCCTGATCCCTGAACTGCGCGCAATGTGGGAAGAAGCGCCGCATGCAGCACAGCTTCTGGCGCCGCTGCAACAGCAGTTCAGCAACGACGACGAACTGAAAACCGCCCTGCGCCGTTTGCGCCATCGCACCATGGCACATATCGCCCTGCGCGATCTTTGCGGTCTGGCACCGTTAAGCGAAGTCGTGGAAAGCATGACCCTGCTCGCTGACGTCACCACCAACTTTGTCCTGGATTACTTCCACCGCCAGCTTGCCGCGCAATATGGTGAACCGCTGGATGCACAAGGGCAGCCCTTACGACTTTTGATCATCGGCATGGGCAAGCTGGGTGGGCGCGAGCTGAATGTCTCGTCGGACGTCGATTACATTTTTGTCTATCCCGAAGACGGCGACACCAACGGTCGCAAATCCATCGAGAATTACGATTTTTTCAACCGTCTGGGCAAGCGGGTGATCCAGGCACTCGGCGACCTCACGGCCAATGGGCAGGTATTCCGCGTTGACATGCGCCTGCGGCCCAATGGCGACTCCGGCCCGTTGGTCTGCTCGCTGGATTCGCTGGAAAATTATTTCATCACGCAAGGCCGCGAATGGGAGCGCTATGCCTGGATCAAGGCGCGAACCATGAACGAAGGCGCAAATCTGCAGCCGGTGTGGGTCGAGGCCATGCAGAAAATCGCCCGCCCCTTCGTCTTCCGCAAATACCTCGACTTCGGGGCGATCAATGCCATGCGCGATCTGCACGCCCAGATTCGCCGCGAAGTAGCGCGCAAGGACATGGCCGACCACGTCAAACTCGGCCCTGGCGGCATCCGGGAAATCGAATTCATGGCCCAGGTTTTCCAGCTGATTCGGGGGGGGCGCGATCCGGGATTGCAGATTCGTCCGACCCAGGCAGTGCTGAAACTGCTGGTCGAACGCCAGTTGCTCCCCGCCGAAACCGAACAGGAATTGAACGCTGCCTATGTTTTCCTGCGCCGCCTGGAGCACCGGCTGCAGTACGTCGAGGACAAGCAGACGCACATGCTTCCGGTCGACGACATCGAACGGCAAAAAATCGCCTTCAGCATGGGCTTTGCCGACTGGACGGCAATGATGCAGGTACTGGACGATCACCGCGCCAAGGTCAGCCGGCACTTCGACGCCGTGTTTTCTGACCCGGAATCCGGCGAGCACCCCCTCACAGGTCTGTGGCTGAACCAGCTTGACGAAGATAGCGCCATCGAAGCCTTTGGCAATCTCGGTTTCCGCCGCCCCAAGGACGCCATTGCCCGACTGGCCGAATTACGCAACGCCAGCCGTTATCTGCAACTGCCCGCCACCAACCGGCAACGGCTCGATGCCGTCGGCCCGCGCCTGATCGAAGCCTGCGGTAGCACCCCGGACCCCGACACCACCTTGGTCCGCGGCATGGCCTTTCTGGAAAATATTGCCCGCCGGGGTGCCTATCTCGCGCTGCTGCAGCAATACCCGCTGGCGCTGAAACGGGTCGCCGACATGATTTGCGCCTCGACCTGGGCAAGCGAGTACCTGATGCGTTACCCCTTGCTGCTCGATGAACTACTCGACCCGCGCCTGTACGAACTGGCAACCGACTGGCTGGCCTTCCGCGAGCAATTGCGCCTGAGTCTGGTCAACCATCTCGACGATACCGAGCGCGAAATGGATATCCTGCGGGAAATGCACCACGCCCAGGTCTTCCGCCTGCTGGCCCAGGATCTGGCTGGTCTGCAGACCATCGAGAAGCTCTCCGACCACCTGACCGAACTCGCCGACACCCTGGTTCAGGAAACCCTGCCGCTGGTTTGGGGCAAGATCAAAAAACGTCACCGTGACGCACCAAAATTTGCCGTGATTGGTTACGGCAAGATGGGCGGCAAGGAACTGGGCTATTCGTCCGACCTGGACATGGTCTATCTCTACGATGATGACGATCAGGACGCCCAGGAAAACTACACCCGACTGGCTCAACGCTTGAATACCTGGCTATCCAGCCAGACCTCGGCGGGCATCCTGTTCGAGACCGATCTGCGTTTGCGCCCCAATGGTGATGCCGGATTGCTTGCTGTCACGGTCGACGCCTTCCGTGACTATCAATTGAAAAACGCCTGGACCTGGGAACATCAAGCCCTGACCCGCGCCCGCTTCTGTGCCGGCGACCCTGAGGTGGGTCAGCGCTTTGAAGCCATTCGCTGTGAAATCCTGCGCCAACCTCGCGACCTTGAAAAACTACGCGAAGAAGTTGTCGCCATGCGACAAAAAATGATCACCGCGCATGCGCAGAACGACCCGGTGCTGTTCGGCCTGAAACACGACCCCGGCGGCATCATTGATGTCGAATTCATCGTCCAGTACCTGGTCCTGGGTCATGCGCATCAGCACCCGGAACTGACCGGCAATCTGGGCAATATCGCGCTGTTGCGCATCGCCGCTGAACTGGGCCTGATCGATGTGCAGGCCGCCGAAGCCGCCGGCAATGCCTACCGCGAGTACCGTCGCCTGCAGCATCTGAAACGCCTGAGCGCCAACCCCAAGGCACCAATTGCCCGAGAAAATATCGAAAAACACATTTCTGCGGTCGACCGCCTGTGGACCGCAGTTTTCGGCCTGCGCCCAAGCTAAGCCGCCCCATGACAACCCCACAGGAGTCCGTAATGAACACCACTCAGACAACACCGCACCGCTGGCGCTTTTTCAGCGCGGGTGGATTCGACCAGGCCCGACTGGATCGGGGCAGCGACCTGATCAACCTGAAACATCTCGATCAGAAACTCTGGGTTGCCCTGTCCTGCCCCAGCGCCGGACTGGAATTTGACACCGCCACGCTGGCACTCATCGATAGCGATGGCGATGGCCATATCCGCGCGCCGGAGCTCATTGCAGCCATCGATTGGGCCGCCGAACGACTGACCACCCCTGACACCCTGATTGGCGACAAACCGCTGCCGCTGTCGGCGATTGCCGACAATGAGGCCGGTCGCGCCATTCTTGCCGCCGCCAAGCAGGTTCTTGCCAGCCTGGGCAAACCCGAAGCCGAGGAAATCGCCGTCAGCGACACCGCCGGCAGCGTTGCCGCCTTTCATGCCCAAGCCTACAACGGCGACGGCATCATCACCGCCAAAGCACTTGATGAAACGCAGCAAGCCGCGCTGAGCGACATCATCACCACGCTTGGTAGCCAAACCGACCGCAGCGGCGAACCCGGCATTGACCAGGCGACGCTTGACCGCTTTTTCAGCGAAGCACAAGCCCTGCAAGCCTGGCGCAACCAGCCCGAGACGGATGCGAGCACCCAGCCACTGGGCCCGGACACCGCCGCCGCCTGGAGCACGGTGCTGGCCGTCAAGGACAAGATCGACGATTTTTTCACCCGCTGCCAGTTGGCCGCTTTCGACCCGCGTGCTGGCGACCTGCTCAACAGCGCTGAAGACGAACTGCGCGCCTTGGGAAAAAGCCAACTCACCGTCAGCAGTGGCGATATCGCCAGCCTGCCCCTGGCCTGGGTGAAAAATGGTGCCGAACTGCCGTTGACCGCAGGCGTCAACCCGGCCTGGCAAACGGCCATTGCCACGCTGCGCCAGCAAGCCATCATCCCCTTGCTGGGCGAGCGCGAGCAACTCAGTCAGGCCGACTGGCAGGACATTCAAGCCCGACTGGCCCCTTACGCCAACTGGTTGAACGCCAAGCCAGTCACGCCCCTCGAACAACTCGCCCCCGAACGTCTGAGTGAATTGCTCAATAGCGACATTCAGACGGCCCTGAACGAACACCTCGCCCGCGACCTGGCGCTGGCCAACGAAGCCGGTTCTCTAAGCGACCTTGACCGCCTGGTTCGTTACGTACGCGACCTTGACCAGCTCGCCAATAACTTCGTCTCCTTCCGCGACTTTTATACCCGGCGCGACAAGGCCGTTTTCCAGGCAGGCACCCTGTATATCGACGGGCGTAGCTGCGATCTCTGCATCACGGTCCTCGACGCCACCCGACATGCCACGCTGGCCACCCTGTCCGGCACCTATCTGGTGTATTGCGACTGCCGTCGCGGGGCAGAAAAAATGACCATCGCCGCCGCCGTCACCGCCGGCGATGCGGATCAGTTGATGGTTGGCCGCAATGGCGTTTTCTACGACCGAGAAGGCCGCGACTGGGACGCCACGGTCACCAAAATCATCGACCACCCGATCAGCATCCGGCAGGCCTTCTGGGCACCCTACAAGAAAGTCGTGCGTTTGGTTGCCGAACAAGCCCAGAAATTTGCCGCCGCCCGCGCCAAGGCCAGCGATGAAATGCTGACCAATCAGGTCACGAAGGCGGGACAGAAGGTCGAGGAAGGCAAGCCCGCCGCCCCGGCCAATGCCTTCGACGTGGGCAAGTTCGCCGGCATTTTCGCCGCTGTCGG
>JAVEXE010000129.1:0-6453 GCA_034004105.1 Azonexus sp. | reverse complement strand
TACAACACCAGACCAGCCGGGAACCAGAAGAACATGATGCCGAAGACAAAGGGCATGGCCATCATGACTTTGGCCTGGATGGGGTCCGGTGGGGTGGGGTTCAGCTTGATCTGAATGAACATCGAGGCAACCATGATGACCGGCAGGATGTACCAAGGGTCCGGTGCCGCTAGATCGGTAATCCAGCCAATCCACGGTGCATCACGCATTTCCACCGCACCAAGCAGTACCCAGTACAGGGCAATGAAGACGGGAATCTGGATCAAGATCGGCAGACAGCCACCAAGCGGATTGATTTTTTCCGTCTGGTAGAGCTTCATCATTTCCTGATTCAGGCGAGCCTTGTCGTCACCGTAGCGCTCTTTCAACTGCACCAGACGCGGTGTGACCAAACGCATCTTGGCCATCGATTTGTAAGATGCCGCGGAAAGGGGGAAGAATGCCAGCTTGATGAGAATGGTCAGTACGACAATCGCCCAACCCCAGTTGCCGACAATGCCGTGAATAAACTGCAAAGCCCAGAAAATCGGTGCGGCAACCACGGTCAGCCAGCCATAATCGACCACCAGATCCAGACCAGGCGCCAAGGCTTTCAGAGCAGCTTGTTCCTGAGGACCCGCAAAGAGTGAAACGGTAGTGACTTTGCTGGTTCCTGGGCCAATTTCCGCGACGGGAAGAATTACGCCCATTTGGTACAAGGAGGTATTGTCCAGTTTGCGCATGTAAAACTCGCGCTGAACACCTTGTTCAGGAACCCAGGCAGCAACGAAGTAGTGTTGCACCATCGCAAGCCAGCCGTTATCTGCCGTTTTGACGAATTTTGCACTGCGGTCAGCCACATTGGCGAAAGTAACTTTCTGGTACTTTTCTGCATCGGTAAAGACAGCCGGACCGGTAAAGGTGTGCATCATGAAGTTGCTGCCGGCAGGTTCAGCATCGTCGCGCTGAATCTGGAAATAGGCATGCGGCGCCACGGGCTTGTCTGAGCCATTAACGATTTCCCACGCCACATCAATGACATAGCTACCACGTTTGAACGTCAGGATACGAGCGATGCGGACACCATCAGGACCATTGGCTTCCAGGCGGATCTGCAATTCATTCTTGCCATCCGTCAATTCCAGCGGACCATCAATACGGCTGAAGATGGAACGGTGGGTCGGCAGACCGTCACCAATCAGGCCGCTTTGTGCGAAATACTGGTGCTTGGCATCAAACAGGACGAAATTCTTGTCCTTATCGTCGTTTTCCTTGTAGTTGAGCAACTCAAGCCCGACCAGATCGCCGCCTTGCGTTGAGATTGTTGCTTTCAACAAGTCGGTCACGACGGTGAATGTTTCGGCATTACTGACTGCTGGTGCAGTCAGGGCAGCAGTCACAGTACCCGCAGCCTGAAGGCTGACCGAAGGAGTTGGTGTAGCACCATCGCTGGCAGGTGCCGGCGCATTGGCGGCAGCAGTTTCAGCGACCGGTTTGGGCTGCTTGTACTGCTGCCAGTTTTCCCACAGCATGAAGCTGGAGAAAGCAAAAATCATGACCAGAATCAGGCGACGAGTATCCATGAGCTGCCTACATAGTTAATGGTGTTCAGGGAACGGGATCATACCCGCCTGGATGCCAGGGGTGACATCGGCAGATGCGTTTGACGCCCAGCCAGCCCCCCTTGAGGGCGCCGTGTTTGAGTATCGCGTCTGCCGTATATTCAGAACACGTCGGAAAATAGCGACAGCGACGCCCAATCAATGGACTGATGACGTACTGGTAGAACCGGATGAAGGCAAGCATGACGGCTTTCATCCTGAAGTTTTCCCGCTATCCCGGTTCGCTTTTTCAACCGGTCTCGAACGGGTTCGGGACAGGCGATCCAGCAGATGAGAAAAATCATCGCTCAGGGCCTTGCTATCGAACGGTTTGGGCTTTACGGCCAAGCGAACGATCAGGTCAAAAGCGGGCAAGCCAAAACGCCGCTGACGAAACCGCTCACGCAAAATGCGCTTCAGACGGTTACGGTCAACGGCTCGCTTGAGCAATTTCTTGCCAATAACCAGACCAAGTCTGGCATCGGCTGAATTCTCAGGCCTCGGCTGGTAATGCAACATCAGCCAGGTTCCACGAATGGCTTTACGGAAACCAAAAACGGATGAAAATTCATCCGTTCTGGTCAGCCGATAGCGTCGGGCGAAGCTTGCATCCACCTCGCCAGTTGTCCGTATTAAACGGCCAGACGCTTGCGACCTTTGGCGCGGCGAGCAGCGAGAACTGCACGGCCACCTTTGGTGCGCGAACGAACCAGGAAGCCATGGGTGCGCTTGCGGCGCACGACCGACGGTTGATACGTGCGTTTCATGTCGAATTCCTTGAGTGAGCGGAGAAAAACGCGTGATTACACCTTGTAAGTGCTGCTTGTGTCAAGTTGAATTATTTGTTCAGGCTGTGGATAAGCTGTGCATGGAAGGGTAGAATCATGTCTTTTCCGGCCCGCTGAAACTTGCCGGCATAATCTTGACAGACCAATAAAATCATACAATTAACGAACCGCAGCGGTATCAGTGACTGCTGTGGCATGGAGCTATTTTTTCGATGAGCAGCTTTTGGGAATCCTGTTTGCAACGTTTTGAACAGGAACTGCCCGCACAACAGTTCAATACCTGGATCAAGCCATTGCGTCTGGAAGGCGAGGATACGGCGCTTGAAGCGGGTTTGCGACTGATTGCCCCGAACAGTTTCATCCTGAAATGGGTGCGCGATCGCTATCTGTCGCGGATTGAAGACTACAGCCGGACATATTTTTCGTCACCGGTCGAAATTGCGCTGGTGATTGGTGCCGGAAAGCCGGTCAATATTCGTGCTGACAACTCGCCAACACCATCGCCTTCGGTTGCTGCGAGCAGTGATGCGACGCCTGGGCCACGGACCAGCCCGGCCATGGCAGAGAAGCCGCGGCCTAAGGTTGCAAGCAATTACGAAAAGTCCCGACTTTTTTCCAATTTCACCTTTGATAACCTCGTTGTTGGTAAAGCCAACGATCTGGCGCGCGCCGCAGCGGTTCAGGTTGCCGGCAATCCTGGTGGTGCTTACAACCCGCTGTTCATTTATGGTGGAGCCGGCCTGGGTAAAACCCACTTGATCCACGCTATCGGTAATCAGATCGTCAAGGAAAATCCCGAGAAGGTGATCCGTTACGTTCATGCCGAGGACTACTACTCCGACGTTGTTCGCGCTTATCAGCAGAAATCCTTCGATGTCTTCAAGCGTACTTATCGTTCGCTGGATGTATTGTTGCTTGACGATGTCCAGTTTTTCAATGGAAAGAACCGCTCACAGGAAGAGTTTTTCTTCTTGTTCAATGCTCTGATCGAAGCGCGCAAGCAGATCATCATCACCTGTGATACCTATCCCAAAGATATCAACGGACTCGATGACCGTCTGGTCACGCGCTTTGACTGGGGTTTAACAGTTCAGATTGAACCGCCCGAACTGGAAATGCGCGTTGCCATCCTGAAGAAGAAGGCTGAAGCCGAAGATATCCGGCTCGACGACGAAGTCGCTTTCTTCATTGCCAAACACCTGCGTTCCAATGTCCGTGAATTGGAAGGTGCGCTGAAAAAGGTCTTGGCTTACTCCTCGTTCCATGGTCGGGTCATCGCGCTGGATCTGGCCAAGGAAGCCTTGAAGGACATCATTGGTTCCGTTCGCAATGTAGGTATCGAAACCATCCAGAAAACCGTCGCCGACTATTACAAGATCAAGGTCGCTGAATTCTTTTCGAAAAAACGCACCCGTGCCATTGCCCGCCCCCGGCAAATTGCCATGTGGCTGTGTCGGGAAGTGACCTCGCACAGTTTTCCGGAGATTGGCGATGCCTTCGGAGGCCGCGACCACACCACAGTCATCCATGCCGTCAAAACAATCGATAGTCTGCGCAGCAAGGATAACGAACTGAACCATGACCTGCATGTGCTGGTGCAGGTATTGAAGGGATAAACCTGTGCACAAGCTGTCGGGGGTTTGGGGACGATCCGTGGATTTCTGTCTTGGGGAAAAACAGTCCCGTTTTCATCCACAGCCAATCCCGAGCCTTTGCCAGACCCGAAAATGTGCTTTAACTTGCTGAAATAAATTGATAAATTCAACTTATCCACAGAACTGTTCCCGATATAGTCTTTAAAGGAATTTAATTTATGGTTCTTATAAAAAGCCAAAGAGACACACTTCTGACCCCACTGCAGTCGGTGTCGGGAATTGTCGAGCGTCGCCATACCTTGCCCATCCTTTCCAATGTTTTGCTGGAAAAGCGTGGTGAACATCTGACCCTGCTGGCAACTGACATTGAAATGCAGATCACCACGACAACCCTGTGCTCAGGTGGTGACAGCGATGGTGCCGTCACGGTTGGCGCGCGTAAGCTGCAGGAAATTCTGCGTTCCTTGCCGGACAGTGCCGAAATTACCTTGAGCCTGGACGACAAGCGTCTGCAGGTTCGCGCGGGTAAAAGCCGCTTCAACTTGCAAACCCTGCCGGCAGAAGATTTTCCACAAATGGCCATCAGCGATGGTGAGCCACGAAATTTCAGCATCTCGCAACGGGATTTTCGTCAGCTGATTGCCAAAACGCAGTACAGCATGGCAGCGCAAGACGTTCGTTATTACTTGAATGGTTTGCTGTTGCTGGTTGAAGACAAGGAACTTCGCGCGGTCGCGACAGATGGTCATCGTCTGGCCTATTCCAGCGTCGCAATTACAGACGAATTGCCACGACAGGAAATGATCCTGCCACGCAAGACCGTACTTGAACTGAACCGCTTGCTGGTCGATACCGATGATCTCCTGCAAATCAGTGTTGCATCAAATCAGATCCGGTTTGCCTTTGGCACCACGGTGTTGATCTCCAAACTAATTGACGGAAAATTCCCGGACTACGGACGGGTCATTCCGCCCAGTTTGCGCAACCATCTGGTTGTCAGTCGTGATGTCCTGATGCGAGCCATGCAGCGGGCAGCCATCATGACTAACGACAAATTCCGCGGTGTACGCGTTGTTTTGGCAGAAAACAGCCTGAAAATCATTGCTGCCAACAGTGAACAGGAAGAAGCTCAGGAAGAAATCGAGGTACAGTACACGGGCGAATCCATTGATGTGGGTTTCAACGTCAGTTATCTGCTCGATGTCCTGAACAACGTGCATACCGATGAAATCCAGTGGAGTTTCAATGATGCCAACTCCAGCGCATTGATTACCGTTCCTGGTAACGATCGTTTTAAATACGTCGTCATGCCAATGCGTATCTGACCGGATTTCCGATCCGTAGCCTACATCCTGTAGTCCGGAGCCTGCCCTAAGAAGCAGGCCAAGTTTCATTTGGAACAAAGAATAATGAGTGACAACGAAATGCAAGAGCTCAAGCCGGAAGCTGCCAATTCTGCGGCCTATGGCGAAGGGAGTATTCAGATCCTCGAAGGCCTGGAGGCCGTTCGCAAGCGTCCCGGCATGTACATTGGGGATACTTCGGACGGTACTGGCTTGCATCATCTGGTTTTTGAAGTTGTCGATAACTCTATCGACGAAGCGTTGGCCGGACATTGCGACGACATTATTGTCACCATCCATGTGGATAATTCGATTTCCGTTATTGATAATGGCCGGGGTATTCCGACCGGCATCAAGATGGATGACAAGCATGAGCCCAAGCGCTCGGCTGCCGAAATCGCGCTTACCGAATTGCATGCGGGTGGCAAATTCAACCAGAATTCCTACAAGGTCTCCGGCGGTCTGCACGGTGTTGGTGTCTCGTGCGTGAATGCCTTGTCGAAATTCCTGCGTCTCACCATTCGTCGTGATGGCAAAAAGCATTTCATGGAATTTTGCCGTGGCGTTCCTGTTGACCGCTGCATTGAGGTTCGGGAAGGTTTTGAAACCTCACCTCTGAAGGTCATTGGCGAAACGGAAAAGCGTGGCACCGAAGTCCATTTCCTCGCCGACGAAGAAATTTTCGGCCATGTCGAGTTTCACTACGAAATTCTTGCCAAGCGTCTGCGGGAGCTTTCCTTCCTTAACAACGGTGTCAGCATCAAGCTGGTCGACCAGCGCTCCGGCAAGGAAGAACTGTTTGCGTTTGCGGGTGGCGTGCAGAGTTTTGTTGAATACATCAACCGGACAAAATCCGTCTTGCACCCGAACATTTTCTACTCTGCGGGTGAGGCGAAAGTGGGGGAGTCTGGCGTGACGATTGGTGTTGAAGTCGCCATGCAATGGAACGATTCCTACCAGGAACAGGTGCTCTGCTTCACCAACAATATCCCGCAAGCCGATGGTGGCACGCATCTGACAGGTTTGCGGGCAGCCATGACGCGCGTGATCAACAAATACATCGAAGAAAACGAAATCGCCAAGAAGGCCAAGGTGGATATCAGCGGCGACGACATGCGTGAAGGTTTGGCCTGCGTGCTGTCGGTCA
>JAVEXE010000128.1:0-6462 GCA_034004105.1 Azonexus sp. | reverse complement strand
TGACTGCTTTTTCTCCCATAAGGAAAGGTTGTTGCATGCCTGCGCCGGCAAGTATGCCTTCGGGAATCATCTCCAGGAACTCAGGTTCTGCATCAAAGCAGATCAGAAGGATTTTTCCCCGCTTGCCGCTCGCCGCTATGGCATCGAGTGCCGCTTGGTAACGGTCGGAGCCCTGCAGCCACAAGGCGCGAAGATCGGGATTTGCCTTGATCAGTTCCTGAGCAAAATCAAAGGTTTCCTGATGCGAAAAATTGACTTGCTGGCGGAGATCAGCAGTCTTGACGCCAGATTCATCCAGGGCTTTCATGAAGCCCGCGGTACGGGCTTTGCCGTTGGCGCGTTTTTGCGGGATTGCGATGATGCCTACGCTGCCGTTTTGCCAGCCGCGCGACTGCAAAGCGCTAACCAGAAGTTTTCCAAGCTGGTAGGAGCCTTCAAAATTGTCCGAAGCAATGTAGCTCACATATTCGCCGCTTTCCGTACCGATGTCGGCGATGACTACCGGAATTTTTGCGGTTTGCGCCAGCCGAAGGAGGGTAACGGCGGCTGACGAATTGGTCGGAGATAAAATGATCCCGTCAACTTTATCCTTGATCGCCCTGGCGAAGCCTTCGACTTCCCGTTTCGCATCGTTGTTGGCGCTATACACTTCAATCTGGTAGCCGAGGCTGGCAGCGCGTTGTTCAATACCCCGCTTCATGATGTCCCAGAAAGGAATTCGGGTGTCGGACACCAGATACGCCAGCCGTTTTTCAGCGGCCTGCGCGGTGTTGAAACTGGCGAATGAACACAGGGCAATCAGCAGGCTGGTAAATAAAACGTGGGTCAGCTTGCAGCGAGGGGAGGTTTTGCGAAAATACATTTTCAATCTCCGTTCTGGTTTGACCGGGTTTGCGCGATCCAGGCCTGCAAGGCGGTAGTGAGCTCGGCGTACGCTGAGCGCAATGCCCTCAGGCTGTCCATGCTTAACGGTTCGCCACGCCTCAAACCTTCATGCGCTTCCGTAACAAGTTTGCTCAGCGCCAAGCCACCCACTTGGGCGGCAAGGCTTTTCATGGTGTGAGTCGGACGCATTGCTGCTGCCCAGTCGGCCTGTTGGCAGGCGGCTTCTAGTTGCGCCAGGTAGGCAGGAAAGTCTTGCTGTGCCGAATCGATGATCAACTGCGCCAGTTCACGGTCACCGGCGATGGGTCTGAGCAACGCTGACGCATCGAATGTTGGTTGGGCAGGGCCCCCAATTTTTGCGCTAAGGCTTTCTGTCACCGGTTTTGTCTGGCTTGCTTGAGGCAGCCAGCGATGCAGGAGTCGGGTGATGGCTGCGATATCGACCGGCTTGGTCAGAAAATCATCCATCCCGGCCTGTAAACAACGCTGTCGGTCTTCTGCAAAAGCATCGGCAGTCAAGGCAACGATGGTATTGCGTGACTCGCCCAGTGCGGTTTCTTGTTGTCGAATACGCTGGGTGGCGGTGATTCCATCCATGACAGGCATTTGAATATCCATCAGAATCAGGTCAAAAGGCGCGTTTTGTCCAATGCACTCAAGTGCTTCTTGACCATTTTCCGCCACCATGACCCGAAGGCCCAGGTTTTCCAGCAGCGCCCGGATGACTTTCTGGTTGGTTTTGTTGTCTTCCACGACCAGCAAGCTTCCGTTCAACGGTGTCAGATCCGCCTTTGGAGCCTGGGGAGCCACCAATGCTGCGTCGGATTCCCGGATCTGGTTTCGTCTTTCGGAACTGAGCACGATCCGGGCCTGAATGCGGAACCAGAAGCGGCTGCCCTTGCCCGGGGTGCTTTCAAGACCAGCATCGCCGTTCATCAGTCGTGCCAGATTCTTGACGATGGACAGGCCCAGTCCGGTGCCGCCAAATTGCCGCGTGGTCGAGCTGTCAGCTTGGCTGAAAGGCTGGAATAACAGGGCTTGTTTCTCGGCAGGAATGCCGGGCCCGGTATCGTTGACCGCAAATTCCAGGGTGGCGCCATCGGCGGTTTGCGCGATTTCCGTTGCCGTGATGCGGATTTCACCCCGTGCGGTAAATTTGATGGCGTTGCCAATCAGGTTCGAAAGCATTTGGCGGATACGGTTGGCGTCAGCTTCGTAGTTGATGTCTTTCCCTTGCCACGCACCGTGCAGCGCCAGCCCCTGGCTTCTTGCGGCTTCGGCAAATAGTGACTGGACTTCGAAAATGAGCTGTTCCGGCTTGAAAACCATCGGTTCGAGCGTCAGCTTTCCGGCCTCCACTTTCGAGTAATCGAGAATGTCATTGAGCAGTCGCAGCAGGCTTTGGCCAGAGTTGAGAATGGTGCGGGCATAGTCGCGGCGGTTTTCCTCGCTGACTTCCGTCGTCAGAAGCATCTGGGCCATCCCGAGAATGCCGTTCATCGGGGTTCGTATTTCATGAGACATTGTGGCCAGGAAGCGACTCTTGGCGACAGTGGCAGCTTCGGCTGCCTGCTTGGCCTCAATCAGGGCCAGTTCGTTTTCCTTTCGTTCAGTGATGTCGCGGATCGAACCAACCATCCGGATGGGGGCGCCTGTGGCATCACGAACCAGAACCTGACCACGGTCATGAACCCAGATGACTTGCCCATCAGGCCAGATGACCCGATGTTCCGAATCGTAGATGCCGTCGGTTTCCAGGGCTTTGCCGACCCGTGCCATCACCGTGTCGCGGTCATCCGGGTGAATACGCTCGGCGAAAAATGAAACAGGATGCGACTTGGGAACTTCCGTCAGGCCGAAAACAATGCCCCACTGTTCGTTGTGATCAACGCGGTCTTCGGGGATCGACCAGTCCCACAGGCCTTCACGGGTGGCCATCAGGGTGAAGGCCATACGCTGCTCGCTGGCCCGAAGCCGTTCCTGGGTTTCATGGAGATCGGTGATGTCGGTTGCAACAACCAGAACATTCGGCTCGCCGTGACGGCCCATGAATGGCACCTTGACCGATTGGTAGCGGTGTACTTCTCCCGTTAGCGCATCCGTCGATGTCTCTTCAACAACCTGGGTTTCACCTTTGGCAATGATTTCCTGGATGTTGCGCCGGTAAAAATCAACTTGTTCGCGATTTGGATTGAAGTCGGCATCATCTTTACCCTCCATGGCTTCCGGGGTGCTGTTGTACAAACGGCTCAAGGCACGATTGACCAGCACAAAGCGTCCCGAAGCATCTTTCACGATCACGATGTGCGGCATGGTGTCGATCACGCGGCGCAACAAGGTTTCGCTTTCGGCAATTTTTTGTTGTTGGTTCAACAAGATTTCGGCGGCTGTCTGTTCTCGCGCTTGTGCTTTCCCAAGTCGTATCAGCGCGATCAGAATTGGTGCCCCCATCAGCAGAAACACCCCGGCGAGGATTTTAGTCTGTTGATTCCAGGGTTCCAGATAATCGGCTTCCGAGTAAGCCACTTGGACATAGAAAGGGTAACGCTCAAGTATCCGGAAAGACCCCAGACGTGTTTGCCCATCGGTGCTGGCGTTGTACACAAGGAAACCTGCTTTGTCGCCTTGGGCAATTCGCTGGCGTATCGGGTTGTCTTCGGGCAGTGGCTGACCGAAATCCGTGGGATTGAGGCGTGGGTAACGTGCGACCAGCTTGAAATTGTCCGTGCGCCGGAGCAGGGTCACCCCCCTGGGACCAACATCGATGCGACTGATTTCCTCATTCAGTGCATCAAGATGGTAAATGGCGTTCACAATACCCAGAAACCGGCCAGTGCCGCTGTCGCGGATGGCTCTGGATTGAACAATGGCCAGTTTGCCGGTTGACCGTGCAATCTGCGGATCGGAGAACACCGTTGTCAGTGCCGGGTTGTCGCGCAGGGAAATGAAATGGGGGCGGTCAGCAATCGTGAAGGGTTTGACGTCCGATAGCGTCGTCAATTGCAGCGCGCCAGTTTCGTCGAAGATGAAAGCACCCGCAATCTCCGGGAAGTCATCCATCAAGCGTGCAAGGCGTTTTGCTTGCTGATGACGATCATTCGCGGGCAGCGTGGCCAGTTGCTGTGGCTGAAATTCCGTTGCCGCAAATCCCAACAGCGCATCCAGTCGTTCAAAATCGCCGGAAATTCGTTGTTCGAGCAATTCGCTCAGGGTGCGGGTGATATGTTCCGCCTTGTTCAATGCCTCCTGTCGGCTTTGCCAGAACTGGAAAGCCAAACCCACCAGCAACATCAAGGCCAGTAATGTTCCCAATATCGGGAAGGGTCTTACCAAGCCGCTGCCGAGGTAGAACGGTTTGCCGATGGTTTTCACAGAAATAGGCTCTTGAATTCAGAAATCTGTTGGGAGGCTGCCGCTAGTCCCATGCGGGTTGTTGGGTACGCAGGGGATGAGCTTACGCCGGGTTTCTGCCTTATCTGCAGTATACCCGTGCTGCTTGCATGGGAATCACGAAACACTTCAACAGGCTGCTGAAAGTCAGGGTGGTGTTTCTCTATAGAACTAATTGATATAAACAAGGCATGCATGATTCTTTATAGATAGATAGTCATGGGTTTAAGCTTCCGGCCTCTTCATTTCGCTTCTCGCCCACGATGTCAATTCCCGAACACCTTCATGCTGCCTTGGTTGGACTGGTCCTGATTGGGCTATTTGCCGCCTTTGTACGCGAATGGTTGAAGCCGGATGTGGCGGTGATGGTTGCGGTGTCGGTTTTGCTGGCCTTGGGCTTGTTGTCGGCAAAGGACGTCATGAGCGTCTTCAGCAACAGCGCACCGATCACCATTGCCTGCTTGTTCATCATCAGTGGTGCGTTATCGAAGACGGGTTGCGTTGACCGCCTTGGTGACTGGCTGGGGCAGATGGCTGGGCAAAGTGAGCGGCGTCTTTTGCTGGCTTTGCTGGCGGTTGGCATTTTTGTGTCGCCCTTCATCAACAATACGCCGGTAGTGATGGTGATGATTCCGGCGGTCATCGCGATGGCCGGGCGCTACAACATTGCGCCGTCGCGGTTGCTGATTCCCTTGTCTTACGCGACGATTCTTGGCGGGCTGATTACCATGGTCGGGACGTCGACCAATATTCTCGTCGATGGGGTGGCGCGTGCTCATGGGCTGGCACCCTTTTCCATGTTTGAAATCAGCGCCCCGGCGGTCATCATGGCTGTCGCTGGTTGTGCTTTCATGGCCTTGTTTGCGCAGCGCTTGTTGCCAGCACGTGAGACGCTGACCCAGCAATTCACCGGTAGCAGTGACCGCCTGTTCATGACGGAACTGTTTGTGCCAGCCGACTCACACCTGATCGGCAAGACGCTCAAGGAGAGCAAACTGGCCAATGGCGTCATTCAGGTGCTCAATCTTTGTCGTGGCGAGACCGAACTGGCCAATCCAGATCCGGCAACACGCATCGAGGCGGGCGACCGGATTGTTGTGCATAGCCGCAGCAGTGCGATGATGGAATTACGCAGTACCGATCTCGTCGGGCTGCAGGTGCAGGCGGGGCAGCACGATCTGGAAACCCTGCGTCGGCGTGATGTGGTGATGGTTGAAGCGATTGTTGGTCAGACGTCGCGTTATGTTTTGCGGCCGATTCGTGATCTCGATCTGCTGGCGCGTTATGGCATTCATCTGATTGCGGTCCACCGCCGTGATGCCTCGTTTTCGCAAATCGGCGATGATTTCCAGTTGCAGGTAGGCGATGTCCTGCTGGTGGAAGGGACACCTGGGCAGATCAAACGCTTCTGCGATAACGGTGATCTGTTTGCCATCACCGAAGGCCGGCAGGTGACCAATCGCCAGAAAAAGGCGCCGATTGCGCTGGCGACCATTGCCGGCGTGATGCTGTTGGCTGCGTTGAATGTCATGCCTATCGAGGGCTTGGCGCTGATCGGTACCGCCATCGTGGTTGCCACCGGCTGCATC
This sequence comes from Azonexus sp., assembly GCA_034004105.1. Classification (GTDB taxonomy): domain Bacteria; phylum Pseudomonadota; class Gammaproteobacteria; order Burkholderiales; family Rhodocyclaceae; genus Azonexus. The sequence goes on along the minus strand of JAVEXE010000128.1, from coordinate 598 downwards.
CGTGCTGACGAGGCCTACAAGTCGATCGAATGGCCGATCTTGATCCTGATTTTCGGCATGCTGGCAATCAGCATCGCCATGAATAACTCAGGTTTGGCGACGCTGCTGGCGAACCATCTCGTCGGTTTTGGTGAGGGATTGTCGCCCTGGATGATGCTCTCACTGGTGATTTTGCTGACCTCAATCGCGACCGAGTTCATCAGCAACAACGCCATTGCCGTTTTATTTACGCCCATCGTGATTGGTGTCGCCGAGCAACTTGGGGTTGATCCGCGTCCCTTTGTGGTCGGCGTCATGTTTGCCGCCAGTTGCAGCTTCGCGACGCCGATTGGCTACCAGACCAACACCTTGGTTTATAGCGCGGGCAATTACCGTTTCGCCGATTTTGCCCGCATGGGCATTCCGATGAATCTACTGACCTGGATTCTGGCCAGCGTGCTGATCCCCTTGTTCTGGCCGCTATAGGCGTGATTAGTTGCTCTGGCTCTCGATGCTGTACTTCGCACCTTCGCCCTGGGCCAGCAGAGTTTTCAGGCTGGGCAAGGTTTCGTGCAGGGTTTTTTCCAGGGTCCAGGGCGGATTGATGATGAACATGCCG
>JAVEXE010000127.1:3851-6503 GCA_034004105.1 Azonexus sp. | reverse complement strand
GTGTTGCAAATTTCCCAAAGGCACAGGTTTGGTGCCTGATTTTTGCAGGTATCATTGCTCCCGGTTGGCAAGCGTCCTGAGGCGTTATTGCTCTGATTAACCTCATTTACTGATCCTGAACCCATGAAAATCGCCATTGCCGGGACCGGATATGTCGGTCTGTCGAACGCTGTTCTGTTGTCACAGCACAACGAAGTGGTTGCGCTGGATATTGTTGCCGAGAAGGTTGAGATGCTCAACCGCAAGGAATCGCCGATTGTTGATGCCGAGATCGAGGATTTCCTGAAAAACAAGCCACTCAATTTGCGGGCGACGCTGGATAAGCATGAGGCCTATGTCGGGGCCGACTATGTGATCATTGCGACGCCGACTGACTATGATCCGGAAACCAATTATTTCAATACGGGTTCCGTTGAGGCGGTGATTCGTGATGTGATGGCGATCAATCCGCAGGCGGTGATGGTGATCAAGTCGACCATCCCGGTGGGATTCACTGCGTCGGCGTGCGAAAAGTATGGTTGTACCAACCTGATTTTTTCGCCGGAGTTCCTGCGTGAAGGCCGCGCCTTGCACGATAACCTGTACCCATCGCGGATCGTTGTTGGCGAGCGCAGCGAACGGGCGGAGGTCTTTGCCAACTTGCTCAAGCAGGGTGCGATCAAACAGGATATTCCGACCTTGTTTACCGGGGCGACCGAAGCAGAAGCGGTCAAACTATTTGCCAATACTTATCTGGCGATGCGCGTTGCCTATTTCAATGAACTGGATACCTACGCAGCGACGCATGGTTTGGACACTCGGCAGATCATTGATGGCGTTTGTCTGGACCCGCGTATCGGCAAGCACTATAACAATCCGAGTTTTGGTTACGGCGGTTATTGTTTGCCCAAGGATACCAAACAGCTGCTGGCCAATTATCGCAAGGTGCCGCAGAACCTGATCAATGCCATCGTTGAAGCCAACTCGACGCGCAAGGATTTCATTGCTTTCGACATCATCGGCAAGAATCCGAAGGTGGTTGGCGTCTATCGGCTGGTCATGAAGGCAGGGTCGGACAACTTCCGTGCTTCTTCCATTCAGGGAATCATGAAGCGGATCAAGGCCAAGGGAATCGAAGTCATCATTTACGAACCCGCGATGGAGGAGAGCGAGTTTTACCGTTCCCGTGTGGTCAATGATCTTGAGGCTTTCAAGCGGGAGGCGGATGTCATCATCGCCAACCGGATCAGTCCAGATCTTCAGGATGTGCAAGACAAGGTTTACAGTCGCGATCTGTTTGGTGAGGACTGATTATTCGCGCGGCTTTCTCCGGGGGTGTGAAATTTTTGTTGCAGCGCACAAATTTGTTGACAGTTTCTTTCTGTTGGCTAGAATGAAGTCGTGTTGCACCGCATCAAATTCTGATCCCCCAACCCCCAGGAGAATTCATCATGACCATCAAACCTCAAGAGTTTGCCAAGTCCGGTTTCGATTTCGCTGTTTTTTTTGCCAACACCACGTTCGAGAGCATTGAACGCCTGGCTGTTCTGAATCTGACGGCCGCTCGTTCCGGTTTCGAAGCTTATGTTGCCAATCTGAATGCTCTACTCGGCGTCAAGGATGTTCAATCCTTCGTTGATCTGCAAAAGAGCATGGCTGCACCGAGCCTGGAAAAGGGCATGGAATACTCGCGTAACGTGATCGCCATCGCAACTGACACCAAGGAAAAGATCGCCAAGGAAGTCGAAGTGCAAGTGGCTGATACCAGCGCCAAAGTTTCCGGTCTGGTTGAGAAGGCGCTGGAATCCGCGCCGGCAGGTTCTGAAGTTGCTGTTGCCGCAGTCAAGACTGCCATGAAGTCGGCCAATGAAGCCTTCGATAGCCTGAACAAGGTTGCCAAGCAGGCTGCTGAAGTGGCTGAAGCCAGCGTTTCCGCTGCTACTCAAGCCGGCATCAAGGCTGCTGACGCAGTCGTTGCACCGAAGGCCGCTGCCAAGAAGGCTGCCTGAACCAAGACTGACCACGATTCCTCGTTGAATCGCTGACTCTCTGCCGGGGCCATCGTGCCCCGGTTTTGTTTTCTGGCTTTTGTTTTCTGTCTCTCCCATTGCCGATTTTTCGATGGGTTAAAATCCCGCATGGTTTTTTCGGGGTGGCCTATGAAGTGGCTGTTGGGAAAGCGTGATTTTGCGGTCGACCCGCATCAACTGGCAAAAACCGAGTTGTTTTGCGACTTGAATCCGCGCGAATTGCGCGTGATTGATGCCTTCGTCCAGGAACGCAGTTTTCTGGCGGGTGAGGTTATTTTTGATGCTGGTGAGGATAGCCAGGCGCTTTATGTGATTGCACATGGCAATGTGGCGATTTGTCAGGCTGGTCGGCATGCCGAGCCTTTGGCCAAGTTGGCGGCAGGCAGTTTTTTTGGCGAAATGGGCTTGCTGGATGGTAGCCCTCGGTCGGCCCAGGCGCGGGCTATTGATGCGACGACGCTGATCGTCCTGTCACGTACCGATTTTGCCCGGCTGATGGATTCCCATGCCCGGATCGCATCGTGCATTGCCCTGCAGCTCGCACGACACCTCGGTCGCCGTTTGCGTGGCATGTTGATTTCCCCGACGGACAAGGCATGACTCCCTGGCCAGCTCCTTATCGATCCGGGCCGCTGGTCTGGGC
>JAVEXE010000127.1:1870-3751 GCA_034004105.1 Azonexus sp. | reverse complement strand
TTTTCATGCCGATGACCATTGGTAAAAGTCTGAAGATGCATCCCTTGCTGACGATTGTGATGATCTTTGTTGGCGGTGCGGTGGCGGGGATTCCCGGCTTGATGCTGGTACTGCCGGTGCTTGGGGTGGTGATGGTCTTGGGCGAGAGCGCGGGCATGATGCTGACAGATCCGCGACTGCATGCCCGTCATGCTTACGCTCAGCGCTTGCAGCAACGTAGCGTGACTCAGGATCTCCCCAGCGATTGATTTTGCGGTCGACCGACTTTTTGCCTTGAAATCCGTTGAGCTGTCCCCATCTGGCGAAGCACCTCATGCTTTTTACTGGAGTTTCGTCTATGTCTGAATCTGCCACCACCAGTCGTGAAACCTTGGGCTTCCAGGCGGAAGTCAAGCAACTGTTGCAGTTGATGATCCATTCGCTGTATAGCAACAAGGAAATTTTCTTGCGCGAACTGGTTTCCAACGCTTCTGATGCCTGCGACAAACTGCGCTTCGAGGCGCTGAACAATGCTTCCCTTTACGGCGACGACAGCGAGTTGAAAATCCGCATCGCTTTCGACAAGGCGGCGCGCACGATTACCATCTCCGATAACGGGATTGGCTTGTCCCGCGAGGAGGCCATTCAGCATCTGGGGACCATTGCCAAGTCGGGAACGCGTGAATTTTTCTCCGCACTGACCGGCGATCAGGCCAAGGATGCCCACCTGATTGGTCAGTTCGGTGTCGGCTTCTATTCTTCTTTCATCATCGCCGACAAGGTGACGGTAATTTCGCGTCGTGCCGGTCTGGCCGCCGATCAGGCGGTGCAGTGGGAGTCGGGCGGCGAAGGCGATTACACCGTCGAGATGGTGGAAAAAGCCGGGCGCGGTACCGATGTCATCCTGCATCTGCGCGATGGTGAAGATGAATTCCTGTCTGGCTGGAAGCTGAAGTCGATCATCCGCAAGTATTCGGACCACATCACCCTGCCGATCCTGATGAAGAAGGAAGAGTGGAAGGATGGCGAGCAGGTGATGACCGACGAGGACGAAACGGTCAATCAAGCCAATGCCTTGTGGGCACGCAGCAAATCCGACATCACCGACGAGCAATACACCGAGTTCTACAAGCACGTTGCGCACGACTTTGAAGACCCGCTGTGCTGGACGCATGCTCGCGTTGAGGGCAAGCAGGAATACACCCAGCTGCTGTATGTGCCGGCCCGCGCACCGTTCGACCTCTGGGACCGTAACGCCCGCCACGGGATCAAGCTTTATGTCCGCCGCGTCTTCATCATGGATGATGCTGAAAAGCTGATGCCGCTCTACCTGCGCTTTGTGCGCGGGGTCGTCGATTCGAACGATCTGCCGCTCAATGTGTCGCGGGAAATCCTGCAGGAATCGAAGGACATTGACGCGATCCGTAGCGGCTGCACGCGCAAGGTGCTGACCATGCTGGAAGGTCTGGCCAACAGCGATGATGCGGTCGACCGCGAAAAATACACCAAATTCTGGGAAGCCTTCGGTGCCGTTCTGAAGGAAGGCGTGGGCGAAGATTTTGCCAACAAGGACAAGATTGCCGGTCTGCTGCGCTTTGCCTCCACCCACGGCGATGGCGAAAAGCAGATTGTTTCCTTGGCTGACTACATCGGTCGGATGAAAGAAGGTCAGGAAAAGATTTATTACGTGACGGCTGACAGTTTCAACGCCGCCAAAAACAGCCCGCATCTCGAAATCTTCAAGAAGAAGGGTATCGAAGTTCTATTGCTCTCTGACCGGGTGGATGAATGGGTGGTTGGCCACCTGACCGAGTTTGAAGGCAAGGCTTTGCAGTCTGTTGCCAAGGGTGGTCTGGATCTGGGCAAACTCGAAGATGAGGCCGAGAAGAAGGAAGCCGAAAA
>JAVEXE010000127.1:0-1770 GCA_034004105.1 Azonexus sp. | reverse complement strand
TATGCGGCCCGCTTCGCCATTTTGCCGGTGCAAGTCAGTGCACACGAGGTGGTCATTGCGACCGCCGAACCCTTCGTGCGCGAGTGGGAAACCGAGTTGCGGCAGATTCTGCGCACAGGTATCCGGCGGGTGATGGCCAATCCAGAGGACATCAGCCGTTATCTGGTCGAATTTTTCAATCTGGCCAAATCGGTCAAGAAGGCGGCGGCCAAAGGCGAGGGACATTCGCCGCTGTCGAGTTTTGAGCAACTGGTCGAACTCGGCAAAGGCAACCGCCAGTTCGATGCCAACGATCAGCACATTGTTCATATCGTCGATTGGCTGTGGCAATACGCCTTTGATCAGCGCGCTTCCGATATTCACATCGAACCGCGCCGCGATCTCGGGATTGTGCGCTTCCGCATCGATGGTGTGCTGCATCAGGTTTATCAGATCCCGATGGCAGTGATGACAGCGATGACCAGCCGGATCAAGTTGCTGGGCCGGATGGATGTGATCGAGAAACGCCGGCCGCAGGATGGACGGATCAAGACCCGCACGCCCAGCGGGCAGGAAGTTGAACTGCGCTTGTCGACCTTGCCGACCGCATTTGGCGAAAAGCTGGTGATGCGTATTTTCGATCCGGAAGTGCTGGTGCGGGATTTTCGCTCGCTGGGTTTTTCTCAAGAGGATGAATCGCGCTGGCGGCAGATGACGGGCAGTCCAAATGGCATCATTCTTGTGACTGGTCCGACCGGATCAGGCAAGACGACGACGCTATATACGACCTTGAAGCAACTGGCCACGCCCGAGGTCAATGTTTGTACCATCGAAGACCCCATTGAAATGGTCGAGCCGGCGTTCAATCAGATGCAGGTCAATCGAGGCATCGAACTCGGTTTTGCCGATGGGGTGCGGGCCTTGATGCGACAGGATCCGGACATCATCATGATTGGTGAAATCCGCGATCTGGAAACGGCAGAAATGGCCATTCAGGCGGCGTTGACCGGACACTTGGTGTTGTCGACCCTGCACACCAATGATGCGCCATCGGCAATTACTCGCTTGCTTGATCTGGGTGTCCCGGCCTATTTGATCAATTCGACCTTGCTGGGAATCATGGCGCAGCGACTGGTACGGACTTTGTGTCCGCATTGCAAGAAAAGTGTGCCGATCACCGAAGAGGAACGTGCCGCCTGGCGTTCATTGGTGCAGCCCTGGAAAGGCAATGAGCCCAGTCATGTTCATCATGCGGTCGGCTGTCTGGAGTGCCGGATGACCGGCTATAGCGGACGGGTTGGCGTTTATGAAATCCTGCTCAATTCGCCGGATGTCCGTCGGCTGATTCGTCCCGGGGCGGAGATTCCCCGAATTCGCGAACAAGCCTTCCGTGAAGGTATGCGTCCCTTGCGCTTGTCGGGGGCGATGAAACTGGCGCAAGGGCTGACGACCATGGAAGAACTGATCAAGCAGGTTCCGCCGGGTGAAGACAAGTAATTCCGGGTTTTTCTGGAATTTCACGGTCGACCGCAAGATTGGGTCAATTTTCTGTGGGTATCAGATTCAGGCGGTCGATTTTTGTTGAATTCGTTCCAGATACGCCATTGCGTCCATCGGGCCACCGTTTCGTTGCGCTTGCCAGATGGTCTCGGCGAGGCATTCGAGCAGGATGTGCTCGGCGTCGTGCGGGTCAAGGCGGCTGCGCAGCCGTTCGTGGGCGGCACGTATGCCAGGCGGCTGATCGATACTGACTTGTTCCTGAATGGCCAGATGTAGCGACAAATGCAGGAA
>JAVEXE010000126.1:0-6532 GCA_034004105.1 Azonexus sp. | reverse complement strand
GCCGGCATGCCTCCGGCGGGGACGAAAAAAACCTTTGCCCTGACCCAGCCGCTTTCGACCTGTGGCTATCTGACGACGGACAGCCTGTTGCAGCAACAGCGATCCTCACTGAACAAGCATGCCTTTCGCTATTTGCAAAAACACGACGAAGTCGCTCAGGCAGTGGCACGTGGCGATTACGACTACGGCGGTTTGAAAGCTTCAATTGCCCGCAACTATCGCCATCTCGGGGTCAGGATTCTGGCTGAGTCGCCGCCTTTGCCGTCTTTCGCGCTGATTGCCAACACGCAGCGCCTGTCACCCGAGCGGATTGCGCAACTACGCCAGCACCTCAGTGCTCTCGCCCCCAAGGGGAAGGATCTGGCCCTGATGAAAGACTGGGGCAAGCAATTGCGCCACGGGGCCATTCCCGCTGCCGACGGTGATTACCTTACCGTGCGTAAAATGCTGCAAAACACCCCGATTCCGACCAAGGACAATTTTTGAGCATGCCCAATAAGCCAAAGCCTGAGAGCAAGATCTTTGATCGTCGCTGGGCACTGGGTATTTTTTTGCTCCTGCCCCTCGTCGGCAGTTGGCTGCTTTACGACGCCCGTCAGGAAAAGCAACGCCTGATCGAAGCCCAGTTCATCCAGGAACTCGCAACCATCTATCAGGCCAGCCTGGAGACCTACAGCAAGGCTACCGCCATCCTGTTTGCCGAACGCATCCGGCAGCAGGAAATCCTCTCTCTGATGGAACAGGCGTCCGGCAACGAAGGCGATGCTCAGATCCCGCAACGGGCAAGGCTTTACCAACTACTTTCGCCCACCTACCGTAGTCTGCGACAACTGGGCATCCGGCAACTGCACTTCCAGACCGCCGGCGGTGACAGCTTTCTCCGCTTTCACGAGCCCCAAAAATATGGCGACAACCTGCTCAACATCCGACCTTCGATCCGCCTTGCGCAACAAGAAAAACGGCCTGTCGCCGGTTTTGAAGCGGGCCGTGTCAAATCCGGCTTCCGTTTCGTGCACCCACTCTTGCAAGGCGATACGCTGGTGGGTAGCGTCGAGACCAGTGTCAGTTTCCTGACCATCCGCGATGCGATGCACAAACTCTCGCCCAGCCACGAATTTCACTTCGTTCTGTCGCGAGAAAAAACCCTGCCCATCCTCTTTACTTCCGAGGAATGGCTTTATGGAAAATCATCGCTGCACGAAAACTTCCTGGTCGAAGACCCTCAAGTCAGGTTGCCGGACAGCCCGCCACCCCCATCAGCACATGTCGAAGCCTTGAATCTCAAGCTTGCCAGTTTGCCAGCGGTACAAAATGGCATGCGTCAATATCAGGCGTTTGCCCAATCCGTCATTCAGGATGGAGACGCCTGGATGGTGAGCTTTCTGCCAGTCAATGATGTGTCGGGCGACCCGACAGCCTACATCATCGCCTATGCGCCCGCCCCGCACATTGCCGTGCTGCAGCGTGAGTTTCACACTCAGATGGTGCTTTTGCTAACCGCACTCGCCGTCTTGTTATTTCTCCTGTTGCGCTTGCTCAAATCCCGCGAACAACTGGCTCAGGAACAACAGAATCTGATTGCCGTCACCGAGACCATGGGGGATGGTCTGTACGTACTCGATGCCCAGGGCCGCGTTACGCTGGTCAATGCAGCCGCCTTGGCACTGCTGGGTTTTGAACGCAACAAACTGCTGGGGCAAGTTGGCCACTACCTTTTCCACCGGCACGGCCTGGATGGCTCAGGTCCGCTGGAAGAATGCCCGATCTATCAAGCCGTTCGGGCTGGCCGGCATTTTTTTGGCGAGGAACGCTTTACCCGCGCCGATGGCAGCATCCTGACCGTCGAAGTCAGCAGCACGGCGCTCTACCACAACGGTGCGTTGACGGGTTCCGTTACGGCCTTCCGCGACATTACCCAGCGCAAGGCGGACGAGGAACGTCTGCGTCAAGCCATTGCCGATGCCAACGCCGCCAACGAAGCCAAAAGTGCGTTTGTTGCCAACATGAGCCACGAAATCCGTACGCCCATGAACGGCATCATCGGCCTGACCACCCTTACCCTCGATAGCGAACTCGATGCGACTCAACGCCAGTATCTCGAACTGGTCCGTCAATCTGCCGATTCGCTGATGACCATCCTCAACGACATCCTCGATTTTTCAAAGATGGAAGCTGGCCGGATGGTGCTCGAAGCCACCCCCTTCCGACTCCGCGAACTGGCATTGGGTACCACACGGGTACTCTCAGCCAGAGCCGCAGAGAAAGGGCTGGAAATCCTGCTTGATATTCACGCCGGGATTCCCGATGGCCTGATCGGCGATCCAGGCCGATTGCGCCAGGTTCTGCTCAACCTGATTGGCAATGCCATCAAATTTACTGAAACCGGTGAAGTCACGCTTGTCGTCCGCCAAAGCGATACCTCAGCGAACGCCGGGGCATGCCAACTACACATTTCGGTCATGGATACCGGCATTGGCATCCCTGCCGAGAAACAAGCCAGCATTTTTGATGCGTTTGGCCAAGCAGACGCCAGTGTTACACGCCGCTTTGGTGGCACCGGACTGGGCTTGACCATCAGTCGTGAGATCGTCCGGCTAATGGGCGGAGAATTGCAACTTGAGAGCGTCCCAGGCGAAGGCAGCAATTTCCATTTCAGCGTCGATTTTCCGGTTGACCCCAACTTTCTCCCAAAATCCCTGCCCGCCGCGCAAGAGGCCGATGGTATCTGGCTGATCGCCACAGGCCACCCTCACTTGCAGCAACTGCTGGCAAATGGCCTGGCATTGCATGGCCGGCAGGTACGCTTGTGCCAAAGCGCCGACGATTTGCGCCTGACCCTGAAACAAGCTGAAAACCAAAGCAGTTTCAGTACGCTGGTCGCAGAACTGGACTGGCTTCCCCACGACATTGCCGACATGCCACTCTATCGCAAGGGGCTACGTTCGGGTGCCGTTGTGCTGGCCATGACGTCCATGAGCAATGCCGGCAATCCGACAGGCCGGGGTTTTGCAGCCCGCGAAATCCCCAAACCCCTGCTACCTGAAGAATTGATCATCGCCGAATACGAGGTTCGCACCATCGACCGCCGCCCCGGCGAACGACGTGCCATAAGCACCGAAGCAGCAGAGACAACGTGTTCGCCAGCCAGCAAGCCACTGGAATCGGGACTACATCTCCTTCTCGTGGAAGACAATCCGATCAACCAGCGTCTTGCCGTTGCGCTACTTGAAAAGCAGAAACACCGGGTCGATATTGCGGTCCACGGACAAGAAGCCCTGGAAATGCTGGAAACGACCGATTTCGACCTGATCCTGATGGATGTTCAAATGCCAGTTCTGGATGGGTTGGAAGCCACCCGCCAGTGGCGCAAACGGGAACAGGCACTGCAACGACCGCGCTTACCTATCGTTGCCATGACCGCCAACGCCATGGCCGGCGACCGCGACGCCTGCCTCAACGCCGGTATGGATGGATACATCTCGAAGCCCATCAACATCGTCCGCCTGAACGAAGAAATTCAGCGCGTCCTACGGGCAAACCAACGACAACCATGACGCCAGAACACTTCATCAGCACCTGGAAAAACAATCCACTCACCGAACGCGCTGGCGCTCAGTCCCATTTCAATGACCTCTGTGAACTGCTCGGTGTCGACAAACCGCGTGACCCGAACAGCTACTGTTTCGAACGCGGTGCCAAAAAAGCCAGCGGCGGTGACGGCTGGGCCGATGTCTGGAAGCGCGGCCACTTCGCCTGGGAAAATAAAAAGCCCGGCCGCGACCTCAATGCCGCCCTGAAACAGCTCACCGACTACGCCCTACAACTGGAAAATCCACCGCTGCTTGTCGTCTGCGACCGCGAACGCATCATCATCCACACCGCCTTCACCGGCTACCCGGACGAACCGCGTGAAATCCGCCTCGAAGACCTGGTCGACCGCAACACGCAACAAATCCTCCGCTGGGTCTTCACCGACCCGGAGAAACTGCGCCCCGAGAAATCGACCGCAGCCATCACCGCTGAAGCCGCCGGACAATTCGCCCGACTCGCCGCAGCCATGCGCGAACGCACCGCCTTCTCCGACAACTGCGGCGAGCGTGTCGCGCACTTTCTCGTGCAATGCCTGTTCTGCATGTTCGCCGAAGATGAACAATTGCTCCCCAGCGGTATCTTCACCAACTTGCTGGCCAATGCCGGCCAGGACACCAACAAGGCCGCCCGCCGAATTGAAAAGCTCTTTCTCGCCATGCAAGACAAAAATGGCGAGTACGGCGACCATGACATCCCCTGGTTCAACGGCGGCTTGTTCAAAAACATCGATATTCCACCGTTGACCGCAACAGACCTGCAGACCCTGCACCAAGTAGCAGCGGAGATGGACTGGCGTGCCATCGACCCGACCATTTTCGGCACCCTGTTCGAACGCGGCCTTGACCCTGCCGCCCGCGCCCCACTCGGTGCCCACTACACCGACACCGCAACAATTGCCAAACTCATCGACCCGCTAATTCGCGAACCCCTTGCCGCCGCCTGGACCGCCACCCAAAAAATCCTGCAAGCCGGGCAAGGTAAAAGCCCCAAAAGCAAGGAAGGCAAAGCCGCCATCAACGCCTACCAGCAATACCTCCTCAAACTCAACGCCTTCCGCGTCCTTGACCCAGCCTGCGGCAGCGGAAATTTTCTTTACCTCGCCCTCAAAGCCCTGCGCGACATCGAGAAACAAGCCCACATCGAAGCCGTCGAAGCCGGCCTACCCGCCGAACTCACCATGCAAACTGGCCCGCATAACATCCTGGGCCTTGAAATCAACGAATTCGCCGCCGAACTCGCCCGCGTCACCGTCTGGATCGGCGACATCCAATGGTGCCGCCGCAACGGCTACCCTCACGCCACCCACCCCATCCTCCGCCCCCTCGACGGCATCGAACACCGCGACGCCCTCCTGAACCCCGACGGCAGCGAAGCCAAATGGCCGGTAGCCGACGTGATCGTGGGCAATCCGCCGTTTTTGGGGGGAAGTCGTAAACGTAGCGAACTTGGCGATACCTACTTCGCAGCCCTGAATCATGTTTATGAAGCTCACGTTCCTGGCGGTGCCGATTTAGTCTGTTACTGGTTTCACAAAGCGCTAACGCAAATTTCACAGAGTCAGTTGCAAGCAGCAGGCTTTGTTGCCACACAGGCGATTCGAGCGGGCAGTAACCGAAAAGTGCTTGAAGCCATCGTTGCAAAGACCCAAATTTTCGAGGCGTGGAGTGACGAGGCTTGGATCAATGACGGCGCAGCAGTACGTGTCTCGTTGATTGCTTTTGGGCCTTTTTTTGCCGTCGACCGGGAGAACCAGTTAGACGGCCAAAAAACCAGCGCCATCCATGCCGACCTCACATCAGGCACAGGACTTGACCTTACCCAAGCCGTGCAACTTTCAGAAAATCTCAACACGGCTTTCAAAGGCGCAGAAAAGAGCGGCGCATTCGAGATGCCAGGAGAAACCGCACGCCAATGGCTTTCACAGCCGAATCCCAACAGCCAACCCAACAGCGACGTGGTGAAGCCTTGGCTCAACGGTCAAGACATTGCAAAACGCCCCTCCGACACCTGGATTATTGACTTTGGCGTTGGAATGGCACTCGAAGATGCGGCCTTATACGAAGCCCCAATGGAACATGTCTTGGCGCATGTAAAACCTGAACGCGAAAAAAATAACGATCGCGGTCGACGTGAAAACTGGTGGCGTTTTGGCCGCAACGGTGCCGACCTCCGTACTGCAATCGGCAATCTCTCACAGATCATCGTTACACCCCGTGTCGCCAAACACCGCTACTTCGTCTGGCAAAGCGCAAAAGTTTCGCCCGACTCCCGTCTATGCGTTATCGCCCGCAGCGACGAAACAACATTCGGCATTCTCTCCAGCCGAATTCATTTGACTTGGGCCCTCGCAAACTCATCCAAACATGGAGATGGAGATGAAGGAGGACGCCCAACCTACAACAACGCCTCCTGCTTCGAAACCTTCCCCTTCCCCCAACACCTGACGCCGCGTGACACGGCGGGCTGGGGGCCGGGGGCAACGATTTGTGATAGCTATGAGGCGCCCCCGGCCCCCAGCTCGCCGTGCGGGACCCACGCAACGCCGGACAACACAGCCACAACATCCCAAGCCACAATCCAGGCCCCATCCACCAATCCAGCCAAACACCACGCCGAAAAAATCGCCACCGCCGCCCGCAAACTCAATCAACTCCGCGAAAACTGGCTAAACCCACCCGAATGGGTCGACTGGGTCATCACCCCCGAAGAAGAAAAAGCCGGCTTCCCAAAACGTCCCGTCGCCAAACCGGGCCATGAAGCCGACCTCAAAAAACGCACCCTCACCAACCTCTACAACGCCAGCCCCGCCTGGCTCAACCTCGCCCACGAACAACTCGACAAAGCCGTCGCCGCTGCCTACGGCTGGACCGATTACACGGTCAACATGCCCGACGACGAAATTCTCCGCCGTCTCTTGGCGCTGAATCTGGAACGGAGCCAA
>JAVEXE010000125.1:0-6611 GCA_034004105.1 Azonexus sp. | reverse complement strand
TTACCGTTACTTCCCCGATCCTGACCTGTTGCCCCTGATGATCGGTGCCGACTGGAAGGCGCGCGTGCGCGCAGCGCTGCCGGAATTGCCGCAGCAGAAGCGCGAGCGTTACGTGGGTGAATTGGGGCTGTCGGCCTACGATGCCGCGACACTGACCGCCAGTCAGGAAATTGCCACATATTTCGAGTCGACCGTCGCAGTCGCCGGGTCAGCCAGCGCCAAGCCTTGTGCCAATTGGGTCATGGTGGATCTGGCTGCCCGCCTGAACAAGGAAGGCCGGGAAATTACGGCAGCCCCCGTTTCGCCGCAGCAACTGGGCGGATTGATCCTGCGGATCACCGACAACACCATTTCCAACAACATCGCCAAGAAGGTTTTCGAGGCCTTGTGGAATGGCGAGGGCGCGACTGCCGACGAGGTCATCGAACGGCAGGGCTTGAAGCAGATTACCGACACCGGGGCGATTGAAAAGCTGGTCGATGAGGTCATCGCAGCCAATCCTGGCAATGTCGCCGAGTTCAGGGCGGGTAAGGAAAAAGCCTTCAATGCCTTGGTTGGTCAGGTGATGAAAGCAGCCAAGGGCAAAGCAAATCCCCAGCAGGTCAATGAATTGCTCAAGGCCAAACTGGCGGGTTGATTGATCTGGCGATGCGTTCTCAGCGCATCGCCCATATTTTCAGCGGCTTGAAGGCTTGCTGCGGCCAGTTAGCTCAGTGTAGCGGCGACGGTCGGTGTCGAATCTGGCTTGAACCTCATTCAGCTCTTTGCGTTTGCTGTCGATCAGTTCCTGCTGCAGCTTGATTTCGTATTTCAGGGTGCGCAGTTCGCTCTCCAGATTGGCGGGCAGGGTTTTGCGCTGATAGAACTCGGCTTCAGTCGCCAGAGATTGAAACCGCTTCTGCAATTCGACAATGCGGTTATGCGCATTGCGAATGGCTTCCTGAAGCTCCTTCTCGGATTTTCGTTGCACGGAATCAATGTCGTCGAGCGAGGTGTAGGTCGCTAGCAGGGCCTGGTCGAGGCGTTGTTGTTCCTGACGTGCGGCCTCTTCAACCTGCTTGCGTTTTTCAGCTTCTGCGGCAGCGTTGCGTTGTTCGGCGGTCAATGGTGCGGCGACATCGGCAATCGGGTTGCCGCCGCGGTCATAAATACGGTATGCCTGGCCGCGACAGGCTGCGGGCGGCGCACTGTCGGCGCAGATACGCCGACCACTCTTGCTGTCCTGGCAGCAATAAAGGCGATCCGCGCTGGCCCACGTGGGCAAGGCCAGCGGCAGGATGACCAGGAGAAGTAGCGTCCCCTTAGGCGTCGACACCATACTGTTCGCGATAACGGGCAACTGCCGTTTTGTGTTCAGCAAATTCGGGGTGCTGGTCAAGATAGGCCAGCAAGTCGCGAAGCCCGGCGACAGCAATGACGGGAATGCCGTAATCGCGCTGGACTTCCTGGACGGCTGACAAATCGCCTTGGCCGCGTTCCTGGCGGTCAAGGGCGATCAGGACGCCAGCCGGGGTTGCGCCAGCGGCACGAATCAGATCAACCGATTCGCGCACCGAGGTGCCGGCAGAAATCACGTCATCAACGATCAGGACGCGCCCTTGCAAAGGCGCACCAACAATCGTGCCGCCTTCGCCATGATCCTTGGCTTCCTTGCGGTTGAAGGCGAACGGGTAGTTTTTGCCGTCATTGGCCAGCGCAATGGCAATCGCGGCAACCAGCGGAATGCCTTTGTAGGCCGGGCCAAACAACATGTCGAAGGGCAGACCGGCGTTATTGGCCGCTTTGGCGTAAAATCCGGCCAGCTTGCCGAGCGACTGCCCGTCGTTGAATAAACCGGCATTAAAGAAATAGGGTGACAGTCGGCCTGCCTTGGTTTTGAATTCGCCAAAGCGCAAAACCTGGCAGTCCAGGGCAAAGGCGATGAAATCCTGATGAAAATCCATAAATCTCCCATGAGTGCCAAAGTGCACGCTGAATCCCGATTATGTTACGCATCATCTCACTGAACCTCAACGGTATCCGTTCTGCTTGGGGGAAAAATCTCTTGCCTTGGTTGCAGGCTCAGCAGGCGGATATTGTCTGTCTGCAGGAACTGAAGGCGCAACTGCCGGACCTTTCGCCGGAAATGCGCGCGCCCGACGGCATGCACGGGTTTTTTCACTGTGCGGAAAAGCGTGGCTACAGCGGTGTTGGCCTCTGGAGCCGGGCGGCACCGCAAGCCATTGTCGAGGGTTTTGACGGTGGCGAATTTGATGCTGAAGGGCGTTACTTGCGTCTGGATTTTGGCAATCTTTCGGTCATTTCGCTGTATCTGCCTTCGGGTTCTTCTTCGCCGGAGCGTCAGGAGGCCAAGTTTCGTTTTCTCGATGTTTTTCTGCCGAAAATGCAGGCCTTGCGGGCAGAGGGGCGGGAAATGGTGCTGTGTGGTGACTGGAATATTGCCCATCGGGAAATTGACCTGAAAAACTGGAAAAGCAACCAGAAAAATTCAGGGTTCCTGCCGGAAGAGCGTGCCTGGTTGAGCAAAGTCTTCGATGAACTGGGTTGGGTTGATGTGTATCGACAACTGCATCCCGATGCGACCGGAGAAGCCTACACCTGGTGGAGCAACCGGGGGCAGGCTTGGGCGAACAATGTGGGTTGGCGTATCGACTACCAGATTGCCACGCCCGGTATCGCTGCGACCGCAAAAGTCGCAAGTGTTTATAAAGAAAGCCGTTTTTCCGATCATGCGCCCTTGATCATTGATTACGACTACACTTTGGCACACGATGCGAATTGATTTGCACGGCTGAACGGGCTACGCTGTGACTCTTGATAAGTTATTTACAACCGCTCCCTGATGAGGTTTTGACATGTCTGAACAAATGACTGCTGCGCATAAAGAAAAACTGGTTAGCGATCTGAAGGTCGTGATTGCCGATACGGAAGAGTTGCTGCGTGCTACCACCGATGTCGCCGGCGAAAAAATGGGTGAGCTGCGCGAGCGTCTGGGTGTACGTTTGCGTGATGCCAAGGATCGGGTGATCGATCTTGAACACGCGATGATCGACAAGACCAAGGCTGCGGCTCGCGCCACCGATGATTTCGTGCATGATCAGCCGTGGAAGGCTGTTGGCGTTGCGGCAGCACTTGGCCTTGCGCTGGGTGTGCTGATCGGTCGCCGCTAAGCGGATGTCCGGGCAATTGCCCCCAGGAGAAGACGGCCGGGAAGGTCTCTTCTCCTCGCTGAAGAATCTCCTTGCAACCGTCCTGAGCATTGGCCGGACGCGTGCCGAGTTGCTGGTCGTCGAGATTGAGGAAGAGAAGTATCGTCTGATTGCCATGTGGGCCAAGGCGATTGGCGCGGCTTTCATGATTGCGCTTGGCGTCATCATGGCGGTTTTCAGTCTGGCGCTGGCATTCTGGGAGCAGCGGGTGTTGCTGTTCGGCGTGTTTGCTGCCTTGTTTTTTGCTGTTGCCGCTGTGTTGGTCGTCGGCTTGCGAAAACAGGCATCGGAACCCAGTCGTCTCTTTCGCGCCAGTTTGAGCGAGTTGGAGACGGATCTGGCGGAATTGCGCGGTCAACCCCGGAAATGAGCCAGAAACTTCTGGATCTTGCTGCTCGTCGAGGTGCGCTTTGTGCACGTATTGCTGCCCAGCGGGATGTGCTGGCTTACCATTCGACGGGGCTGGCAGGTTTGCTCGATAAAGGCGATGCGGCGTTGCGCGGTGTCGACTGGGTCAAACGCAATCCTTTGGCTGTTGGCGCTGCGGTTAGCACCATGGTGGTTCTGCGGCCGCGCCGCGCTTTTCGTTGGGCCAAGCGAGGCTTTTTCTTGTGGCAAGGCTGGCGCAAGCTGCGTAGCCGCCTGATGCATTTTTAGCCGGGCGGGCCAGTTAGATCGTTGTCGTCAACTGGCCGGATTGGTTTTCTCCCCATTTTCTGACCAAGGTGCGACCTTGAGCAAAAGCAGCATGCCGGGGATGGCGAGAAAGAAACACATCCAGAAAAAGGATGTCCAGCCCATCGCCTCAACCAGCCAACCCGCCGTTGCGTTGATGAAAGTTCGCGGCACGGCCATCAGGCTGGTAAATAAGGCAAGCTGTGTCGCTGTGTAAGCAGGGTGTGTCGTGCGGGCCATGAAGGCGACGAAGGCGGTGGTGCCCAGGCCGGCACCGACAGATTCGCCGGCAATGACCAGGGCCAGGGTTGCCAACCGGACCGGCGTTGATTCTCCGGGGCCGATCCAGGCCAGCCAGACAAACCCCAGTATGGTGACGATCTGTGCGACCCCAAACAGCCACAAGGCCCGGTTGATCCCCAGTTTGAGCATCCAGATGCCGCCCAGGATGCCGCCGATGACCATTGGCCAGAGACCTGCGTTTTTGGCGATGATACCGATCTCGGTCTTGCTGTAGCCCATGTCGAGATAAAACGGTGTCGCCAGCGCTGTACACAGCGAATCGCCCAGTTTGTAGAAAAACAGGAAGGCGAGCACCAGCAAGGCGGATTGAACGCCATGGCGGCCAAAAAATTCACGGAAAGGTTCGACCACGGCATCGCGTAGTGTGCGCGGTGCGTTGGCTGCTGCCTGCGGCTCACGGACCAGTAGGGTCATGGCTAGGCCGGGAATCATGAAGGCGGCGGTAATGACGAAGACCTGGTTCCACGGTAGATGGTCAGCCAGGATCAGGGATAACGAGCCGGGGACTAGACCAGCGATGCGGTACGCGTTGACGTGGATGGCGTTGCCCAGACCCAGTTCAACGTCAGGCAGGATTTCCCGCCGGAAGGCATCGAGGGCGATGTCCTGGGTTGCCGAGAGAAAGGCCAGCAAGGCCGTCAGGCCAATGACCAGCGACAGGTGATCGACGGGCGAAAGCTGGCCCAGCCAGCCGATGGCGGCGATCAGACCAATCTGCGAGACGAACATCCAGCTGCGGCGGCGACCCAGCCAGGGCAGGATGCCGTAGCGGTCAAGCAGCGGTGCCCACAGGAACTTCCAGGTGTAGGGAAACTGGATCAGGGCAAAGGCACCGATGGCGCGTAACGACAAGCCTTCGGTCTTCAGCCAGGCCGGGACCAGATTGAGCAGGAGATAAAGCGGCAGGCCGGAGGCGAAACCGGTAAAGATGCAGATCAGCATCCGCCGGTTCCACATTGCGGCGAGCCAGGCGGGCATGGGCATTTTCAGGTTTGAGCGCCGGTTGACCGCAATCAGCGCGGCCGGGTCAGGCGATAAACCGCCAGGCTGCCGAGGAAATTGAGGTCGCGTGAATTGTCGGCGGTGACGATCTGACCGGCTTCGTCGAGGACACGTCGTTCAACAATGGATAGCCCCATTTGCGCGCACAGGGCTTCGAAATCGAGCAGGGTAAAGAAACGCACATTGGGCGAGTCGTACCATTGGTAAGGCAGGTCTTCGGAAACCGGCATGCGGCCATCGAGAACCGAGCGCAGATTGCGCCAGTAGGCAAAGTTCGGGAACGAAACCACCGCTTCGCGACCCACGCGCAGCATCTCGCGCAGGATGTCTTCCGTGTGACGCACGGTTTGCAGCGTGCGCGACAGGACGACGTGATCAAAGGCGTTGTCGGCAAAATCGGCGAGGCCGTTTTCCAGATTGCTCTGGATGACGTTGATGCCGTTGCGCACGGCGGCCAGCACATTGGCGTCCTCGATTTCGACGCCCCAGCCTTGGACATTGCGCGTTTCGATCAGCTTCTTGAGCAAGGAGCCATCACCGCAGCCGAGATCCAGCACCCGGTGTCCGGGTTCGACCCAGCCGGCGATGACGTCAAAATCCGGGCGTCCCAGTCCGTTGGTCATAGCGTGATATTCCCCAGAAACGCGGCAACCAGGCCATGGTAATGCGCGTCTTCCATCAGGAAGGAATCGTGGCCAAAGTTGAGGTCGATTTCAGCGTAAGAGACCTTGCGACCGTTGGCCAGCAGGGCAGCCACGATTTCCCGCGAGCGGGCAGGCGAGAAACGCCAGTCGGTGGTGAAGGAGGCGACGAAGAAGTTGGTCCGTGGATCGGTCCGGCCCAGCGCCTTGACCAGATCGCCACCATCAAGCCGCGCTGGATCGAAGTAATCCAGGGCTTTGGTCATCAGAAGGTAGGTGTTGGCGTCAAAGTAACCGGCAAATTTGTCACCTTGATAACGCAGGTAGGACTCCACCTCGAATTCGACGTCGTAATCGAAGGTAAATGAACTGTTGCGCAATTCACGGCCAAATTTCTCACCCATCTGATCGTCAGAGAGATAGGTAATGTGGCCGAGCATGCGCGCGAGGCGCAGACCGCGCACTGGCCGGGTGCCGTGTTCGTAATAATGACCGCCATGAAAATCCGGATCGGTCAGGATGGCCTGCCGGGCGACATCGTTGAAGGCGATGTTTTGTGCGGTCAACTTCGGTGCCGAGGCAATAATCAGCGCGTTGCGCACCCGTTCCGGGTAGGAAATTGACCAGCGCAGGGCCTGCATGCCACCCAGGCTACCGCCCATCACCGCGGCCCATTGGTCGATGCCGAAAGCATCGGCCAGGCGGGCTTGCGCGGTGACCCAGTCGCTGACCGCGACAATCGGGAAATCTGCGCCCCAGGGCTTGCCAGTCGCCGGGTTGA
>JAVEXE010000124.1:0-6691 GCA_034004105.1 Azonexus sp. | reverse complement strand
AACATCGCATACGACGCATGCGCTATCCCCGGAAGCGGTATTGCAGGTGGCGCAGCAACTGGGTGGGCAGGTGGGGCAGGGTGAAATGATGCCTCCGGCCTTCGTGCTCTGTGTCCGCGGGGAGTCTTTTGAACTGGGAACACCACTGACTTCGTCAGCCAGCGCGGCGGCCGACGCCGCGCTGGAATTTCTCAAAGCCTTGTGCCAACAAGCGATGTTGTCGGCTTGGCAAGCGGCTCAGCGGTAGACGAGCACGGGCACTTTGGAGTGTGTCAGTACCTTGTTCGTTTCACTCCCGAGCAGCAGGCCGGTGATGCCACGGCGACCGTGTGAGGCCATGAAAATCAGGTCACAGCCGGATGTTTCCGCGGCTTCGATAATGGCTTCGTACGGGACATCGCTGGTGGCTGACACCGTGTCGCACTGAACGCCGGCTTCTTCACACCATGCGGAGACCTCGTTGAGGAATTCGCTGGCCTGTTGTTCGGCCATTTCGGTAAATTTTTCCGGGGTGGTTGGATCAATCAAGGCACCTTCGCCAAAATAGGCGATGGGATATTCGGGTTTGGCGTAGAAGGCCGTGATGCGGGCACCGGCTTCCTTGGCAAAGGACACGGCGCGTTTGGCGGTGGCGCGGGATAGTTCGGAACCGTCGGTCGGGACAAGAATGTGCTTGAACATGCTGAATCTCCTGATTAGGACTGCTTGGCGTTGCTTTCCGCCGGGTTGAGGTTCATGCTACGCCAAGTCAGGAGGATTGAAAACATGCGACTTGGCTTTTTCGGTGCGGCCGGTGAAGTGACGGGTTCCTGTACGCTGGTGGATACAGGTGAAGTCCGTTTTCTCGTGGATTGCGGCATGTTCCAGGGTGGGGCGGAAGCGCGTGGCAAGAACGAACGGGCGCTCAATTTTGGTTTTGATGTTCGCCGCCTCGATTTTGTCCTGCTGACACATGCCCACATCGATCATTCTGGCTTGCTGCCGCGCTTGAGCATGCTGGGCTACCGCGGTCCGGTCTATGCCACGGCGGCAACCCGAGCGCTGCTCGAAGTGTTGCTACCGGATAGCGCGCACATTCAGGAAAAGGAAGCCGAATGGCTGTTGCGTAACCGTCGGCGGCGTGGGCGTGGTGAACGCGGCATTCAGGCTCCATTGTATTCCGTGGCCCAGGCTCTGTCGGCCCTGAAGCTCTTGCACCCGGTCGCGTATGGCGAGCGTTTGCGTCCCGCCGAGGATGTCGAGGTTTGTTTTCATGATGCGGGTCATATTCTTGGCTCAGCCTCGCTGGAGATTTCGCTCAAATCCGGCGGTCGACCGCGGAAATTGGTGTTTTCCGGCGATCTGGGCATGCCGGATCGGCCAATTCTTCATGACCCGGAAAATCCGCCGCAACGCGCGGATGCAGTGATTATCGAATCGACCTACGGCAACCGCTTGCATCGCAGCTTGCCGGATACCGAGGATGAAATTGTCGCTGCCTTCGAGCGCACTCGCTTGGCGGGCGGCAATGTGATCATCCCGGCTTTTGCCGTAGGGCGGACGCAGGAAATGCTCTACCTGCTTGCTGATCTGGTCAAACGGGGCCGCCTGCAGCCGTTGAAAATTTATGTCGATTCGCCAATGGCCAATGCGGCGACACGCATCACGCTGGAACACCGGCATTTGCTTGATGCGAAAACCCGCGAATTGATCGACTGGCAGGCAGCCAACCCGCATTTGATGGAGATCGAGTTTGTTGCTGACGTTGAACGTTCGCGCCAGTTGAACGATATCCGTCACGGGGCCGTGATTGTTTCCGCCAGTGGCATGTGCGATGCCGGTCGGATCAAGTATCACTTGCGGGAAAATCTTCCGCGGCCAGAGTGCACCGTGCTGATCACCGGTTTTCAGGCGGCGGGTACGCTTGGGCGGCGTCTGGTTGATGGCGCAAAGGTGGTTCGGATTTTCGGCGAGCAACGTGCGGTTCGTGCCCATATCTGCACCGTCGGAGGCTTGTCAGCCCATGCGGATCAACACAATCTGCTTTCTTGGCTGAGTCATTTTCGCCATCCGCCGGGCAGATTGTTCATTGTTCATGGCGAGGCTCAGGGGTCTCAGGACTTCGCGCAGGCGGTTCGTGAGCGTTTCGGGTGGGCCAGTATTGATTTGCCGCAACCCGGCAGCTTTTTCACGCTGTAAGATACGCCGTGACGTATTGATGCAATTATTCAGGAAGGTAAAGCAAATGTCCGACAACTCCAGCCGAAGACATGTTGCTAGCGATCTTGCTAGCCTGAGCCCTGTTGAGTCGATGATTGATTCGGTCAATAAGGCCATTGATCCTTTCGGTGTGACGACTTCGTTGCTGAATGCCCAGATGGCGTGGTTGATGCATCCGCAGGAACTGACACGTGCGGTCAACGCCTTGTCCAGCGATTTATTGGCTTTGCAATCACACGTCGCCCGGCGGGCACTGGGTATTCCTTCAGAGGATGTCATCAAGCCCAATGCGGATGATGCACGTTTTGCCGACCCGATCTGGACGGATTCAGCCTCGTGGGACATCATCAAGGAGTGGTATCTGGCCTTCACCCGGCGTTTGCAGGACATGTATTTTGAAACCCCGGGTCTTTCCGACAAAGAGCGCCGGCGGGCTGCTTTCTGGTTGCGTGAATGGCTGAACATGGTCGCGCCGACCAATTTTTTCTGGTCCAACCCCGCTGCGATGGCGAAAGCCGTGGAAACCCAGGGCGAAAGCCTGAAGCGTGGCTGGGCGCATTTTCAGCGGGATCTGAAGGCCAAGAATATCCAGATGGTCGAACCGGATGCCTTTGTTGTCGGCAAGGATCTGGCGACAACGCCCGGTAAAGTGGTCTTTCGCAATCGCCTGCTTGAGTTGATTCACTACGCACCCACAACCGAGAAAGTGCGTGCGATGCCGATTGTCATCGTGACGCCGTGGATCAACAAGTTTTACATTCTCGATCTGAATGCCAGGAAAAGCTTGGTGAAATATCTGGTTGATCAAGGTTTTTCCGTCTTCATCACCAGTTGGAAGAATCCCGATGAAAACATGCGGGATGTGCGTTTTGATGATTATCTGCTCGAAGGTGTCAATGAGGTGGTCAGGGTGGCTGCCGAGTTCTGTCAGCAGGAGAAGGTGCATCTGGTCGGCTATTGTATTGGCGGCACCTTGGTGTCGACCTACATGGCTTGGGCCAACAAGCGATTTGGGCAGGACAATGTGCCGGTTGCGCACTGGACTTTGTTCACCACCCTCATCGACTTTTCGCATCCCGGTGATATTGATGTTTTCATTGATGAAGCCTGTATTGCCAAGCTTGAAGAGACGATGGCTCGCAAGGGCTATCTTGATGGCAGCGAGATGGCAACCTCGTTCCGCTTGTTGCGTTCCAACAGCTTGATCTGGAGCTACTGGGTCAGCAGTTATCTATTGGGCGATGAGTTGCCGCCATTTGACGTGCTGTTCTGGAACATGGACTCGACGCGCATGCCGTATGCCATGCATGCTTTTTATCTGCGTGAGATGTACCTGAACAACAATCTGGTCAAGCGTGACAAGCTGACAATTGCCGGTGAGGCGATTGATCTGGATCGGGTTACCCAGCCGCTTTATGCAGTCACCGCAGAGGACGATCACATTGCCCCTTGGAAGCAGTGTTACCGGATTCGTAAACATCTCAACGTCAAAGCGCCCGTTCGCTTTGTTTTGTCGACCTCCGGGCATATTCTGGGTATCGTCAATCCGGTGCTCAATCCGCCCAGACGTGCGTTCTGGATTGCGGAGCCTGAGCGCAATGAACATTGGGAGCACTGGCTGGGTAGGGCGGAGAAAAAACCCGGCAGCTGGTGGCAGGATTGGACAGCCTGGCTGGCGGAGCGGACCGGCGAGGAAGTTGCTGCCTATCCTGCCAGTCATCGTAAATTTCCTGCCCTGGCCGATGCGCCGGGTAGCTACGTACTGGAAAAATGATCATGAACCAAGCGTTGACCGTAGCAGGCCAACCCCAGGCCGGGGCAGATTTGTTGCGCATTGTGCGCATCAACGAAGAGATCAAAGCGGTTGTGGGGGTGGCGTTCCGTATCAATATCATGGCTCTGAACGCGATTTTTCTGGCCAAGCGGGCTGGCACGGCAGCCTTGGGATTCGGTGTGCTGTCCAATGAACTGCGGGTGTTTTCTCAGGATCTGCGAACCCGCATGGCGGCATTGACCGACCTGATTCATGCGTGTGTCAGTGAGGTTTCCGTGGTGTTGCAGGATATTCGTCACACGGGTTTGTTGAAGCGGGCGGTGGCGCAGGCAAGGGATGCTGCCGGAGCTGCCGCTATCCTGGCACGCCGTCAGTCGGAAAACCAGGATCATCAGGAACGTTTGTCGCGCTTGCGTCGTCAGCTGCAACGAGCGCTCGAAGATGCGTTCCAGTTGGTCGAGCTGGGTGGGGTGTTGGCGAAATCCGCCAAGATCGAGGCTGCTTACGGTCAAACGTTTGCCCCTGCATTGGCGCAGGTTTCCGGCGAGTTTGATGGGGTGGTTGAAGAAATTCGCAGTTCGCTGCAAGCCTTGCAGCGGTCAGAGTTTTTCAAGTCCTATTGAGGAGAGGGCGCGAAGTGAAGAAAACCAATGCTATTTATGAAGATGGCGATCACAAGTGGATTGCCATTGTGCGTGATCCGGATCGGCCGGGTAACCTTGTTGATACCAACGAATATCTGGTGACTTACAGTGGTAAGGGGATTCTTCTCGATCCTGGCGGGGCCGAGGTTTTTCCCGCGGTATTCTCTGCGCTATCTGGTGAATTCGATCCCTCATCGCTTAATGCGGTTTTTGCTTCACATCAGGACCCGGATATTTGCTCGTCACTGGCCTTGTGGCTTGAGTTCAATCCGAATATGCGGTGTTACGTGAGTTGGCTGTGGGAGAGTTTCATCCCGCATTTCGGTGGTTCGGCAAGTACCTTCTGTGCGATTCCGGATGATGGCATGGATATATCGCTCAATGGTCTGCCTTTGCGTGCGGTTCCGGCACACTATCTGCATTCGTCGGGTAATTTCCATCTCTACGATGCCAAGGCGAAGATCCTTTTTTCGGGTGATGTTGGCGCAGCACTCTTGCCAGCGGGGCATGATGGCTTGTTTGTCGAGAGTTTCGATGCCCATATCCGTTTTGCCGAGGGCTTCCATCGGCGCTGGATGGGCTCGAACGAAGCCAAGCGGCGTTGGTGCGAGCGTGTTGCAACCATGAATATCGACATGCTTTGTCCGCAGCATGGGGCGATTTATCAAGGTGCTGACGTCCAGCGCTTTATCAATTGGTTTGATGAACTGCAGGTGGGCATCCTCGGTCACTGACGATTTTCCGGTTTTGATGCGCATCAAGGCGCGGATGAGAGGGGGAGGCCGAGAATGGGTCTCCCTTTTTATTTGCCGAGAGCAATGATGCGTATTCGAGAATTCATGGTCGAGGACCATCGCCACTGCGATGATCTGTTTGTGTCAGCGGAGCAATTGGCCAATTCCGGTGATCTGGCAGCAGCACGGCAAGCTTTCGAGGATTTCTCTGCAGCAACTTTTCGCCATTTTGCGACCGAAGAGCAAGCCTTGTTTCCCGCTTTTGAGGCTCAGACCGGCATGCGCATGGGGCCAACCCAGGTCATGCGCATGGAGCATCAGCAGATGCGATCATTGATGGATGCGGCCAAAATGGCACTACAGACGGGTGCAAAGGATGATTTTTTGGCGCAGGCCGAAACGCTCTTGATCATGCTGCAGCAGCACAACATGAAGGAGGAAAATGTCCTTTATCCGATGTGTGACCAGCATCTGGCGGCGGCAGAGGACGCCTTGCTGACACAAATGCGGGCCGATCTGGCGGCTGTCTGATGGATGGGGCATTGGCTGAGCGTACTGTAGATGCCCGGTTCATGGAGCCGCCGCAGCCTTTTGTGGCGACCCTGGAAATGCTCGATACGCTGCAGCCCGGTGAGGTGATGCAACTGCTCTTGTATCGTGAGCCGCATCCCTTGTATCGGGTTCTGGCGCAGAACGGTCATCGCTGGCAAACCGAGTTACTTGATGACGGAACCTTCGTGGTTCGCATCACTCGTTGAGTCCGTTGATGCAAGCGCTATTATCGTTTGATCAAAGTCCGCCACTCAGCGCTCCTGTGCGTTTCTTTCTGACCGCACCGCTCTATCTGGTATTGGCCGGCCTGCTCGCTGTATTCGAAGGGGAGGCCTTGTTGGCATCACGCTGGACGCCAGTCGCTTTGGCAATGACCCATTTGCTGACCTTGGGGTTCATGTTGCAGGTGATGCTCGGGGCATTGATCCAGGTTCTGCCGGTGCTGGCTGGCGCAAACCTGCCAAGGCCCTTGCTTGTTGCTGGCTTGCTGCATCCTGTGCTGAATCTGGGTACCTTGTTGCTCGTGGCCGGATTTCTGCTGGGTTCAGCCCTGGCGATGCAGTTAGCTGCCTGGCTATTGTCTTTGGCGGTCGGCATATTTCTGCTGCCAGCGGCCTGGGCGCTGTTTGGTGTGCCGTCGACCAGTCCCAGTATCCGTGCGCTGAAATTGTCGCTGGTCGCATTATTGGTCACCGTGGGCCTGGGTGTTTACTTGCTGCTGGGCCTGGCCAACGGTTGGGCCTTGCCGGTTAGGGATCTCACCAATCTGCACGCTGCTTGGGGCTTGG
>JAVEXE010000123.1:0-6732 GCA_034004105.1 Azonexus sp. | reverse complement strand
GCTTCGATCAGGCCTGATGCCTGGCCTTCATCGGGTAGCGTGACAGGTAAGCAGAAGGTTTCGCCGGGTCTGATATCGCGTAGCCATTGCTCCATGGCCGGCAGGATGGTGGCGACTTCAACGAGGCGGGCAACAATTCGGGCGATGACATTGCCGCCGTGCTCGGTCGTTAGCGCACGGAGTAGCGGCTGATTTGCGATGAGCTGACGTGCCAGCGCACCGGTCTCGACGACCTCGCCCGCGTACCGTGGTGCCTTGCACCACGTATAAGCCCCGGCCTTGCTGGCATCGATGTGGGTTTCACCGCGTGCAGGGGGCAGTGGTGGGGCATTTTGTAGCCAGGCGTGCGAGACATCCTCCGTGATTTTTTCGGGTGCCAGCGGGTTGACCGTAGCACCGACGCGGTAACTTCCGGCGGGAAAAATATCGTAAGCGCCATATGATAGATAATGGTCCGTGGCGCGGCCAACCTGGTCGAGCCTGAGACTGTAAGCGGCGCGCAGGAAAAGTGCGGCATGACTCTCCCGAGCGCAGGCCCAGTCTTGAAGTGCGTCGACATTGGCCAGGGTCGTGAAGTGCTCCAGCGTATCGCCCAACAGTTGGGTTTCGACAAAGGCACGAAATTCGCGAAGCAGTGCGTGCATGCGCACCCGCTCTCCGGAAGTGATCGCCTTGGTGCTGCCGCCAGCCTGCAAGGCCAGGGTATGTGGCCAGCGGCCAGCGAGGAAACCGACCAGATTGAACAAACGGGCGCGAGCCTGCAGCCAGGGACCAACGGCAAGGCCAATCCCGGCCCGGAATCGGGCACTGATTTCGGGGTGCCAGTCGCGGTCAACATAGGCGGCGTGGCAAAAATCAGGCATGAAAAATAAATGAAAATGCGTCAGGTGATCCGCCAGGTTTTCAGCGGCCAGCACCAGTCTTGCCGCCAGTTGTCCGTTGGGCGGTAGGCTAATGCCAGCCAGGTTGCTGAGGGCGCTGGCAGCGGCTGCCGACTGGGCGACCGAGCAGATGCCGCAGATGCGCGGGACGATGGCCAGCGCGTCGGCAGGGGGGCGGCCAATCAAGACCTGCTCGAAGCCACGGAACAGCGGTGAATTGACTCGGGCGGCCTGTACCTTGCCGGCGTCGATGTCGAGGCTGATTTCCAGGTCGCCTTCTACCCGGTTGAATGGGCCAATCTGGATGCGCTTCATTTGTTGCCCTTGTTGCCGCTTTTGACGCTGGGGCGGACGATGGTGTGGTCAACCACCGCATTGTCGCGGACACGCTTGGGCGTTGCGGATTTGGAGAGCGCGGCCAGTGCGACGAACCACGCTTTGGGCATGTCAGTGGGCAGGCCGAGCGGGATGCCGGCGACTTTCGGCGTTTCCTGAAATGCGTGTCCGGGCGCTTCAAAGCCGGGCTCGGTGCAGGCGATGCAGGCAAAGCCGCCTTTCAGGCAGGAGCCGCTGCCATTCCAGGCGCGGGTGTTGCAGTCGGCGTGAGCCTGGGTGCCCTTGCAGCCGAGGTTTTCCATCAGACAACCGAGGTCGGAGTGCTTTTCGGCACTGGCCTTGAATTCGTAAAACTCGTTTTTCGGGCAACCGTGATGGACCAGCGGTTCGGCATAGAGTAATGGGCGCCCCAGTTCGTCCAGGTCGGCTGCGGTCAACCCGTCCAGGGCCAGTTTTTCCAGCGTATCGACAATCCAGCCAGGATGCGTCGGGCAGCCAGCCAGATTGACGACGGGCAAGCCGCCCTGTGAGCGGAAGGCTTTGCCCAGCAGTCCTCCCGGCGTGTCTGTATCGTATTGCAGGCCGCAGGCTTCCAGGGGGTTGCCCGGCGTGTTCGCCGAAAAACCGCCCCAAGCCGAGCAGGAGCCGATAGCGAAGACCCATTTTGCCTGCGCGGCGAGGCGTTGCACCCATTCGGTCAGTGGTCGGCCACTGCCGGCCATCAGGTGAAACTTTCCGCTGCCATTGGGACCGCGGAGCATGGCACCCTCAATGCAAAGCACATCAAATGCGTGTTGTCCCGTTGCGCAAGCTTCCAGCAGCGCCAGGGCATCGGCGCCAGTGGTTTCCGAAATGGCCGGATGCCAGACAAATTCAATACCTGCACCGCGCAGTTCATCGAACAGGGGGCGGGGTTCGTGGCATAACAACGACTGCGTACAGCCGCCACAGCCACCGCTTTGCAGCCAGAGTACTTTCATTCGTCAGCCATTCCGTAACGCGTCAGCTTGGCGCGTAGACCAACGCGCGACAATCCGAGTTCGCGGGCAGCCCGCGATTTGTTCCCCTGATGACGCTGCATCGCCTGTAGCAAAACCCGGCGCTCCAGGGCTTCCATGCGTTCCCGCAGATTGCCATTGAGGCCTCCCGACCAGTCGCCGATGGTTGCCTCTGGCGCAGCGGGTGTCGTGTTTGCCTGTCCTTGTCGTACGCGTGGCGATAACAGGGATGCTTCGACGGTATCGCCGTCATTGAGTGCGACCAGCCGCAGGATTTCGTTTTGCAGTTCACGCACATTGCCCGGCCAGGGGTAAGCCGCAAGGCAGCCCAGGGTTTCGGCAGCCAATATCGGGCGACTTTTGCCCAGCGTGCTGCAGCTTTGCGTCAGGATGCGGTCGATCAGTGCCGGTAAATCCATGGGGCGATCCCGCAGGGGCGGTACGTGCAGGGCGATGGTGGCCAGACGGTAGTAAAGGTCTTCGCGAAAGAGCCCGGTGCGGACGGCGTCTTCCAGGTCGCGGTTGGTGGCGGCAATGACCCGGACATCGACCGAGAGGGATTTGTTGCTTCCCAGCGGACGGAATTCGCCCTCCTGCAGCACGCGTAGTAACTTCACCTGAAAAGCGGGGCTGGTTTCGCCGATCTCATCGAGAAAAAGGGTTCCGCCATCGGCCTGCTGGAAGAGTCCGATACGATCCTCCACAGCACCGGTGAACGCACCGCGCTTGTAACCGAAGAGCTCGGATTCGAGCAAGGTATCGGGTACCGCGCCGCAATTTTCGGTGATGAAGGCCTTGTCGGCGCGTCGGCTTTCGTAATGAATGGCGCGGGCAACCATTTCCTTGCCGGTGCCGGATTCGCCGGTCACCATGACCGAGAGATCGTAAGGCGCAATGCGGGCTATCAGGTTGCATACCTCGGCCAACGGGCTGCCGTTGCTACGGATCAGGCTGTCGAGGCCGAAGGCTTGCCGAACGCGCGCCTGCTTGCTTTCGACGCGTCGGCGTAGTGTCGGCTCTGCGGTGCGCAAATCCAGGCTCAGGCGCTGGTTTTCCTGCTGCAGGCGCCAGACTTCAGCCGCACGCTGCAGGGTCAGCAACAATTGCTCTGGCTGCCAGGGTTTGAGAAGGTACTGCCAGATTCCCGCTTCATTGATTCCGGTGATGATG
Source organism: Azonexus sp. (assembly GCA_034004105.1). GTDB lineage: Bacteria > Pseudomonadota > Gammaproteobacteria > Burkholderiales > Rhodocyclaceae > Azonexus. The sequence continues at coordinate 3,347 of JAVEXE010000123.1, read as the reverse complement.
TCTTCCGCATCGGTATAGCCGGACAAGATGATGCGAACCATGTCAGGCCAGCGCTGACGTACTTCCTTCAGAAATTGCACTCCCGTGGTACCCGGCATGCGCTGGTCGCACAGCACAACGCGGATCCCTGCGGTCGACGCTTCCATTTCGAGGATTTCCATGCCTTCGTCGGCACTTGAAGCGCAGAAGACTTCGAAATCTTCTTCCAGCGTGCGGCGCAGGGCTTCCTGGGAGCGGAGTTCGTCGTCGACGACCAGAATGGCGGGCAAGCGGCGGAGGGCGATTGAACTCATGTGGGGCGGGTGTCTGGTGTTGGCTGCGGCAGGTCACGATGCCGGGCCAGGTGCCTTGGGGTCCAGGAGTGCGGACTCTTGAGCACGAAATGGTAGCGGGCGACGTGGTACGAGGGATCGAAGCCGAAGAAATTGCGTTGCATCTCGGTCAATTCTTCCTGCCGGTAGCGGGCGAGGGGTTTTTGCGCTTCATCGGCGGCCCGTTTTTGTGCTTTGCTGGCCAGTTGACCGCAGATTTCCGGGTGGCTGGCCAGTTCCAGTGCGCGGCGGGCGACATCGACCGCAAAGCTGGCAGCGGGCAGGCATAGGTCGTAAAACCCCAAGCGTACGGATTCTGCAGCACCCATGGGCAGACGGTGCTGCATGATGGCTTGGGCGCCTGCATGACCCACACGCGGTGGTAGCAGATAGGTCCAGAACTCGGAGCCGTAGAGATTGCCCATGTTCTTGTAGTGCGGGTTGAGGATGACCCCGTCGCGGACCCAGACCTGGTCGCAGGCACGGGCAAGAAAACAGCCGCCCGCGCCGGCATTGGCCCCGACCGCTGCTACGGTCAACTGACTTTCGCAGCGCAAAATGGATTCGGCCAGATCATCGATGGCGTTGATATTGGCCCAGGAAGCCTCTGCTGCCGTGCTGCCATTTTCATCGGCGGCTTCAATCAGATTGAGGTGAATGCCGTTCGACCAGAAATCTGCGCCGCCCAGCAGCACGATGACCTTCACGGGGCGGGTGGTCGCCCAGCGGAAGGCAGCGTTCAGGCGTTCGCATTGCCGCGTACCCATCGCGCCGTTATAAAAATTGAAGGCCAGAAATCCAACGCCGTCCGCCTCTTCCCAGGCAATGTCTTGCCATGTTGCGTAGTCGACCTTGTTCCAGTTGTTGAGTGCGTGTTCGGGGAGGGTGCTGGCTTCCGGAAAAGCGATGCTGCTGGGTAGTTTGATGCTGCCAGGGCGTTTGACGTGGCCAATCCATAGGGCGCCATCGCGGGTTGCCCGGCATATCGCGGATTCCCGGCGGGCGATCAGGCTACCCGCCGGACCGCTTAAACGGCTTTCCGGCCAGGCGTCAAAGAGGTGGCAGGGTTGCCCGAAAAGTTCGTCTGCAACGCCGGGGAATCCGTCGGCAGCGCGAATCCGGGTCAGGATTTCTGCGGTCGACTGGGTCTGCCAGTCAATTTTGCGCACCTGCTGGGACATCAAGGGATAGGCCTTGCCGGGCACCCGCTGGGGCACATAATTGCCGCCGCAAAAACGTTCAAGCGCCAGCAGGACGGCCTGCAAGGCTGCGTCGCTGACTTCGCGACGATACAGGGCACCTTTGCTGACGGACCGCATGGGAAACTCGACGCTGGCCCAGATCGGGCCGGCGTCCATGTCGGCTTCTGCCTGCAGGACGGTAACGCCCCAGCGGCTTTCGCCACGTGCCATGGCCCAGTCCAGGGCAGAAGGGCCACGGTCACCGGCAATGCCCGGATGGACCACAAAACACGGTACAGTCGTCCAGATCGATGCTGGTATGGCCCGTTTGAGGAAAGGTGCCAGAACCAGCGCCGGGCGGAACAGGGCAACAGCCTCTTCCGTCACCGAGTCGGCAATGTCCAGTTCGACACTGATTTCATGCCCTCGCTCGCTCAGTTCGTGGAACAGGCGTTGCGCCAGGCTATTGAAGGCATGGGTAAGAAAGAGGATGCGCATGCTTGGTGAGGTCCGGGTTTAACAGATACGTGGCAACTGTTCGCCACTGAGCCAATCCACCATCCGTCGGCCACCGAAGGCCGTGGTCATCTGGACAAAATGGTTCGCGTCCGGCTGCACTCGTCCGATAGCCGCAGCGTTGCGCCCCAATGGGTGCTGGCGCATTGCGGTCAACACCATTTCTGCATCGTTTTCGCCGCAGATGACGACAAGTTTCCCCTCGTTGGCGACATAAAGCGGGTCAAGGCCGAGGAGTTCGCAAGCCGCATCGACGGCAGCATTCACAGGCAGGGCTTTCTCCTGCAGCATCATGCCGACGCCAGATTGGCGCGCGATTTCGTTCAGCGTCGTGGCCAGGCCGCCACGTGTCGGATCGCGCAGCACACGAATGTCAGCCCCGGTTGCCAGCACGGCTTCGATCAACCCATGCAGCGCGGCTGTATCGGAAACGATGGGTGAGTCGAAACCCAGGCTCTCGCGCTCGGCCATGATCGCCATGCCGTGATCGCCGAGCGTGCCGGAAACCAGGATGGCATCGCCCGGCCGCGCCCGCCGCCCGGACAGCTCGCGCCCCGGCGGCACGACGCCGACGCCGGTGGTGGTGATGAACACCCCGTCGCCCTTGCCACGCTCGACCACCTTGGTATCGCCAGTCACCACCGGCACCCCGGCCGCCGAAGCCGCCGCCGCCATGCTCAGCACGATGCGGGCCAGGTCGCCGAGCGGGAAGCCCTCTTCGAGGATGAAGCTGGCCGCCAGGTAGAGCGGCTTCGCCCCCATCACCGCGACGTCGTTCACCGTGCCATGCACCGACAGACAGCCGATGTCGCCGCCCGGGAAGAACAGCGGCGAGACGACGTGGGCGTCGGTCGCCATGACCAGCCGGCCTTCGCCCGGCAGTGGCAGCACGGCGCCGTCATCGCCCTGGCCGAGGTATTCGTTGCCGAGATGGCGGGCGAAGAGTTCGTCGATCAGTTGCGCCATTGCCCGGCCACCGGAACCGTGGGCCATATCGACCTGGCCGTGCTTGAGGTCGAGGGGGCGGATATAGGGTTTGCGGGTTTCAGACATCCTTGTACCGTCCATAGGTGTAGTGCGCCGCACAGGCGCCTTCCGAACTGACCATGCACGAGCCCACCGGATTCTCCGGCGTGCACACCGTGCCGAAGATCTTGCAGTCCTGTGGCCGCTTGACCCCGCGCAGGATCGCCCCGCATTCGCAGGCCTTGTGATCTGGCACCGAGGCATAGCTCACGGAAAAGCGCTTTTCGGCGTCAAATTCGGCGAACGTGCTGCGAATGCGCAGCGCCGAATACGGCAAAACATTCAAGCCCCGCCATTCGAAGTGCTTGCGCAT
>JAVEXE010000122.1:4817-6911 GCA_034004105.1 Azonexus sp. | reverse complement strand
GAGCGTGATGCCGAGCGCGATTTAACCGCCCCGGCCAGCGCAGCATTCAACGCCAGCTTTCAGACCTTCTGCGGTACCTGACATCAGGCACGCTGGAGCATGAAGGTCTCGTACTCCAGCGACTGCAGTTTCCGATTCAGCAGATAAAGCCCGGTTGCCAGGGTCAGCAGCACCGAAAATGCCAGCCCGTAGCCGTAATACGCCGCCCCCAGCCACAAGCTGATTGCGGTCAACAGCACATTGAGCAGCAAAAACTCAACACAGAGCAAAACCACAATCCGCCGCTGATCGAGATAGAAAAAGACGTTCAGGATGGACATCAAGCCGACCTGCAAGGCCGCAGCAACAACCTGAACGTAAAGCAGCGGCAGGTAGAGTTCGGAAATACCCAGAGCACGCAGCATAGCCGGGCCGGCAACGAAGAACAGGAACACCGCCAAGGTCTGGATTTTGGCAATTTCAGCCAGTCCCTGACGGATGGAAAACACCATTTCATCGCGCATGGCTTCGATATGCTGCAAGGAACCACCGGAACGGACCGCATCGAAAAACTTGTCGTAATACTCGACGAAATCGGTTTCGATGCGGACCAGAAAAACCGCCATCCCCGGAATGATGGAAAGATAGGAAATAAACACCGGCAGGTCGTAAATGACCGAATAACGCAACAACCCGATCACGTCATCCGAGGTATTCGGGTAGTACCAGAACATGAACTTGTCAGCCCAGACGGCCAGGTTGTACAGGCAACCGACGATCATCAAGGTCGGATAAAGCTTGTCTGGCTGCGCAAAGTCGAAACGCAGCAAGGCACCCTTGGGGGCAAATTCACGGACGGTGAGTATCCACATCCCGCCCAGCAAGACCACGTGCCCCAACACAAACGCGCCAAGCAAACCCTCAAGACCAAAATGCCGGCTGTAGTAAGAGAGGGCGACAATGAAGGTGTAGGTCAGGCCGTAGAGCAAAACAATGGCTTTGTACTGACGCATTCCGGAAAGGAAGACCGTCATCACCCAGACCGCGCACATCAGCACAAACCCCGCCAGCATGAAGATGCGATACAGCAGATTCTCTCCCGGCAAGACAAGAAACACGGCCAGTGTCCCAAGCAAGGCCGAGACGGTGACGACGATCAGCATCAGGCCGTTGAGATTGGCGTGAATGATGTCGTCTTCCTTGGCAAACAACCGGTCCGAGACAAAGCGCGTAAACGCCAGTTGCACCAGACCGCTGACGATCAAGCTGGAAGCAACCAGATACGTGACCGATGTCTGGAACTGGGTCACCAGAAACGCCGGTACAACCACGGTGGCACTGAAGATACCGACCATCAGAATACCGACGATGGAGAATACCCAGGGACCGGACCCAATCACGCCCGCGTAGGCATAGGCCTCAACCAAGCCAAGCAAGGTGTCTTTTTTCAGCAGTTTGCGCAGCTCGAAGCCAATACCTGCCATCAGCGAGTCTCCTCGGCCTGGCCCAGGGCTTTTTCATACACCGCCCGGTAACGCGCAAACATCATGCTATCGGTGTAATAACGCTCGACACGGGCAATACCGGCCTGACTCGCGGCATGCCAGACGGCAGGTTCTTTCAGGAAACGCAAGGCCGCCTCGGCCAGCCCTTGCGGGTCAGCAATCTTGACAATGGCACCAGACACGCCAAGTGCCTGATCCTCGGCATCCAGGCCTTCGACCAATTGACGACAGGAACCGACATCGGTCGACACCGTTGGCACGCCGGCGGCATAGCCTTCAAGAATGACCAGCGGCAAGGCTTCGCTGATCGACGACAAAATGGTGAGACCGATTTTCGGCATCAGGGCTTCAACACGCTGGAAACCGAGAAAGCGCACGTTGTCCTGCAAACCCAGACTGCGCACGAGGTTGTGACACTCCTCCGCGTAGCTCTGATCTTCATCCTCCGGGCCAGCAATCCAACCTTCCGCTTCCGGCATCTGATTCACCACGGTACGCATGGCACGGATGAAGGTCTTGATGTCCTTGATCGGCACGACGCGACCAATCAGACAAAGCACTTTCGGCACCTCATCCGGGCGCTGATCACGCAGTGGGGCAAAGCGACTCA
>JAVEXE010000122.1:0-4717 GCA_034004105.1 Azonexus sp. | reverse complement strand
TTCACCACGGTACGCATGGCACGGATGAAGGTCTTGATGTCCTTGATCGGCACGACGCGACCAATCAGACAAAGCACTTTCGGCACCTCATCCGGGCGCTGATCACGCAGTGGGGCAAAGCGACTCAGACTGATCCCGTTCGGGATATTAAAGGTGCGTTCCGCCGCGGCACCGTCGCTGACCTGACGCAGGCGATTAGCTTCGTAGAGCGCGATGATCGGATCTGCCGCGTCGTAACAGAAGCGGCCCAGCCACTCGAAAAATTGAATCCACATCTGCCGGTAGTAGGACAACTCGGTTGGATCGCGCTGAAAGACGTTGCGGTTATCGCGAATCCACTCGCTCTTGAACAAGTCAATCTTGCGTTCCTTGGTGTAGATGCCATGCTCCGAGAGGATCAATGGAATTTTTCTGGACTGGTGCGCCAAGGCTCCCAGAAATCCTGCGTAGCCCGTTGAAACAGCATGCAAGGCTTTGACACGTGGCATGTTCTGCGCCACTTCAGCCAGTTTCCAGAGCGGCATGTGCATGATGCGCACGGTCCAGAAATAGTCGACAAAGGACGGGTCGGAGCAGAATTTACGGTAACGCTCGCAGATCACGTCCCAGGATTTGCGGCTGTGCAGGAAATGCTCCAGTTTGAGACTGCCACCCGGCATGATTTCGCGTGCCACGTCGCGAAAATGGACTAATGCATTCTCCATCTGTCCGGGCATGAAGCTATCGTGCATGCGCGCCGACAATTCGATGGCCTTGATATCCCCCGGCATGGTCCGGGGCTCGACGTTCGAAAGATCGGTTTCGTAGATGTAGTGCACTTCCAGATGCACCACATTATCCGGCAAGGCGTATTTGGGTTCGCCGTAATCCTCGCGCCGGCTACCCAGAAAAATGATGGCAAAACGGTATTCAGGATAGGCCCGGATAATCTGATTGACCCAACTCGACACCCCGCCGCTGATATAGGGAAACGTCCCTTCCAGCAGCAGTGCAATGTCAGCCTCTTCCGCCTTGGGAAAATTCATGTCTTGTTCCAGTAATCAATGACCGGACGCAAACGTGGCAAGGAGCCCCATTGCCCGAGTTCGCGCATCAGTTGCCTGACCGTCACATAGTCCCCGTCTTCGAAACGTAACTCGGCCAGATAGGGCAGGATGCGTGTCGCCGGAACACCCAGCGCTCGCGCACGCTCGTAGGCTTCTTCGGCGGCCTGGCGCTGTCCGGCATCATGCAGCAAACGTCCTCGGCGCAGATTCAGGGCTGGGCTATCCGGGCGATGTTTGAGTACCAAATCGCAGTAACGTAGCGACTCCTGAACGGCGTAGCGACGCAGGTCACCTTGCGCCAACTCCTGATAAATCAACTCCCAGTAGAGATCCGAGAGTTGTTCGGCGGCTTTGAGCAGCGGTTCGATCTCACCACCTGCTGCATGTGCTGCGCTCGCCGACTCATAGGCGAGCGAGACTTCGGTAATCTGCGAGTTGATCCTTTTTTCCTGGGAATCCAGCATGCCATAGGCGAGCAGACGAATGTCTTCGCTGCTATCCGAAAGCAATTCCCGTAACACCGGCGTTGCCACCTTGCCCGAAACATATTGCAGGGCAACCATGCCGCCAATCCGCGCTTGCAATGAGGCCTGAGGATTACCGAGGAAAGTACGCAGCCCGGAAGCACGCATACCGACGGAAATCCGCTGATGCGGGTCGAAACTGGGCAATTGCACCGAAGCAAACTCGCCTTTTCCCTGCGAAACACGATACAGACGCAGATAAAGGGTACCTAGGAAAATACCAACAAAACCGAGCACAGGGACGCTGTAACTGCAGCCCGCCAACAAGCCAACCAGCAACCAGCGCGGCTGTGCCATTTCATCAGGAATCAGTCGACTGCAAAAAACCGCCAGAAAAGCACTGGCCAGCAAGTGCAACACCAGGTAAAAAACCAGCGCCCAATCGCCCTCCCCGGCCAGATGGAAAAATCCCCACCAGGCCAGGATCTCAAGCGCTACGGCCAGGAGGGCAAACAGGCTGTCAATCCGCATGACTCAGGTTCGCAATCGCCATGATTTCACCGATGACATCCTCCGGCTCGCCGCTCACCGTCAGCAGATGGCCAAAAATACCCATTTCCGCCAGTGTCTTGCCGCTCTTTTGTTTGGCCCAGGTTTCCAGACGGGCGAGGTAGCCTTCCGCCGATGCGTTATTGGACAAGGGCATCAGCGTTGCCAGAACTTCCCGCTCATAACCCACCGCCAGCCAGGTTTCGTCCAGCGCCCGCTTCATGCGCAAAATTTGCTGCACCACGCCCATCGAACCCTCCTGATGACGCACCTCCAGGGCGACGATGATGCTGCTGACCCCCGTACTGCGACGAATATGGATCAAGCGCAGCAACTCGAACGCAAAATGCTCCGGACACAGGGGATAACGCTCGCACAACTGCTTCGACCAGATGCCCACCGTCATGCCATCGGTGAAATACCCGAGGAACAGGTTAATGGTCTGAAGGATCTCGTCCTGCAAGGCAAAAAACGGCATTTTTTCGACCAGCAGAATACCGTAATGCTCATTCGCCAGATTGCGTAGCGGGGCGGCAATCAAATAACGCGTCATCGCTGCCGTTTCCGCCGAAGCTGCACCCACATGGCACATGCTGCCGCTGCGTAGCGCCTCCTGCAGCAAAGGATCATCACGATTGAGCGCCGAGAACTCGCCCATCGCGGCCACCGGCACATCATCCAGCCTGTCCTGGTGCAAGATGAACACAGCCGCTGTCTGAAGCTGACAATACTGAGACAGCAGTCTCAGGAGTTGCTTGGCGTTCTCAGGCAGTTGCTCCTGATCGCCACCCATGGTTCGCAATACCGAAATAGCATCTCGCATCGACATCGGGCGTCCAATCAAATCCTGCTCCAGCCGGTCATGCGAGAGATGCAGCAAATAAAACTGTCGGGTCAGGCTCTCCAGGCGCTGTCCGAGATACGCCTGAATGGTTTCTGCCCGACGCGTTCTCGACAACCAGAGGCTGGAAAATTCACCAACCACCATGACGAGAATGAAACCACCCAGAAAGGAAAGTTTCGGGAATTCATCGACCGAACCAATCGCAAACCAGAGCAGCAGGACCACGCCCATCGATCCCAATCCGACCAAGGGACCATAGCGCAGGGCGAGAATGACCGGGCCAAACCAGATCCACGGAAACTCCGACTTCATCCAGAGCGGATCGTCGGGCGAGGTCATCAAGCCGATCCAGAACATCAGGAGTGGCAAGGCAATCATCTCGGCCAGGATCATCCAGCGGCTGACTACCCGCTGGCCGACCATGTTCAGACTCAGCGAGAAGATACCCTCCGCATCGCCGCCAGCTTTCAATTTGCTACCGGCTACGGCTGGCCACCAATGCGCCAGAAGTCGCTTCAACCAGGACATATCTGACTCAATCGTTCGTCAGATCAGGGAGCTACCGAGACTGCAGGCAGCAGCAACTGGCGCAATAACTGGCGGGCAATAGATGAGAGTGCTTCACGACTCCAGCCACTCTTGCCGCCACTGCCGCTCCACAAGGTTTTACCGCTACTGACCTCAATAATCTGCAGGCTCAGCCCAACGACCGGCTCACCATCAACCCCAACCTTGTAGCGCCATTCATCGACCGCACCTGCCAAGGCATATTGCGCTCCCGATTCGCGCGCCCGTGTCAAAGCCTCTTCCTGCCGCGACTGCGCTGCGGGCTCAAAGAATGAAGCCGCTTCACTGGCATGCAGCTTGACTTGCCGATTTCCACTCGCCTGCAGTAGCGCCAGCGCGATGGCTTCCGCACGCTGCCCCGCGAGCGGCGTTTCGGTGTGATTGGCGAACGGGAGAACAACCCAGGAAGCATTTGGGTCGATTTTGGGTGCCGGACTGCGGTCGACCGTACTACAACCCACAAATGACAGCAGAACAACAACCCCAGCGACGATGCTCAGCAGGCGCGAAAGCAAACCCTTGTTTTTCATCATTTTCCCCATTCCCCACAAAACTCAAAAATGTAACCGGTAATTGAACTGCACGTCCTTGACCAAACCCGCCGACTGCGCGCCCGACTTGGCCACCCCAAGGTCCAGACCCAGACGATCCGCCCCCACGACGCTACCCGCCACACCAAGGCGCACATCATACCCGCCCCCGGTACGACTATGCCAAGTGCGGGCTACGCTGCCATAAGGACGAACCGCACGCGTGTACTCGCGGGCATAGCGCATGTTCGACGACAGACGAACGCCGGACAGGCTGAAATCCTCGGGCAAGAAATAGTCCCTGCCCAGATTGACCGGCGAAGGAATTGCGGCCGGCAGGAATTCGTTGAGCAGATTGAAGCCGGAAGCCGAAAAATCACTTTCCCGCTCGTACGCATGCCGTGACCAGAAAAGTCCAACTTCGAGATCGGGCGTATCCTGGCGCAAGGCATGAGAAAAAGACAATTCGAGGTGTCGACCGCGCCCAACCGCCGTACCGTTCTGCAAGGCGTATTTCTCGGCGCGGTAATCGATCTGGAAAGCATCCTGTCGCGTTGGCCGCAATGTCAGTCCGAGTTGATAGCGGTCCTTCATGCCGGCCATGCGCAAACCCAGGCTTTCCTGAGTCGGCAGATGAAAACCCACCGCCAGCCGCAAGGCCAAGCGACGATCCAGACGCAATTCATGTTCAAAATCCACGGCATTGGATTTTCTGGC
>JAVEXE010000121.1:0-6945 GCA_034004105.1 Azonexus sp. | reverse complement strand
CAACGACGTCTACGACGATGACGCATACGACAACACCAGCAACAACAAATTCCTGCGAAATTGCAGGGTTTGTATCGCAGCAGAATGTCTTTGACGCGTTCATTCAGGATGATTTGAGCAGAAAAATGTCAAGTCGCAACTATGAACCAAGTCGTCGGGAAAAACAACAGCGGCGCCAGTAGGGACATTTTCGTTGCTATCTCTATGAGGGGTCTGGCACCGTGGGATAATCGCGCCTTTTTTACGGGGGTGCTCATGGCGCTAAAGTCGACCATTTTCAAAGCCGATCTGCAGGTGTCCAATCTGGATCGTGGGCATTTTGCCGAGTATGCATTGACGGTTGCGCGTCATCCTTCGGAAAACGATGACCGGATGATGGTCCGCATTCTCGCCTTTGCACTATTTGCCTGTCCTGATCTGGCGTTTAGCAAGGGATTGTCAAGTGATGATGATTGCGCCTTGCAAGAAATTGATCCGTCCGGGGTGTTGCGAACCTGGATTGAAGTAGGGCAGCCCGATGAGAGCCGGATTCGTAAAGGCTGCAATAAGGCAGATCGTGCGGTCGTGCTGAGTTACGGTGGTCGCTCGGTCGATGTATGGTGGCAGCAAATTTCCCCTTTGCTGACGCGTTTTGACAATCTGACGGTGCTACGCCTGTCAGCTGATGAAACCCAGGCGTTGGGGCGTCTGGCTGAGCGAACGATGCAACTGGTTTGTACGATTCAGGAAGGTCGAGTCTGGCTGGCTTGCGGCGACGCGTCGATTGAGTTGTTGCCGGAAATTTTGCGTAGCCAATCGTCTATGGGTTCAGGGCGGCCAAATAAATAGCCCTGATGGATGACATCAGCGCGTGAGTTAAGAAACTCTGCTTGCTCAAGGGTTTCCACCCCCTCAGCAACAACGCTGAGCTGGAATTGATGGGCAACACTAAGAATGGCTTCGACCAGCAAGGCATCATTTGGGTCGTTTGGAGCATCCTGAATAAAGGATTTGTCAATCTTCAGTTCATGAATCGGTAAACGCTTGAGGTAGGCAAGGGACGAGTAGCCCGTGCCAAAATCATCGATCGAGAACCGTAGCCCGAGATCCGTGAGTTGTCGCATTTTTTCGGTTGCGTCATCGACGCTCTGAATGACCAATCCTTCTGTGACTTCAAGCGTTAGCCATTTCGGATCGACGTGGTGTAGTTCCAGTAACTGAATGATCCAGTCGGTGAAATTGCTGCGGGCAAAATGCCTTGGACTGACGTTGACGGAAAGATGAATGGGGCTGCCTTGTTGCTGGCGCAGCCCGAGTATTCGGCAGGTTTCGCCGATGACCCAGCGTTCCAGATCAATGATCAGGTCGGAGGCTTCGGCAACCGGGATGAAATATCCCGGGGCTGTCAAACCGCGTTGCGGATGTTGCCACCGAACAAGAATTTCACCGCCCTGTATTTCTCCCTGCCGGTTCACTTGTGACTGGCAGTAGAGGCGAAGTTCCCCTTGCGCAATGCCGCGTCGCAGCTCGTTTTCGATTTGGAATCGGGCTTCGGCTTCGGCACCCATATTGCTATCAAAGAAAACGGCCTGATTGCCGCCTGCAGCTTTGGCGCTATGCAAGGCGGTTCCAGCGCGTCGTAAAACATCATTGGCTTCTTCGTTTTGCTCAAGGGGGAAAAAGGCAATACCCATGCTGCTGGTGATGAGCATTTCTTCATTATTGAGCATGAAGGGAAGCTGCTGATTGCGTTGAATCTGCTCAATCGCATGCATCACGCGCCATCCAATCGATGTTTCTGCGTTATCGTGCGCACGCAAAAGCAGGGCAAATTCGTCTGCCGACAAACGCGCCAATGTGTCGCCTTCATCAAGAACAGAGACCAGCCGTCCACCAAAGGCAATCAGCAACTGATCGCCTACCGTGTGGCCGCAGGCGTCGTTCAGGGTTTTGAAGCGGTCCATGTTGATCAGCATCAATGCGTGCTGTCGGGATTCGTTTTGCGCCAGGGTTTGCGAAATTCGCTCGACCAGCAGTGGTCGATTGCATAGACCCGTTAATGGATCGAAGTGGGCCAGCCGATACACTTCCGCTTCAGTCTCGATCTGCTGAGTCACATCCTGTTTGAAGGCAATGTACTGACAGATTTTTCCGCTCTGGTCGCGAATGGGGGCGACGATGACATTTTCTTGGAATTCTTCGCCATTTTTACGCCGATTGATCAGTCGACCGCGCCAGACCTTGCCCGAAGATACGTTTTCCCAGAGGCTGATATACGTGCTTTTCGGTGTGACACCCGCAGATAGCATGCGCGGGTTTTTACCCCTCACCTCTGCGCGCGTATAGCCGGTATTTTTCTCGAAGGCTTCATTGACATACTCGATCCGCGGCTCAGTGTTGGTGATGACGATGCTTTCCGGGCTTTGTTCAATGGCCATGAACAATTTACGTAATTCGGTTTCGCTGAGAGTGAGTTGCTCCAGGCTGCTGTGCAAGGCGGCCCGGGTTTGGCGCAGGTGGCGGTTGTTCAGGAAAAGGGCAAAGCTTCCCGCCGAGAACAGAAGCGCGAGGAAGATGGCGATACCTGCGATGGCGCTTTGATACTGGCTCCAGATATCACTGAATATGACCCCTGGTGAGTGATCGAAGGGGGGCGCTCGCAAGGTGCGAAGCATTTCTTCCATGGGGTGATAGTCATGCGGGATACTGAACCCGGTGATGCCGATCGCCTTGGCTGTTTCGCCACGATGAGGCATGGCAAGCAGTGCCGCCGACAGCTGGCGCGCCATATCCTTATTCACGCCTGTCATCGCCGCAAATGCCCATTCCGGATAGAGTGCTGTCGAATGCAATAACGGGAAATCCTTGCTTTGCCGACTGCCCAGCACGCGTACGTCAAGGGCAGCCAACTTGCCCTGCCGGATCAGGGATTCAACAACCCCGGTGCGAACAAAGGCTGCGTCAACGTCGTTCTTCAAAAGAAGTTCGACAGCCAGATCCTGTGGCTGGCCGGTTTCTACAATGTGGGCATCTTCTGGCAGGTTAATGCCCTGTTGCCACAACTCGTAGGCCTGCATCTGATAGCTGCCCAAGGATGAAACAGCGCTGGTGGCGATTTTCTTGCCGCGCAAATCGCTGAGTTGCCGCAATTCCAGATGATCGGCACGTACCAGAATAACGCCCCCAAAGCGATCGAGGCTGTGTCCTTGGGCGTGCTCGACCAAGGTGGCCAAGGGGGAAGAAAGGCTGTGCCGGTAGGCGAGAAGAACATAATGGGCGGGTTGCGTCAGGACGAAGTCAAGCTGCCCTTGCTGTGTTGCGGCTTCGAGTTCCGGATAGTGCAAAGCCTGTAATTCCACTTTCCATCCGGGCAAGCTGCGTTGGACATAGTCGGCAAGCGGTTGCCAGCGGGCTTGTGTTGTTGTTCTGTCGCGGAAAGCCAGAATGCCAATCTTGATGCTGGCGACGGATATATCATCGGCCCAAGCTGGTGCGGCGATCAGGCTCAAGGTGCCGATCAGCAGGAATGTGAACACGCGTTGGAAAAACCGGATGGCGGACATTTTCTGCCTGGGTGGGAATTTAACCGGATTCTAACCTTCCAATCCTTCCTGGGAGCACGTGGCAGGAAAAAACTGGCTGGAAACCAACGGATCAACGTTTCAGAATATTCCAGAGCACATCAATGCCACTGACCAGCAAGTCGCCAATATCAAGATTGTTGCGCCGGATTCGTTCTTCTCTTTGGTATCGGGAAGCTTCGCGTTCGCGGAGAATGATTGCGTCACCCAATAGCTCGACGTCGCGTGTCGTCCGACGGGTTTCCGCTTGATCAAGACGGGCCAGGGCTTTGTCGACAGCATCCGGGTCGAGGATGGCAATCGGTGCGCGGCAGTGCTGGCAGGCATGATCCTTTCGGATATCTACGGGAGCGCCGCAACCTGTGCAACGAATGCTTCCGACCTTGGCAGCCAGATCGTCGATTTCACGATCATTCAATTGACGGACAAAGCCCTTTTCAATCATCAATTGGGCAAAGGGCGTGAAACGCCCGTGCTTTTGCAGGCAGCGGTGGTAGTTGAATCGCCCACCGTGTTTGGAAACATCTTGGCCGTGCAGTAGACGTTCATCGCAACGAGGGCATTGCAAGATATCACGCAACGGTAAGCGCAGGTCATCCCGATGCTCGTGGATCAGCCGGAAAAGCTCAATAATGCCGCCAGGGGTGATCTGCACACTTTCGAACTCATCGAACCAGATTCCGTGGCAGTGGAAGCACAGGTCAAGAATGACCTCGCCGTGGTGCATGCGTTCAAAGCGCCGCTTTTCCATCGGCTGCCGGCAGGAGGGACAGGGCGTTGGCTTCATCCGCAGGCAGCAGTTGGCCGGATCGTGCCGAGGTTGAGGGTGACGCCTTTCTTCATCTTGCCGACTACATGCATTTCGCAGGCCTTGCAGTCAAATTTGAGGATCAGCTTTTCGTTGCCATTGATCAGTGTCATTGGGTCCGGCTTCAAGTGTTTCACCTCTTTCGGACAGAGATTGAAACTATAGCGCAGACAGTGGCGGGTGATCATCAGCGAGACCATGCCCTTTTCGTTGCCAGCTTCGTAGGCTTCCTCGATCAGCTTGACGCCGTGTTTCTCGTAAAAAGTGCGGGCCTTTTCGTTGAAGACATTGCCGAGGTAGGTCAACTCGTCTTGCGGGTAGGGTGCCGGGTTTTCGGCCGGCGCGGCGCGCGGTGGTCGTGGGTGGCTGGCCTGGCGGGCAGTTTCCAGTTTTTCTACGGCCTCACGGCGCAGTCCGTTGATTGCGCTGACCGGCAGGAACCAGGCATCGTTCAGTTGCAGTTCGACTGACTCAGCAACGAATATCGTATTGCCGAATTTACCAAGGTTTTCCTTCAGCTTGGCGATTGCGGCTTCGGGGTTCTGTGCGCGGTCGACGCCGATTTTTTCGTCTTTTTGCAGGTCGACCGTAACATTGACCATGTCTTCATCGGTCAGCGTCAGGCTGAAGCGGTCGGCCTGTTCGGTAAAACGGACGTTCACCGCGACCCGACGTTCTGCAGAATCCTTTTCCAGTGCCCGCTCGAAGGCTTGGTCACGATTGCGAAACAGCGTCGTGCCTTCGCTCAGATCAGCCGGGATCTCGGCGGGATAAAGGCGTCGGCCGTCGACCCGGTTGATCCGCATGCCCTGGACTTCGCCATGCGCGTCGTGGAAGCAGACACCATCGCCATTATTGAAGGTTTCACGGGTGTTGACCGTCAGCCAGCCGTCACCGATTTCAGTCACTTCACCGATTGGCTCGCCGACAAAGGCCGGCGAATCAAATGCGCCAATGTCGTCTTGACGATCATTGGCGAAATAATCGGTGTAGCCGCGGTTGAAGGTCTTTTCTGGCTGTGGCGTGAAAGTGAAGGTTGAATGACCGCTCGACGCACGGCTGTAGCGCGGGTCGGATGCGATGATTTCGTCGAGCAGCGTGCGGTAGTGGGCGGTGATGTTCTTGACGTAGGACAGGTCCTTCAGCCGGCCCTCGATCTTGAACGACGAGACGCCGGCCTCGACCAGCGCGCGCAGGTTGTCGGACTGATTGTTGTCCTTCATCGACAGCAGGTGCTGGTTCTCGGTGATCGTCTTGCCCTTGTCGTCGACCAGGGTGTAGGGCAGGCGGCAGGCTTGCGAGCATTCGCCGCGATTGGCGCTGCGCCCGGTGTGGGCGTGGCTGATGTAGCACTGTCCGGAATAGGCGACACAGAGCGCGCCATGCACGAAGTACTCCAGCGCCAGCGTCGTCGCGTCGGCCACCTGGCGCACTTCGCCGATGCTCATTTCACGCGCCAGCACGATCTGCGAGAAGCCGGCATCTTCCAGGAACTTCGCCTTGGCCGGGTTGCGGATGTCGGTCTGCGTCGAGGCATGCAGCTGGATCGGTGGCAGATCGAGTTCGAGCAGGCCCATGTCCTGGATGATCAGCGCGTCGACGCCGGCTTCGTACAAGTCCCAAGCCAGCCGGCGACCGCCTTCGAGTTCCGAGTCGTGCAGGATGGTATTGAGCGCCACGAAGACCTTGGCCCGGAAACGGTGGGCGAAGTCACACAGGCGTCGGATTTCGGCGACATCGTTGCCGGCACCGTAGCGGGCGCCGAAGGAGGGGCCGCCGATATAGACGGCATCGGCGCCGTGCTTGATGGCTTCGATGCCGAAATCGGCGTTCTTGGCCGGGGCGAGGAGTTCGAGGGGGTGCTGGATTCGCGTCATGGCGGACTTAGTAGATG
Organism: Azonexus sp.; assembly: GCA_034004105.1. Lineage (GTDB taxonomy): Bacteria > Pseudomonadota > Gammaproteobacteria > Burkholderiales > Rhodocyclaceae > Azonexus. Next base: position 683 of record JAVEXE010000121.1, on the reverse strand, counting down.
AAACGCGGGGCGAGTTCCTCGAGATTGAACTCGCGCAGGATGGCCTCGGCCCGCTCACGGGCATTTTTGCGGGGATTTTGCCGCTTGCTGGCGATGATCAGTTCGTTCTTCATCGAATGCTCCCAGCCAACCAGTTCGGTCACCGTGACGTCGTACCCATGAGATTCAAGCAGCAGGCAGCGCAGCACGTTGGTCAGGTGGCTGCCCAGTTCGCGGGTGTGAATCGGATGGCGCCAGAGTTCGGACAGCGGTGTCTTCGACAGTGATTCGGCTTTGTTCGCTCGCATCGCGGCAGCGACTTCGGCCTGGCAGCAGGGCACCAGAACGATGTGCTTTGCGTTGCGCGTGAGTGCGAAACGGATTGCGTCGTCGGTCGCCGTATTGCAGGCGTGTAGTGCGGTGACGACATCAACGCTCGCTGGCAGTTCGTTCGAGGTCATCGCCTCCTCGACCGTGCAGGCAAGAAAGCGCATGCGCGGAAAGGCCAGTCGGCTGGCCAGTTCGCGCGATTTTTCGACCAGTTCGGCACGCGTTTCGATACCAATGACCTCGCCGCATTCGCGCTGCTTGATGTAGAGGTCGTACAGGATGAAGCCAAGGTAGGACTTGCCGGCACCGTGGTCAACCAGAGTTTCCATGCCCTCAAGCAATGGTTCGATAAATTGCGCCAGGTGATAAACCTG
>JAVEXE010000120.1:3413-7005 GCA_034004105.1 Azonexus sp. | reverse complement strand
ACCGTCACGCCATGGCGGCGGGCATCCTGAATCAGCATCGACGGCGAGTAGAAACCCATCGGCTGGCTGTTCAGGAGTCCACACAGAAAAACCGCCGGGTAATGGCACTTGATCCAGGCCGAGGCATAGACCAGCAAGGCAAAACTGGCGGCGTGCGACTCCGGAAAGCCGTACTCGCCAAAGCCCTGAATCTGCGCCACGATGCGTTCGATGAAATGATCGGGAATGCCGTTCTGCGCCATGCCGGCACGCAACTTGTCCTGATAGCGCGCCAGCGTGCCTTTCTTGCGCCAGGCAGCCATCGCCCGCCGCAATTGATCGGCCTCACCCGGCGAAAAACCCGCCGCCACAATGGCCAGTTGCATCACCTGCTCCTGAAAAATCGGCACCCCGCAGGTTCGCGCCAGCACCTTGTCTACCGCCGGGGCAATGCGCTCAATGGCCTCCTTGCCCTGCCGCCGCTTCAGGTAGGGATGGACCATGTCGCCCTGAATGGGCCCTGGACGTACCAGCGACACTTCAATGACCAGATCGTAGTAACAGCGCGGCCTGAGGCGCGGCAACATGCTCATCTGTGCCCGCGATTCGACCTGAAACACACCCATGCTGTCGGCACGGCAAAGCATGTCGTAAGTAGCCGCGTCGCCTTCCGGGATTTCGTGCAAATGCAGCGGTCGACCGCGAATTTGCGCAATATTTGCCAGAATCCGGCGCAAGGCCGACAACATACCCAGCGCCAGCACATCGACTTTCATCAAGCCCAGCGCGTCAATATCGTCCTTATCCCACTGGATGACGGTACGCTCGGGCATGGCCGTATTTTCGACCGGCACCAGTTGCGCCAAGGGCCCGCGTGAAATGACGAAGCCGCCCACATGCTGGGTCAAATGACGGGGAAAGCCGCGCAATTGCCCGGCAATCCACAGCCACTTCTCGACCCGCGGCGCTTGCGGGTCCAGCCCCTGTTCGGCAAAACGCTCCGGCAATTGTTCGCGCTTATCCCACCAGGCCAGCGAGGCGGTCAGTGCATCAATGCGGGCCAGATCAAAACCCAGCGCCCGCCCCGCATCGCGTAACGCCCCCTTGGTCCGATAAGTGATCACCGCCGCCGCCAGCGCCGCCCGTTCGCGACCGTATTTCTGGTAAATGTACGCGATGACCTCAGCACGGCGCTCGTGCTCGAAATCGACATCAATATCCGGCGGTTCGCCACGTTCCTTCGAAACAAAACGCTCAAACAGCATCCCGGCCCGGCCAGGGTCGACCTCGGTAATCCCAAGCGCAAAACAGACCGTCGAATTGGCCGCCGAACCGCGCCCCTGACACAAAATCCCCAGACTTCGGGCATGACAAACAATGTCGTAGACCGTCAGAAAATACGCTTCGTAGGCCATCTCGGCAATCAAGGCCAGTTCATGCTCAATCCGCCCGCGGACTTCGGAGGGTTCGCCCAGCGGATAACGGCGACGCAGCCCCCGTTCGGTTTCATGGCGCAACCATGAGGCCGGGGTGTGTCCATCCGGAACGATTTCCTGCGGATATTCGTAACGCAGTTGATCCAGGGAAAAATCGCAGCGCGCCGCAAGGCTCAGGGTTTCGGCCAGCAAATCGGCGGGATACAAGCGCGACAATCGCAAGCGCGTGCGCAAATGCCGCTCGCCATTCGGAAACAAGGCAAAACCTGCCTCAAACACCGTCGTTTTCAAGCGCAAGGCCGTCAGCACATCCTGCAAAGGCCGACGCGCCCGCTCATGCATGTGCACATCGCCAGCTGCAACCAGCGGCAAACCGCAAGCCGCCCCCAACGCACGCAGCCCGGAGAGTTTCGCCGCATCATCCGGCCCGGCGTGCAATTCGACAGCAATCCAGCAACGCCCCGGAAAACGCTCGGCCAGCCAGCGCCCTGCATCGACCGTAGCAGCCGCCCCCGGCACCCACAACACCAGGCAATCCGGCAAGGCACCATTGGGCGAAACGGGGTTCAGGTCATGGCGAAAAAATTGGTAATCTCCCTTCTCCGCCCGCCGCCGGGCCAGGGTAATCAGCGCTGAAAGATTGCCGTATCCCGCCCGATTCTGCGCCAGAAACACCAGTTTCAGCCCGTCGACCGTGGTCATTTCACTCCCCACGATCAACTTTGGCTTGCCGCCACCCTGCCCATCCTGCGTTCCCAAGCCCCGCAACGCCAGATGCGCCCGCACCACACCCGCCAACGAACACTCATCCGTCAACGCCAGTGCCCGATACCCCAGCGCAGCCCCCTGCCCGACCAATTCCTCGGGATGCGAAGCCCCGCGCAGAAAACTGAAATTGGACAGACAATGGAGTTCAGCGTAGTCAGGCAGGTTCAAGACATCGTTTCATTCACTCAGATACTGTTATTTTATACAGCCATTGAGCAATAATGCCAAGTGCCTCTGACATCATCCATTCACCCTGAACCTACGCAACCGCATCAAAACGCGTGCTTGGCAAGGCATTTGTCGCGCTATCCACCTCCTGACGCGCAGCCCCAATCACGGTTTTCAACGGAAGAACACCGGCCCAAACAGGCCAGCACAAGTCCTCATCGTCGTCCTTTACCCCCCAGTCACGAACCTTGGCCGAAGCCTCGGCCAAGGGAATGCGCAGGATGCTGGTAGCGTTCAACTCCTTGTCGTTGATGGGACGCAGCGTTTCCCAGCGCCCCGGATAGAGGCCGTCGATGAAGGACTGCAGGCTACGCGCTTTCTCGTCCGGGTCGTTTACCTGCTCGAAGCACCCATAAATCACCACCGAACGGTAATTCATCGAGTGGTGCATGGCTGAGCGGGCCAGTACCAGACCGTCGGCAAGCGCTATGGTGACGCAGGCTTCGCCCTGGGTCAGCGCCTTCAACATGCGCGACGCCTTGGCGCCGTGGATGTACAGGTAATCGCCCTCGCGCCAATGGATGGTTGGAATGGCATGAACCACCCCATCAATCTGGAAGGCAACGCTGCAGATCACCGCGGCATCAACGATGGCGGCGACGGTACTGGCATCGTAGTGCGCCCGCTCGGGCATGCGGCGGATACGGGTACGCGAAGATGGAGCGTTTGGTGAAGACATGATGGCAAGGTTCCCGATGAAGATGACCGGGCACAGTGTAGGCAGCTTATGGTACCTTTCGTAGTGCCACAGGACAAACTATTGATGGAGCCACGATGGAGCTCGACTGGCTGCTCGCCCCACCCTTGCCAGACAACATGCCGCGGCAACGCCTCATCTATTACCGGCTACGGGAAGCCATCCTGTCCGGCCACCTTGCGCCCGGTACTCGCCTGCCTGCCAGCCGCAGCCTGGCCGCTTCGCTGCAGATCGCACGCAATACCGTACTGTTTGCCTATGAACAACTGATCGCCGAGGGCTGCCTGTTGGCAGATCGCCAAGGCACGCGGGTCGTACCGCTGCCCGTGCGACCAGTAGCACATCCAGTGACGGGAGAAGCCAGCATACCGTTGCAGCTATCCACCCGCGCTGCAGCCGCACTGCAACCGGAAACTTGGCGCGACACCGAAGCGCTACCGTTTTCACCTGGCGTACCAGACTATGGCGGATTTCCTTTCCGTCA
>JAVEXE010000120.1:0-3313 GCA_034004105.1 Azonexus sp. | reverse complement strand
CAACCCGATACCTCTGTTGTGTACGTCGGAACATTCAGCAAGACCCTCTACCCTGGCCTGCGCCTCGGCTACATCGTGCTACCCCAATCCATTGCCGCCGATTTCGCCCGGGCTTCGACCCAGGCGACACGCCCTGGACAAGGGATTGAGCAACGCGCACTTGCCGACTTCATGCGCAGCGGCCACTACACCGCCCATCTGCGGCGCATGCGCCTGCGCTATGCCGCACGGCAGACCTCATTGCGGTCTGCATTGAAGGAAGCCTTCGGCCCATGCGTCAAGCTGTCAGGCGGCGAAGCCGGCCTGCACTTGGTGATGTGGTTACCGGACGAGATATCCGACTCGGAAGTAGCCATATGTGCTGCAGCACTGGGACTCGGCGTGCGAGCCCTGAGCAGCTACACCAGAGCACCGATGCACTGCAATGGCCTGGTACTGGGCTATGGAAATCTGGAAGAAGAAAGAATTTCCGAGCATGTCAGAAGACTCGAGACAGTCGTCCGACAAACACCCCCCTGAGCCACAAGAGCACCAAAGCAATTCGAAGAGGACTTAAACAGCCCCACCGCCAGTCAGTCGCTCATCCTGGCGGAATTCATCCAGCAGCGCAGCGAGTTCATCTTCTGCAATTTGCAAGGTACCGAGACAAGCTGATCCAAGTTTGATCCATTCGCAAGTCTGGTTCAGACCGGAAGCCGTGCTCAACAAATACTCTGCCGTCTGGGCAAGTGCAATCATGTTACGGGCCGGTGCTGTCAGCCCATCATCGATCTCACCGATCATGTGGGGCACGCTGTGGTGATACCGGATTGCCTCGCACATTTCGGGGGGCAACAACCAACCCTCGGCCAGTCCTGCTCCAACGATCGCGTGATTGACCCCAAGTGACTCGTCCTCGACCTGGGTGAAGGCCTTATCGCTGCAAGCATTGGCTTGCTGCAGGACTTTGGTGTATTCCGGGAATGGAATCAGCAGCACCGGGATACCACAATCACGAAAGAGCGCAAAGGTATAAGCATCAGACGGACGGACACCGGCGGGAAACTTGCATTTTCCTGCTAGCCAGGCAGCAATCAGGGCGGTTTTTGCCGAGGCATCCCAAAAGCGTTCCAGACTGGGCGTGTGCGGAAAGATTTTTTGCAGAGCCAAGCCAGCGATGGATCGCGTGACGGTTCGCAATCCCAGCACAACCAGCGCCTCCTTGACCGTGCGAACCCGTTTGCTGAAGCCAAAGAAAGGAGAATTTGCCGTCTTGATCAGGCCGGCAGCCAAGGCCACATCCGAGGAAATGAGGTCGGACATACGGATGAAATCCGGCTCATCCTTGCGCATTTCCTGTTCGATGGCGACCAGAATCTGCGGGCGTGGCGGGATGCCGATATCCTTGATCTCGATCCGCATCCGCGTATCGAGATCCTTCTGGTTGGTAATGGCCTGTTCCGGTGGCTGTTCTCGAGAATTCATGGGGATTTGGCTAACGCGGCAGAAATCAGATGAACCCCGATTAATATATGACTTTAGTCATAAGCGCATCATACCGACAGGTGAGCCCCCATTGGGCTACATGGACGCGGCCACCTTCGCACTGCGCTCAGGTAAGCCAATCAGGCAAACACGCCATGCAGAAACCACCCCTGCCGGTCACGAAAAATCCACACCCACTGTCCCCTTGGATTGCGGGCGATGAAGTAGTCGCGACGGATATCGCCGGTGGCGTTGGCTTCGCCGGCATCCCACCAACCACTTTCCAACCGTTCGCCTCGGGTCAGCAGTTGCAGGGTGCCATGCCAATTCGGGCCCTCACGTTGCTCGGGCAAGGCTTTAGGCTGAGGGAGCAGCCAGAGTGGCCGCTGGACTGGAAATTTTGCGGTCGACACGCCTTTGTCGGCAAAAATGCTTTCCTGATGACTTGCTTGCATCGCACACTCCGGACGGTAATCTGGATTAGCCTTGACCCCATGCACCGCCGCATCACCCAGACGCGCCCGTAAGCGTTCGATGCAAGCTGCCGCCCCCTCTCCCGCAGCTGCCTGATCGAACAAACACTCGCTGGCGGCTGGACGAGAAATAACCTGATCAGTGGCCAGATGCAAGGCTTCAACCGGCGAAATCAGGGTCAGTCGGTTCAGATGCTCACGCAGCAAGCGCATGAAGCGCGCTTCGTCGGCGCAAGCTTCGCCGAAACGCAAAGGCAGTTCCGTCACTGCGCCGTCATCATGGCTGAGGCGCAAGGTACAGGACTGCAAAAACAATTGTCGGACCTGCAACCAGCCGGCCAGCGCCGCCAGCAATCGCTGCGCCGCAAAAGCCAGCCCCTCGGCAAACTCGACACGAGAAGGCAACTCAAGACCGGCAGCAAAACGTTCAGGAAAAACAAAAGCCTGCTGCGGATCGGGCAAATCCCCCAAGGCGCGCAGCAGATCATCCACCGGCCCATCACCAATGCGCCGCCGCAAGGATGCCGCAGGCTGCGCCAGGAGATCCCCCAGACGCGCCAGCCCGAAGGACTCAAGACGAGCCTGGATTTTTGCACCCCAAGCGGGCACGGAACAAGGCAGTTCGGCCAAGGCCGGGCGCAACGCTTCCTGCGCTTCGACAGAACTCGCCGCACCCTCTTGTGCCAACCAGCGCGCTGCCAATGGCGTCGGTGCCACGGCCCAGCGTACTGACCAGCCCTGTGCCGCACAGCCGGCCAACACCGCTTGAACCAGCGCAGCCAGTCCGCCAAACAAACGCAGGCAGCCACCGATTTCGAGCAGAACCGTCATCGGCGCAGCCAGACTGACCATGGGCGAGAACTGCCCGGCCCAGCACGCCAATGCGTCCAGCGCTTCCGTCTCGCGTTGCGGCAAGCGCTCAAAAAGACGCAATGCCGGCACCAGGCCAAGCGCGGTCGACCGCTTCTGACCGGGCAAAATGCCGGCCAAAACCGCAGCGTCGTCAGCCACCAGAATCCGCCCCTGCGACACAATCGCGCTAGGCGGCTGCCGCAACGACAGGGCTTCCAGCGGCAACAGGGGGAAATGCAGGGCCAACCACAACTTCATGCTGTTTCACCGGTCGGGGAATCGAAATCCGTAGCGGGCGGGAAGCCGGACGACCACGCCGTTTGAGAATACGCAGCAGGAGGGTGTCGCCATCCGCCGACAGCGTCAGACGCAAAGCGGCGGGAGATGGTGTAGCCGCGACTGCGGTCGACCGCCACAATGCGGCAAAAATCGCCTGCCCTTCGGCAGCCACCTGCAAACGCCGCAACTGCTTGGCATCAATGCTGCCCGGCCAGGCCAGCAGCCCGGCAAAGCCGCCACACTTC
>JAVEXE010000119.1:0-7050 GCA_034004105.1 Azonexus sp. | reverse complement strand
CTGGTCAATCGGGGCACAGTTGGCATTGGCCATTGCCGCCCGGCACCCGGACAAGGTCGCTCGCCTGCTGCTCGTCGCCGGCACAGCCTCATTTGTCCAGCGTGACACTTGGCCGCACGCCATGCCACCCGCCATGCTGGCCGAATTCACCGCTGCCGTTGCCGCCGACGCGGCTGGCATGCTGCCGCGCTTTGTCGGCGGCTTCAATCGCGGCGACGACAAGGCCAAGGACGTCAGCCGACAGATTCTTGAACTCGCCGACCCGCTGCCACCTGCCGACGTACTGGCTTGCGGCCTGCGCTGGCTAGCCGAAGTTGACCTACAGGAAACGGCCAGACAGGTCAGTGCGCCCACCCTGCTGATTCACGGTGCCGCCGACCCGCTGATGCCGCTTGCTGCCGCTGAGGCGCTGGCCGACCTGATACCGCAGGCCAGTCTGGCCACGATGAGCGGTTGCGCGCACGCGCCCTTCCTTTCACAGCCAACCGCCTTCCTTGACCTTGCCCGCGACTTTCTGGGTCGCCAGCAGGGATGACGCAGCCCGCCCGGACCCTGGTCCGGCAAGCCTTCGATCAAGCGGCTGAGCGCTATGATCTCGCCGCCAGCATCCAGCGTCATGCCTGCCACAGGCTGGCCCTTGGCCTACCCGCTGCGAGCGCACCATCCCGGCTGCTGGATGCCGGCTGTGGTACCGGCTACGGCAGCCAGTTGCTCAGCCAGCGTTTCCCCGCCGCCACCGTCCTTGCCCTGGATCTGGCCAGTGCCATGCTGCAACGTGTTCCACCGGCTTGCCTGCGTGTCAGCGCGGATCTCGAACACCTGCCGCTGGCGGCTGAAACGCTGGATCTATACTGGTCGAGCATGGCAGTTCAGTGGTGTGATCTTGGCAGGGCACTACGCGAAGCACGTCGTGTTCTGCGCCCCGGCGGCCATCTCGCCGTCAGCACCCTCGGCCCACGAACCTTCCACGAATTGCGCGAGGCCTTTGCTGCGGTCGACCAGCACCAACACACGATAATGTTCACTCCGGTCGAAACCGTCCGTTCAGCAGCGGCGTCAGCCGGCTTTTCTGCGGTCCACATCGAAAACCAGGCAGAAACCACCTATCATCCCAATCTGCGCAGCTTGTTGCGCTCGGTCAAGTCCGTTGGTGCCAACCAGCTAGGGGCCGGTCGCCGCCGCGGCTTGCTCAGTCCGCGTAGCTGGCAGAAAATCGAAGCTGCTTATGAAACCCGGCGCTCTCCTGCCGGACTCCCGTTAACCTACGATCTGATCTATCTCCACGCATCCGTATGAGCTCAGCCTACTTCCTCACCGGCACCGACACTGACATCGGCAAAACCTTCGTGGCATCGGCCCTGCTTTACCGTGCCGGCAACAGCGGCTTGCGCACGGCAGGACTGAAGCCAGTCGCTGCCGGCACCCGAGCCGACGGCAGCAACGATGATGTCGAATCGCTGAAAGCCGCCAGCACCGTGCGCCTGCCAGCAGAGATCATCAACCCATATTGCTTTGCTCCGGCCATTGCGCCCCATATCGCGGCCGCCGAAGCCGGGGTCGACATCAACTTCGCGCGGATTGCTGAGACAGTAAAGAGAGCCCGTCAGGCAGCAGATTTTGTCGTTGTCGAAGGCGCGGGGGGATTTTGCGTGCCATTCAACGTCGACCACAACGGCGCCGATCTGGCGGCGCAACTCGGGCTACCGGTGATTCTGGTGGTTGGCATGCGGCTTGGTTGCCTGAACCACGCGCTGCTGACCGCCGAAGCGATTGCTGCGCGCGGCCTGCTGATCGCCGGCTGGGTTGCCAATCAGATTGATCCGCAGATGCCACGTTTTGCCGAAAATCTGGCGACCCTAGATCAACTTCTCCTCGCGCCGCGCCTGGGAATGGTCGCTTACGATCCTGAGGGGGGACCCAAGGCAGCTGCAAGCAGTCTGCAACTGCCCGAATAAGCGCCCGCGGACTACAGCGCGCTCAGGGTTGCGCTGACCTCTTCCATCCGCTTGACCAACAAGGCAACGCGCGCACCCGCGTCGTCGAGTTGGTTCAGTTTTGCCCGCTGCTCCAGGACGAAAGCGATTTCTGCACCGTCGTCATCCGAAAAAGTCGATAACAAACCTTTGATGGTATGTGCCTCACGCTGCAGCAGAGGCCCATCGCCCGCCGCTTGCGCAGCCTGCAGTGCGGCGCAATTGTTCTGCGCATCGGCCAGGAACATATCGACCATCATGGTAAAGATTTCTTCATCGCCGCCAAGTCTCTCCAGGATGGCAGCGCGGTCAAGAATGAACGGAGTCAGCATGGTCATTTTCTCTTTTTGATTTCAGACTTCAGGCTCGATTTCGTCCTGGAAACGCTGGCGAATTTCCAGTACTTCAGCCCAGGCTGCCATAAAGGCATCAACACACTGTGGGTCAAAATGTGAACCCTTGCCTTCAAGAAGCAGATTTTGTGCATCCTCAAGCGGCCACGCCTTCTTGTAAGGGCGCTCCGAGGTCAGGGCATCAAACACATCGGCAACAGCCACGATGCGTCCAAACAAAGGGATGGCTTCACCCTTGAGGCCTTGCGGATATCCCGAACCGTCATACTTCTCATGATGCGCCAGTGCGATGGCCGCACCAGCCTGAATGATTTCGGATGAACTGCCCTTGAGTAACTCATACCCGAGTTCAGCATGACGCTTCATGATGTCGAACTCTTCAGGCGTCAAACGTCCTGGTTTGAGCAGGATGTAGTCACGAATACCGATCTTGCCCACGTCGTGCATCGGCGCTGCCTGGAGGATCAGGCGCTGCTGACTTTCCGGGAGGCCCAGTCCGCGGGCAATCACCGCCGAATAGTGGGCCATGCGCTGAATATGGGCGCCAGTTTCCGGATCACGAAATTCGGCAGCCCGGGAAATGCGGAAAATCAGCTCACGCTCGCGATCACGAATTTCTTTGGTGCGCTCGTCAACCTGCTGCGCCAGATGAGCCGCACGGTCGGCCAGAAATTTCTGCCCTGTTCGCAGGGCCAGCATGTTCTTGGCACGGGCGGAGAATTCAATACGATCAATCGGTTTGGTCAGAAAGTCGTTTGCTCCACCATTGAGCGCTTCGTAGCGGACATCCTTCTGGTCATTGGCGGTGATCATCAGCACCGGAATTTCCGTCCGGCCATGCAACTCCCTGAAGTTGCGGATGAAATCCAGACCATCCATTTCCGGCATCATGTAATCGACAATCACCAGATCCGGAATGTGGTCGCGACACCAGTCCAGCGCACACACCGGATGAGCGAACAAGATTGGCTCGCATTCGCCGAGTTTCAATACCAACGCCTTGATCAGGGTCAGGTTGATATCACTGTCATCAATTATCAAAACCTTGTGCATATCCGGGTCACACCTTACGGTTCAGCCGTGAGTATATAATGCTTCGCTCTTAAACCACGCCTTAACCTGAATCTGACGGTACATTTCTTGAACCCGGATCAGGGGCGCATCCTTGAACTTTGATTAAGGAAATACACGATGCTGTATGCCATTATCGGTGAAGATCGTGCCGGAACACTGGAACAACGCCTCGCTGCACGCCCCGCACATGTCGAGCGACTGCTGGCACTGCAACAGGACGGACGCCTGATTCTCGCGGGCCCCTGCCCGGCCATCGACTCGCCAGACCCAGGAGCTGCGGGTTTCAGTGGCAGCCTGATTGTTGCCGAGTTCGCTTCGCTGGAAGCTGCCCGTCAATGGGCTGACGCAGACCCGTATATTGCCGCCGGCGTCTACGAAAAGGTTACAGTCAAGCCCTTCAAGAAAGTCCTGCCTGCCTGATGCCTGCCGCCATGGACCATCAAGACACCCTCGCCACTCTGCGCACCCGCCTGACCCGCCTCGCGCCCTTGTCGCTCAAGCTTGCGGATGAATCGCATCGTCACGCAGGCCATGCGGGTGCTGGCCAGGGCGGTCATTTCCGTGTGGAAATCGTGGCTGCCGTTTTTGCGGGCAAATCCACACTGGCCCGACACCGACTGGTGTACGATGCTGCTGGCGATTTGATGCACGGCGCAATACACGCGCTGGCCATAGACGCACGTTCCCCCGAATGACTTCATCCCGAATTTAATACCCCTCTCAAACTGCAGGAATACTTCATGTTCAAACTCAATACCCTGGCTGCCCTGCTGGTCGCTGGTTCCCTGATTTCCGCCCCGGCAATCGCGCAACAAAGCAAAGCGTTTGCCACAGTCAATGGCAAGCCCATCTCGCAATCGGTCTACGATGCCTTCCTGGCCGAGCAGAAGGCGCAAGGCGCCAGCGAATCGGAAGAACTGAAAAATGCCATCAAGGAAGAACTGGTACGGCGCGAGTTACTCGTCCAGGAAGCAAAAAAGCAAGGACTGGATAAAAAATCCGAGATTCAAGGCCAGATCGAACTTGCCCGCCAGGCAGTGCTGATTCGTGCTTTCCTGTCCGAGCATGTCAGCAAAAACGCCATCAGCGAGGCCCAACTCAAGGCCGAATACGAACAGATCAAGAATTCGCTGGGCAACACCGAGTACAAATCCCGCCACATCCTGGTCGAAAAAGAAGACGATGCCAAAGCCATCATCGCCAAGCTGGAAAAGGGTGAAAAATTTGCCGACCTGGCGAAACAATCACTCGATCCAGGCTCCAAGGACAAAGGCGGCGAACTGGGCTGGAGTTCTCCCAAGAGCTACGTTCAACCCTTTGGCGAAGCCTTGGGCAAGCTGAAAAAAGGCGAGTTTACCAAGACACCGGTAAAGACCGATTTCGGCTATCACGTCATCCAGCTTGATGACAGTCGTGCTTTGACCCCGCCGTCGTTCGCCGAAGTCAAGCCGCAGCTTCAGCAGCGCGCCAATCAGGCATTGGTCGAAAATCTGATCAAGGATTTGCGCAGCAAGGCCAAAGTCAACTAAGCAGGATTTATTTCCTCAAACCACGAACCCGCCTGTTGGCGGGTTTTTCTTTTTGGGTACAATCCATTTCACTATAGTAAAAAACCACAACGGAGACTTTTCATGGGCGTCGTTTTTGCTAAAACCCCAAAAGGACAAGAAGAATTGACCACTCGCACCGGCGGCCTGACACCACGTCAGCGGCGGGTATTGATCATGGTCGACGGCAAACGGACGGTCGACGAATTGCGTGAGATGCTGCAAACCGACGATTTGCAACACACCCTGGGTCTGCTTGAAGAAGACGGCTTTATCGAAGTGACAGGCCTGAAAGACAACAAAGGCGTCGTGCAGGCAGCCCCGAAAGAAGCCCTGCCAGCCATCAACGCCTTTCGCCCCATCCCCAACCCGCCAAACAAGGATGAGATGGAAAAGGCCCGCCATTTCATCGAAAACACCCTGAAAACCTTCTGCGGCCCTTTTGCCCATCTGCACATTGTTGAAGCGGTTTATGCCGCCAAATCCCACGAGGAATTGCGCTGGCAATTCGACCCGTGGTTCAACGCAATTGTTCAGACCCGGGAAGGTCGCCGCCGGGCCGAAGAATTGCGCGAGATGCTGCTACGCGTCATCTGATCCAGAGTCAGGCGTATCCGCCCCGGAAGGCACTTTGGCCTTGCGGGGTTTGCGGCTTCGCGTAGCTGCCGCCTTCTTGACCGGCTTTTTTTCCGCATCGGACGCGTCGACCGCAAGATCAGTTTGGCTGGTGGACACGGCAGGGACTTCAGCAAGCAAGGCAGGTGTAACCTCAAGCGCACTATCTGCCTTCTTGCGTGGGCGACGGTTTGTCCGACGACGTTTTTCCGAACCATCTTCAGGCAGCGCCTGCTGCGTCGAATGTTCCGATGACAAATTCGCCTCCAGCATTGGCGCCTGTTCTGTGGGTTCAGCGATAGCAACACCGTCAGCAACGGGCGCAACGACCTCACCCGCCGCCTCGGCAAAAACGGCAAACAAGGCCTCATCACTGGCGGCTTCGTCAGATGGCACCCGCTTCTGTTTCTTGCCCTCGGAACGCAACCGGCGTCCACCACGACGCTTGGCCTGATTCCTGTCGTCTTTGGCTACGTCCACAATCTCCGTTGCAACAGCAGCCGCCACATCAGCCCCGCCGGCTTCAACAGGAGGGACTTCCTGACTTTCAGGTTCCTGCGCCAGCGGCGCAACTTCCATCGGAACCACCAGGTTTGGCATCTCAGAATCGAGCACAGGATCGCTGCCCAACTCGCCCCCGCCCTTCGCCCGCATCACGAAATTGCCGGATTTCTCATCTCGGCCAATCGCCAGCAAGCCCCGGCTGGCGGCCTCTTCCAGCAAATTGCCGAAGGTGCGGAAGCCAAAATAACTTTCGCTGAATCCCGGATTACGCCGTTTGATGACCTCTTTCAGCACCGAGGCCCAGACGCGCTCACCATCGCCACGGTCGGCGAGCATGTCCGCCAGCGTCGAGGCAACCAGATCAACTGCCTTGGTCTTGCGCGCTTCCATTTTCTCGCGCCGCTTGGCTTCTTCTTCTGGCGTACGTTTTTCCCGCTCACGACGTTGCGAAGTGCGGTTACCCTCCCGGTCGCGCACCAGATCATCGTAATAGATGAACTCATCGCAATTGGTCACCAATAGATCCGAACACGATTGTTTCACCCCGACACCAACAACTTTTTTGGCGTTTTCGCGGAGTTTTGAAACCAGCGGCGAAAAATCGGAATCACCGGAAATGATGACGAAAGTATCGACGTGCGCCTTGGTATAGCAAAGGTCAAGCGCATCGACGACCATGCGGATATCGGCAGAATTTTTGCCCGACTGTCGGACATGGGGAATTTCAATCAATTCGAAATTGGCCTCGTGCATCGCCGCTTTGAATCCCTTGTAGCGATCCCAGTCGCAATAGGCTTTCTTGACCACAATACTGCCCTTGGCCAGCAAACGCTCCAGCACCGGGCGGATATCGAATTTCTCGTACTGTGCGTCGCGCACCCCCAATGCAATATTCTCGAAGTCGCAAAAAAGCGCCATGCTGGCGGTGTCGTTGGCGGCCATGAAATTTACCCGAACAGAAAAGGCCGCAGTATACCGCCCGTG
>JAVEXE010000118.1:0-7123 GCA_034004105.1 Azonexus sp. | reverse complement strand
AAGCTCTTATTGGTTGAGCAGAATGAATTCGCGCTTTATGCAATTCATCAGGAACTGGAGGAAAAACTTGCTGGGCGTGTTTTAGATTTGGTGCCGCTTCTTGCCTCTGTACAGGATGAGGCGCGGATGCAGGACATCATGTCAACCTGGAGGCCTGATACGGTTTATCATGCGGCTGCCTATAAACATGTTCCGCTAGTTGAGCATAATCCGGCCGAAGGAGTGAAAAATAACGTATTGGGCACGCTAAAGTTAGCTCAGGCCGCATTAAGCACCGGTGTTGCTGATTTCGTTTTAATCAGCACAGATAAGGCAGTGCGGCCAACTAACATCATGGGCGCCAGCAAGCGGCTGGCGGAGATGGTTTTGCAGGCGTTGGCAGCAACAACGACGGGTACAAAGTTCACGATGGTCAGATTTGGGAACGTGCTTGGATCATCAGGTTCGGTGGTGCCTCGGTTTCGTCAGCAGATCCGTGATGGCGGACCGGTTACGTTGACTCACCCCGAAATTACGCGCTACTTCATGACTATTCCAGAGGCTGCGCAACTGGTGATTCAAGCTGGTGCAATGGCTAAAGGCGGAGATGTCTTCGTGCTTGACATGGGTGAGCCCGTGAAAATCATCGACCTAGCCCGGCGAATGGTTGAATTGTCAGGGCTTCAGGTAAAAGATGAAACTAATCCGGACGGAGATATCGAGATTGAAATTACTGGTTTGCGTCCCGGTGAAAAGCTCTATGAAGAATTGTTAATCGGCGATAATCCCAAAGTGACTGGACATCCCAGAATCATGAAAGCTCATGAAAACTTTATTCCTTGGTTCGAACTTCGCCAGCGTTTGTCAAAATTGCAGGAAGCACTTGATTTGAACGATATCTTTATGGTTAGGTTGATGCTTCAGGAGATGATTTTTGGATATTCGCCATCAGGGGGCATTGTTGATTGGGTTCACCTGGAGCAACTTGCTGAAGCAAGTTGAGATTTGTGCATAAGGGTTATTTGTGGGTTTCTTTTTTATGGGCTGCGAGTAATGTTGCCCATTGCGTTGAGTCCCAAACCCTCTGATGTCGATATAACTGATCCAGGTCATGCCTTGCTGCACGCCAAGGCAAAATGGGGCGGCGGAGTTTTTCCAGGTCAATTAGTGCGATTTCCGGTTTGTCATCCTGCCAGCAATACATGACGTGTTTGTCGTATAGGCAGCTGTGTTGTAATTTTTCGCGATGCATGCGACCAATTGTTTGACCAACGGCAATTGCCAATTGATTTTTTTCCTGGTCGGAAAGTGAGATTGCTTCGGAGATCGCTTTGAAACCAACAAGTTCTCGGGTGACCAATAAACCTTTAAAGCCTTCGGCATCTTTGCGACTTGCATGAAAAACCACTTCCGGGACGCGAATGCCAATCTTGGCCAATCGCTGGATATTTGCATACTCCCGATCCGTGGTTGGTATGCCTAGTGGATGGAGTGGGCTTCGGCAAAGGTGATTGCATTGCTTCTTGATGAAATAGAGGGATTCACCAAAGCGGCTGGTGGCCATGCCACTCCAGCCTGAGCGTCGGATATTGGGCTCCTCGAACCACGCACTGGGTAAATTCCACCAAGTGTCGAAATCGTTCGGAAGAGGAGAGAGCGTCTGGTTGTCTGGCATGGGATGCCTATCTGAAATCAATAAAATCTTGCTTCCCCCTCCGGTCGCGTCTTGAACCGTCGATGGACCCAGTAGTACTGGCTGGGCATCTTGCGAATTTCGCTTTCGATCCAGGCGTTCATGCGGGCGGTGTCAGCGATGGGGTCGGCGCTAGGGAAGTCGGACCAAGGGTCGCCAATTCTGACTTCGTAACCTGCATTGTCAGGCAGGATTTCGGTAACGCAGGGTAAAACGACGGCGCCAGCGGCTTTGGCCAGGCGGGAGAGGCCGGTGATGGTTGCGGTCTGGATGCCGAAGAAAGGGGCAAAAACAGCATCGCGGCGATGCGGGTTGAGGTCGGGCAGATAGTAGAAGGGGCGCCCGGACTTCATGGCCTTGATGGTGCCACGCACGCCGTCGTGCCTTGAAAGCAGCAATTGATTGCCGAAGCGGCTACGGCCTTGCAGTACGACTTGGTCAAAAACGGGGTTGCTTTGCTTGGAGTAGATGCTGACGATATCAAATCGCATGGTCATCGCAACGCCGCCGGCATCCAGTCCGAGAAAATGTGGGGCAAGAATGATGACTGGCCGAGCTGTGCTTAATTGTGCTTCGATTTTTTCCTTGCCTTTGACCTGGACCAGTTGATGAATTCTGGATTCGCTACCCCACCAAAGAATGCTGCGGTCAAGGATGCTTCGGCCAAGTAGGGCGAAATGTGTTTTCACCAGATTCTTACGGTCGACCGCAGAAAGTTCGGGAAAACACAGGTCAATATTGATGGTGGCTATCCTGCGGCGGCGTGGGCCAAAAATGTACAGCAGTTTGCCTAACCCATGACCAAGGCAGGTCAGAATGGGCATGGGAAGAAAGTGCAGCAGCCAGAGTAGCGCGATGCCGGTTTGGCTCAGCAGACGTGACAGCATGGCAAGGTTCTGCGTTGTGTTACAAGAAAATCCCCGGCGATTGCCGGGGATCAGATTTGGTGGGCCCGCACGGACTTGAACCGTGGACCAAAGGATTATGAGTCCTCTGCTCTAACCAACTGAGCTACAGGCCCGGAAAGCTTAATTCCCTGTAGGATCCAGGAAGCTGCGTAGTTTATCCGATCGGCTCGGATGGCGCAGCTTCCGAAGTGCTTTGGCTTCAATTTGACGAATGCGCTCACGCGTGACATCGAATTGCTTGCCGACTTCTTCGAGTGTGTGATCGGTGTTCATTTCGATACCAAAGCGCATGCGCAGCACCTTGGCTTCTCTCGTCGTCAGGCTGTCGAGAATGTCTTTGGTGACATCGCGCAGGCTGGAGAACATCGCGGCGTCAGCCGGTGCCAGGGTTGTCTGGTCTTCGATGAAGTCGCCCAGATGAGAGTCATCGTCGTCGCCAATCGGGGTTTCCATGGAGATGGGCTCCTTGGAAATCTTCATGATCTTGCGGATCTTGTCCTCTGGCATGTCCATTTTTTTGGCCAGTGTTGCCGGATCCGGTTCTGCGCCCGTTTCCTGCAGGATCTGACGGCTGATCCGGTTCATCTTGTTGATCGTCTCGATCATATGCACCGGGATGCGGATGGTGCGTGCCTGATCAGCGATGGACCGCGTAATGGCTTGGCGAATCCACCAGGTGGCGTAGGTCGAGAACTTGTAGCCGCGACGATATTCGAATTTATCCACGGCCTTCATCAGGCCGATGTTGCCTTCCTGAATCAGGTCGAGGAACTGCAAGCCGCGATTGGTGTACTTCTTGGCGATGGAGATCACCAGGCGCAGGTTGGCCTCGGTCATTTCGCGCTTTGCTCGGCGAGCCTTGGCTTCGCCGGTAGACATCTGCTTGTTGATCTCCTTGAGTTCCTTGAGCGAAATGCCAATACGTTCCTGCAGGGCGAGCAGTTTCTTCTGCTCTTCCTGAATGTCGGGAGCGCTACGGGTCAGGATCGCGACATAGGTTTTGGGTGCGGCGGCAATTTCGGCTTCGACCCAGTCGAGATTGATCTCGTTACCAGGGAAGGATTGAATGAAATGCGGGCGCGGCATGCGGACGCGGTCGACGCAGATGTTCTGAATCTTTCGCTCGCAGCCTCGAACCTCGTCTACCATGCCGCGAACATTGTCACACAGACGTTCAATGCAGCGGGAGGTGAAGCGGATATTCATCAACTCATCGGAGAGTTGTTGCTGCAGCTTGAGGTACGCCTTATCTTGGGAGCCCTTGCTTCCGAGGGTCTTCTGCATTTTGGCGTGAATTGCACGGATGCTTTTGAAGCGCTCGATGCCCTCGGCTTTTAGCTGCAGTAACGAAGCTGCAGCGGCACCGCCTGCGTCATCACCCTCATCGTCGCCGCCATCGTCGTCGTCGCTATCTTCGCTGTCGTCGCCGGTGTCGTCCTCGGTGTTGCTAGCGGGTTCGGCTTCTACGGCGTTGGGGTCAATCAGCCCGTCAATCACTTCGTCGATACGCATCTCGTCGGCTTCGACCTTCGCCGCCATGTCGAGAATTTCCTCGATGGTCGTCGGGCAGGCCGAGATGGCCTGGATCATGTGCTTCAGGCCTTCCTCGATCCGCTTGGCGATCTCGATTTCGCCTTCGCGAGTGAGGAGCTCGACCGAGCCCATTTCACGCATGTACATCCGTACCGGGTCGGTGGTGCGGCCAAATTCGGAGTCGACTGTCGACAATGCCTGTTCGGCCTGAGCTTCGACTTCCTCGTCGTCAGTCGCGGCAGCGGCGGTGTCCGACATCAGCAGGTCTTCAGCAGCCGGAGCTTCGTCGAAAACCTGGATGCTCATTTCGCTGAAGGTCGAGATGATGGCCTCGATGGACTCGGCGTCGACAACGTCGTCAGGCAGGTGGTCGTTGATTTCGGCGTAGGTCAGATAACCGCGTTCCTTCCCCAGCTTGATCAGTGCCTTGAGGCGCATCTTGCGCGCTTCGGCGTCAAGCGGTTGCGGGGTTTCTGCCATTGCGCCTTCGAGCAGCGCTTTTTCAGCAGCTTTATCCTTGGCTTTGCTGGTGCGAGCCTTGGTTGCTTCCTTAGCGGTGTCTTTTGCCTTAGCCATGAATGCGATCCATGTGATTGGAGAAAACCGTAAATTTTACCACAGCTTAGCTGTGTTTTTTCCCTGTGCTGACAAACTGTATGTAGGCCTGCTTTTCTGCTGCGGTCAAGCCGGCGACGCCGAATTGCTGCGCTTTGCGCTGGAGGTCGGCAAATTGGCGCATTTGCGCGTTCTCCTGGAACTTCAGCAGCGTAGCGCGGAATTCGGCTTCAGCTTCTTCTTCGTCAAATGGCAGGGCAAGAAGTTCAGAGGCTGCAGCCTCGATCATGGGTTCTTCGGGGGATCCGCGCAGCTGCTCCCGCAACACGGCATAGCCTTGCATGCCATGGCCGTTGCGCGCCAGCGCTTGCAGGCGGATTAGTGCCGGGCGTTCCGGGGTGTCGGGTAGTAGGTCCGATGGCAGTTCGGCGGCAAGTGCTGGCTTGTTCAAAACAATGCGCAGCAGGTTCTTTGTGAGCGATGGGGGATTTCGCTGGGCTCGTGGTGGTGGGGCTGGTGCGTAGGATTTCAGTTCGCACAGGCGCTCAACCTCTTGCTGGGCAAAGCCGCTGGCTTCGGCCAGGCGTTTGACCAGCTGCAGACGGAGCAGGGGGGTTGGCAATTTGAGCAGGAGCGGCTTTGCTTCATAGATCAGTTTGGCCTTGCCTTCGGCGCTGGTCAGGTCGCAGCGCTGGGCGAGTTCGCGCAGCAGGAAATCCGATAAGGGCATCGCCTGGGTGACTTGACGGTCAAACTCCGCCTTGCCGTATTCGCGGATAAAGCTGTCCGGGTCGTGTTCGGCAGGGAGAAAAACAAAACCGATGGGTTTGTTGTCTGCCAGTGCTTCGAGTGCGTTTTCCAGGGCGCGCCAGGCGGCTTTCCTGCCTGCGTTGTCGCCATCGAAACAAAAAACGATGCGGTCTACCTGGCGCAGCAGTTTCTGGACGTGGGTGGGTGTGGTTGCCGTACCCAGGGTGGCGACGGCGTTACCAACGCCGTTTTGGGCCAGTGCGATAACGTCCATGTAACCCTCGGTCACGATGGCGGTGTTGGTTTCGCGCAATGCCTGACGGGCTTGTGGTAGGCCGAATAGTTCGCGGCCTTTTTCGAATAAAGGGGTTTCCGGCGAATTCAGGTATTTCGGTTCGCCTTGATCAATAACTCGGCCACCGAAGCCAATGATATCGCCCTTGGGGTTGATGATCGGGATCATCAGGCGATCGCGGAAGCGGTCGTAACGGCGGCCGGATTCGTTGTCGATGATCAGGCCGGCGATTTTAAGTTCGTCGCTGTCGTAGTCGGAAAAAACCGTTTTCAGGTTATTCCAGCCATCAGGCGCATAGCCGATGCCGTAACGGGCGGCGATTTCTCCGGTCAACCCGCGTTTTTTGCAATAATCGATGGCCTTCTTGGATTGGCGAAGTTGGTCTTTGTAATACGACGCGGCGCGACTCATGACATCAATGAGTCGGCGCGTCTGGCCAAGTTTTTCCTGGGAGGGTGCATCGCTTTCCGGGACGGTCATGCCAATGCGGGAGGCAAGTTCGCGTACGGCATCGACGAAGCCGATGCCCTGATACTCCATGACGAACCCGATGGCGGTACCGTGCGCGCCGCAGCCGAAGCAGTGGTAGAACTGCTTGGTCGGGCTCACGGTGAATGACGGTGATTTTTCGTTGTGGAAAGGGCAGCAGGCAGCGTAGTTGGCCCCGGCTTTTTTCAGCGGGACATAACTATCGACCAGGTCGACGATATCGACCCGGGCCAGTAAATCCTGAATGAAACTCTCTGGGATCAAGTTAGCCCGCAAGCGCGGCCTTGACCTGTTTTGAGACTTCCGCCATGTCGGCTTTCCCGGCCAGTCGTGGCTTGAGCACGGCCATCAGCTTGCCCATGTCGGCAGCGCCTGTGGCACCGGTTTCGGCGACTGCCTCAGCCACGGCGGCGGCGATTTCTGCGCTACCCATTTTTTCCGGCAGGTAGGCGGAGAGCACAGCGATTTCGGCAATTTCGACATCCGCCAGGTCCTGACGGTTGGCAGCCTGATATTGGTTGACGCTGTCTTTGCGTTGCTTGACCAGTTTCTCAATAACGGCGGCGGTTGCGGCATCGTCAAGCTCGACGCGCTCGTCGACCTCTTTTTGTTTGATGGCGGCAAGCAGCAGGCGGATGGTTGCCAGTCGTGCGCTTTCCTTGGCTTTCATGGCCGATTTCATGTCTTCGGTAATGCGTGCTTTCAGGCTCATGGTGTGCTCGATTGGGTTTCTGTGAGTGAAAAACTCGTGGAGAAAGACAAAGCCGCCAGCTTTTGACGGCAGGCGGCTTTAATTTTGCTGCATCTGTTGTACTCGATCAGTACATCTTCGGCGGCAGGGTCAGGCTGCGGAGACGCTTGTTCTGACGCTTGACAGCGGCAGCGGCCTTGCGCTTGCGTTCGGCCGTGGGCTTCTCATAG
>JAVEXE010000117.1:0-7145 GCA_034004105.1 Azonexus sp. | reverse complement strand
GCCGCAGCCGCCGAAGCCGTTATCCTGGATCGCCCCCTTCGCTCCGGACAACGGGTCTATGCCAAAGACAGCGACCTGATCATCATGGCCATGGTCAGTGCTGGTGCCGAAGTCATTGCCGATGGCAACATCCATGTCTATGCGCCCCTGCGTGGCCGTGCTTTGGCGGGTGCCAGTGGCAATGCTCGCGCTCGCATCTTCACAACCAGCCTGGAGGCCGAGCTGCTTTCGATTGCCGGCATTTACCGGACGTTTGAAAACGGCCTGCCAGCGGACCTTGCCCGCCAGCCAGTGATGGTTCGACTAACCGAGGAAGGCGGCAATCAACGATTGCAAATGGCTTGCATCTCCTTACGTTAACTCCAGAATAATTCCTGAACTTCCCTAGAGAAAATTCATCATGACCCGAATCATCACCGTAACTTCCGGCAAAGGCGGCGTTGGCAAGACCACCACCAGCGCCAGTTTTTCCAGCGGTCTGGCACTACGCGGCTTCAAGACAGCCGTCATCGATTTTGACGTTGGCCTGCGCAACCTCGACCTGATCATGGGTTGCGAGCGCCGCGTCGTCTACGACCTGGTCAATGTCATCAACGGCGAGGCCTCGCTGAATCAGGCGCTGATCAAGGACAAGCATTGCGACAACCTTTATGTGCTGCCCGCCTCGCAAACCCGCGACAAGGACGCCTTGACAGAAGAAGGTGTCGAAAAGGTACTGAAAGAACTCGCCCACATGGGTTTTGAGTTCATCGTCTGCGACTCCCCAGCCGGCATCGAACATGGCGCAGTGATGGCCCTGACCTTCGCTGATGAAGCGCTCGTCGTCACCAACCCGGAAGTTTCGTCGGTACGCGACTCCGACCGCATCCTAGGCATCCTGCAAGCCAAGTCCCGCCGTGCTTTGGAAGGCCGGGAGCCAGTCAAGGAACACCTCCTGATTACCCGCTACAACCCGGCCCGAGTCGAGGCCGGTGAAATGCTTTCGTACAAGGACATCCAGGAAATCCTGCGTGTCGAAATCATCGGCGTTGTCCCGGAATCGGAAGAGGTTCTGCAAGCCTCAAACCAGGGCGCCCCTGTAATTCATCAGAAAGACACTGACGCAGCCCAAGCCTACCAGGACATCGTCGCCCGCTTCCTTGGTGAAGAGCGCCCGCTGCGCTACGTCGACTACGTCAAACCCGGCCTGCTCAAGCGCCTCTTCGGAGGCAAATGATATGTCATTACTCTCCATGCTCTTCGGCAACAAGCCGAAAACCGCCCAGGTCGCCAAGGAACGCCTGCAACTGATCATCGCCCACGAGCGCGATGGTGCGACAGCCACCAACTTCCTGCCCGACCTGCAACGCGAACTGATCGCCGTCATCTCCAAGTACGTCTCGATCAACCCGGATGACCTTCGTGTCTCCGTCGAAAAGCAGGGTCGTTACGAAGTTCTGGAAGTCAATATCGTATTACCGGGCAAACAGTAATACCCTCAATTGCGATTCAAGCTTTTCCATTGCTGTGTAAGAAATACACCACTCGACACGACTAATCTCCAAACACCGGAGATCATCATGCTTGAATCGCTTTCCCCTGCCGTGCTTGGCCTTGCTGTTCTGGCAGGCAGTCTGACGACCTTGTCGCCGTGTGTCTTCCCGGTGTTGCCCCTCGTCGTCGGTGGCGCAGTCCAGCAAAATCGACTGGCTCCGGTCGCCATGGGCCTGGGAATGGCCTTGTCCTTTGCGTTGATCGGTATGCTGCTTGGCGCGCTTGGCCCCGCCCTGGAAGTCGATGGCGATCATGTCCGCACTTTTGGCGGCGTGCTGTTGCTGACTTTTGGCATGATCATGTTGATCCCGGTCCTCAATGCACGCTTCACCGAATGGATGCTGCCCATCGCCACTCAGGCCAATACGGCCTCCTCGCATTTCAATGGCGGCTCTCTCGGTGGCGCCTTCCTGTTAGGCGGCATTCTAGGCTTGGTCTGGAGCCCATGTTCCGGACCCTTGCTGGGTGCTGCGCTCAGTCTGGTTGCGACTGAAGGCGGTGCTTTGCGGGGTGGCGTCGTGCTGGGGCTTTTCGGTACCGGCGCAGCCATTCCTCTGATGGCAGTCGCTTATGCTTCACGCGCCGGGTTTGGTCGTGCTCGCGGCTGGATCATGCTGCACATGGACAGAATCAAGAAAATTTTTGGCGTCATCCTGCTGCTGACTGGCATCGCCATTCTCAGCGGTGCTGACAAATGGCTTGAGGCCCGCGTGCTTGAACTACTCCCGGAAAGCTGGGTGCGTTTGACCACCTTGTTCTGACATGTCCGAACATGCAAGAAATTCACACACAGGAGACCCAACATGAAATCCCTTCGCTTACTCGCCGCTTTGGCACTCGCCACCGCAAAATGACGGATAGCCTCACTGATTGGGCTACCATCGGGTGCCATACCCACCCAACCGAGAACTGAGCATGGTAGCAAACGCAGAAATTGATAATGCCTTCGTCGAACGTGTGCGCCGTGACATGCTGGCCTTCGCTCAGCTTCAACTGCGCGATGCCACCCTTGCCGAGGATGCCGTGCAGGAAGCCCTGACCGCTGCGCTGACCAGTGAAAAAAACTTTGCCGGACAGTCTGCCCTGAAAACCTGGGTATTTGGCATCCTGCGCCACAAGATCGTCGACCTGATTCGCCAGCAGTCCCGCCTGACGCCGCTGTCAGCCTTTACGGAAGAGGATGACGACATGGATCGCTCCTTTGAAGCCTTGTTCAAGGAGAACGCGCACTGGCAACCAAACCATCGCCCCAGCCAATGGGGCGATCCAGAAGGTTCGCTGCGCGATAAACATTTCTGGGCTGTTTTTGATGCCTGCCTGACCCATTTACCCAAAAACTCAGCACGCGTCTTCATGATGCGTGAATTTCTTGAACTCGACACCAGCGAAGTCTGTGCCGCTGCGGGGATCAGCACCAGCAATTGCCACGTCATGCTCCATCGCGCCCGCAGTGCCTTGCGCGGCTGCCTCGAAAAAAGCTGGTTTCTTGCTGGAGAACGCCCATGCTGAGCTGCAAGGATGCAACCCGGCGCATGTCCGAAGCCGAAGACCGTGAACTTGAACTGGTCGAACAACTGGAGCTTGGAATGCACCTTGCCATTTGCAAAGGCTGCCGCAATTACCGGGAGCATCTCCGAATATTGCGAGAAGCCAGCCGTGCTTACAAACAACACCTGCTGGGGGAGGAAGACACTGCAAGCATCAATGAAGCGCCTCCTCCGCGCTAAATTCAGCGAAGCATCCGGCTCTCACCAGGAAGGCGTTGGTACTGCGGCGGGCAAAGGCGGCGGCTCGGGTAACCAGACCCCCGTTGCCAGATAAACAGCCAGCCCGGCAAATGCCAATGCAATCAGCAAGGCCAATAATCCACCGCCCTTGGCCGATTCAGCCGACACCGTTGGATCAAGCTCTTTCCAGCCTGAAACCATTGGCTTGACGAGATTGTCCTTTTTCACATGCGCGTAGAACATGATCGCCGCCACATGCAGCACCACCAAGGCGATCAGGAGATTCACCAGCAACTTATGCCAGCCAGTCGCCAGATTACTGAAATCACGCCCAACCAGATCAACCAAGGGGCCAGTAAAAGCGATGTCGTCGTTTGACACCAGGCCAGTCAGCAATTGCACGGTCAACACGCCCAACAAGCCAAAAACCGACAATGCACCCAAGGGGTTATGTCCCGGTTGTTTCCACTGCCCCTGCAGATAGGCCTTGATTTTGCCCGGCGTGGGAAAAAATTGGCAAAACCGTGCGTAGGTCGAACCCAAAATACCCCAAGCCAGACGGAACGCCACCAAGCCCACGACGGCAAGACCGATCTTGCCATGCCACTCGATGAGGTTACCGCCAATTTTGCCAGTGACAACCAGACCAATCATCGCCACCACCAGTAACCAGTGAAAGAGACGGGTCGGTAGATCCCAGAGCAGAATCTTCTTGCTGTTCATGTTTTTCCTTTTTTCCAATGACAAGGGCGCCCTACGGCGCCCCTCGGTTCATGCGGATCAAGCGCCAGAAGGCTTACTTGTTGTCCTTGCGGTAGTCGTCATGGCAGGACTTGCAGGTTTTGCCCACCGCACCAAATGCAACTTTGACCGCAGCAGCATCACCGGTTGCAGCGACCTTGGCCAGTTCGTTGGCAGCAGCATTGAAATCACCGGCAATTTTTCCAACCTTCGGACCATCGGTAAACAGGGCCGGCTGAACACGGGTTTCCGCCCAACCCTTGCCCTTGTCGCTACCCGGCACGTACAAGGCACCCATACCGGAATTGGCAATCGCCTGAATCACGTTGGCAGCCTTGATGACTTCATCCTTGTTGTAATTGCCATCCACGTTGGCCTTGATCCGGCCCATGCTCCAACCCATGGTGGCGTAAGCCGACTGACGCCACTTGATGGCGTCTTCAACCTTGACTTGAGCGTGCGCGGTGGCGGCGAGGGAAGCAATAAGAGCGGCAAGCAAGAGCTTGGTTTTCATAGGTTTTTTCTCCGTTGTTGGTTAATGAGTGCAACGCCTTGGATTATAGCCCGCTTACATGACGAGACAGCGGCAGACGGAAAGGCTCGCCGGAAGAAAGATGTAACAAAATCTTGCCCGATCAAACCGCAAAAACGTGCTTGACACGCAGGGTCGGCTTACCGGCTTCAATTTCCAGCAAGCGGGCAATATTCGGATGCTTGCCCGGATTGTTCCGCTCATCCTCGCTATGCTCGGCAAAAATTTCCAGCCCTTTCCGGGCAGCCTCGACATTGATTGAACCGTAGGTCTGCGCCAGATGGTTATAAACCGCGAGCGAACCCTGGCTACCCGGCTTGTTTTCAATGGTGGCGGCAACATTTCCATCGGCATCGAGCAAATTGATCGCCGCCAGATGCGAAATACCCGGCAGTTTTTTCAGATTCTCAGCAAAAGACATGGTTTTTTCTCCCAAAAGAAAAAGGCCGACCCGCGATGCGAACCGGCCCGATGATCATTGAATGGTCAGATACGCTTGGCGAGCTCGGCTGCCTTGCCGGTGTAGTCCCAGGGCGTCAGCTTGAGCAGTTCGGCCTTGGCGGCTTCCGGAATTTCCAGCGTCGAGACAAAAGCCTGCATGCCTTCGCGCGAAACGCGGGCCCCACGGGTCAGATCCTTGAGTTTTTCGTAGGCGTTCGGCACGGCATAGCGACGCATCACGGTCTGGATGGGCTCGGCCAGCAGTTCCCAGTTGGCGTCAAGGTCGGCCTTCATCAGGTCGGCGTTGATTTCCAGCTTGCCCAGACCTTTCAACAGCGAGTCGTAACCCAGCAGCGTGTAGCCCAAGCCAACGCCCATATTGCGCAGCACCGTCGAATCGGTCAGGTCGCGCTGCCAGCGCGAGATCGGCAGTTTTTCGGCGAGATGTTTCAAGACCGCATTGGCCAGACCGAGATTGCCTTCGGAATTCTCGAAGTCGATCGGATTGACCTTGTGCGGCATGGTCGACGAACCGATTTCACCAGCCTTGACCTTCTGCTTGAAGAAGCCGAGGGAGATGTAGCCCCAGACGTCGCGGTCGAGATCGACCAGAATGCTGTTGGCGCGGGCAAAGGCGTCGAACAGTTCAGCCAGCGCGTCGTGCGGCTCGATCTGGATGGTGTAGGGGTTGAAGGTCAGGCCCAGCGATTCGACGAAACGCTTGGCAAAGCCTTCCCAGTCGTAGCCCGGATAAGCGGCCAGATGGGCGTTATAGTTACCGACCGCACCATTGATCTTGCCGAGCAGCTCGACCTGGGCGATACGGGCACGGGCGCGTTGCAGGCGATAGGCGACGTTAGCCATTTCCTTGCCCATCGTCGACGGCGTCGCCGGCTGGCCGTGCGTGCGGCTCATCATCGGGATGTCGGCGTAGGCGTGGGCCAGCTCGCGCAGCTTCTCGATCACCTTGTCCAGCGTCGGCAACATGGCCTGTTCGCGGGCACCCTGGCACATCAGCGCATGCGACAGGTTGTTGATATCTTCGGAAGTGCAGGCAAAGTGAACGAACTCGCTGACTTTAGTGACTTCGGCGTTGCCCTTGGTGTTTTTCTTGATCCAGTATTCCAGCGCCTTGACGTCATGATTGGTGACAGCTTCCTCGGCCTTTACCTCAGCAGCCTGTTCCGGACCAAAATTGGCGACCAGCGCGTCAAGCTCTGCGACGGTCGACGGCGAAAAAGCGGCAATTTCCGTGAAATGCGGTTCAGCAGCCAGCGCCTTCAGCCATTCGATCTCGACCTTGAGACGGGCGCGAATCAAGCCGAATTCTGAAAAATGCTCGCGCAGGGCGTCGACCTTGCCGGCATAGCGGCCATCGAGAGGGGAAATTGCGGTCAACGGGTTGAATTCCATAAAAACATCCTTATTGGTGTTTTGGCCGACACGGCAAAAACAGGACCGTGCGTCACGTTTTGAACAGGTGGCGAATTTTACCTGTCCAACGCCACGACACGCCATACGCTATAATCCGCCATCCTCATACAGCGAGCATGTGAATGAAACTGATCGGCTCCCACACCAGCCCTTTTGTCCGCAAGGTCCGCATTGTCCTTGCCGAAAAAAAGATGGATTACGAGTTCATCATCGATCTGCCTTCGCAAGAAGGCAGCAAGGTGCCCTCGATCAACCCGCTGGGCCGGATCCCGGTCCTGCTGCTTGATGCCGACACGCCGCTCTACGACTCGCGGGTCATTGTCGAACACATTGATAACGTAACGCCGAACAACAAGCTCTTCCCCGCCCCAAACCGGGAGCGCACCGAAATCAAACGCTGGGAAGCGCTCGCAGATGGACTGTGCGATGCCGCAGTGATGGCCGTTCAGGAAAGCCGCCGCCCGAAAAAGGAGCAAAGCGCGCAGTGGATCCTCCGCCAGCGCGACACCATCCAGCGCAGCCTGGCTGTGATGGAAAGCCAACTTGGCGAAAAAAACTTCTGCATGGGCACCCACTTCTCGCTCGCCGACATCGCCGTCGGCACCGCCCTCGGCTATCTCTGCTTCCGCTTTCCCGACATCACCTGGCAGGAAAGCCACCCAAACCTGAGCAAGCTCTACGAAAAGCTGTCGCTGCGGCAATCGTTCATCGACACGACGCCGCACGACTGAATCGCC
>JAVEXE010000116.1:2998-7156 GCA_034004105.1 Azonexus sp. | reverse complement strand
TTTTCGAGGAAGTACGCGTGATCCACTTCCGTATCTTCAAGCTGAACCTGCAGCATGTCGCGACTGACGTAGTCTTGCGCCTTTTCGCAGGCAGCGATGGCTTTTTTCAGATCGCCATCGACCTTGTATTCAACGGCAAGATCGGCCTTGAGCATGTCGGGTACCGTTTTGCCCACTTTCAGCGGCTCACGTTT
Source organism: Azonexus sp. (assembly GCA_034004105.1). GTDB lineage: Bacteria > Pseudomonadota > Gammaproteobacteria > Burkholderiales > Rhodocyclaceae > Azonexus. Next base: position 6,962 of record JAVEXE010000116.1, on the reverse strand, counting down.
TTCCAGATTCGGTTTGCCTTCGAGGAAGAGGATGCGCTGGATCAGGGCGCGGGCATGCTGACGTTCGTGGTCGGATTCGTGAATGGACTTTTCGGCCAGTTCGTTCAGGCCCATGTCGGCGTACATCTCGCCATGGATCAGGTATTGGTCAACGGCGGTCAGCTCGCCAGCGAGCAGGTCGTTGAGGATTTCAATGATTTTCTTGTCGCCCTTCATGGCATTTCTCCGGGTGGGTGGGAAGGATTCGCGCATTGTGGCTGGCTGGCATGACTCGGCTGGCTTGCCTGGGGGCGAATTGTAGGGCTTGGAGTGATCGAGATGAAGCTTTGTTCCAGGAAAATCCTTTTAATACAATGAATTGCGAACTATTCGCATTGTCTTTTTCAAGGGGCTACCCAGATATGCCTGGCCACTGTGTGCTCCAGTGCCAGTTCAACTTCTTCGGCGAGGACTACCGTCATCGGTTTTTGTTGCAGGATTGTGAGCGGACGGTTTTCGGCCAGGCCGTAGGCGATGAGTTGCTCGCGTAGCAGCGGGTCGATTTCATCACCCAGGGCAGTGAGGCGGACGCTTGTACCGGGCTTGATGAAAGTCAAGGGAAGGCGGGCTTCGTTGTGTTGTTTCATGATTGTCTTACCAGACGGCGCGCAGGGCGAGGTTGAACAGGCCGCCGATGAAGAAGGCGAAGGGAACGATGATCGCGACCATGGCAACTGCCGTCTTCAGGCCACGCTCTTTGACCATCATCAAGAGGCTGGCGAAGCAGGGGATGAACAGTGTGATCGTGATCATGCCGACGATGGCCTGGATCGGGTCGAGCGCATCGGCCATGGCGAACAGGCCGGTGGCGCCGAAGTCGCGGCGCAGGAAGCCCATGACGAAGGCGGCCGAGGCTTCCTTGGGCAGGCCGAGCCAGCCGCTGACCAGCGGTTCGCCGGCTTCGATAATGGCCGGCAGGACGCCGACCTTGTCAAGCGCGAACATCAGGAAGGTGCCGATCAGGAACAGCGGGATGACTTCGATCAGGTACCACTTGAGGCGGCCGGCGGTTTTCTTGACGACGTTGCCGGCGATCGGCAGGCGCATCGGCGGCAGCTCGGTGACCAGCGGGATGCGCCGGCCGGGGATCAGCTTGGCGGCGAGGAAGCCGGCGAGCAGCAGGACGCCGACCATGGCCAGGGCCCAGATGAGCACGGCCGAGAAGGAAACGCCGCCGAGCATGCCGAGGACGACGCCGAGCTGGGCCGAGCAGGGAATCGCCAGCGCCAGCAGGAAGACGGTGATCAGGCGTTCGCGCGGCGAATGCAGGATGCGCGTGGTCAGTGTCGCCATCGTCACGCAGCCAAGGCCGAGGACCATCGGCAACACGGCACGGCCATTCAGGCCGATGGTGGCGAACAGGCGGTTGGCGATCACCGACAGGCGCGGCAGGTAACCTGAGTCCTCAAGTACGCCGAAGGCGATGAAGAAGGTGGTGACGATTGGCAGGATCAGCGCCAGCGCGTAGGTCATGCCCATGGTCCACAGGCCGTAGTCGCCGACCAGCAGTTCGCTGATCAGGCCTTCGCCGAACCAGTCCTGGACCAGGCCGGTGAAACCGGGGTTGAGGATGCCTTCGAAAAGGTCTTCTTCCAGCAGGCCGACCAGCGTTGTCGCGCCAAAGACGCCGACGAACTGGTACACCGCGTAGAGCACGGCGAGCAGGATGGGAATGCCCCACAGCGGATGGACGACGGCCTGGCCGATGCGCTGCGAGAGGAGTGGGCTGCTGTTAACCGTGCGTCGAGTGACGCTGGCGGCCAGGGCATCTGCCGCTTGGGTGCGTTCGCGGGCGAGCAATCCGGGTAACTTGGTGGTTTCGCGGTCGACGGCCTTTTGCCGCAATTTTTCAAGTTGACCGAAAGAGTCGCCCGCGTGTTTGCATAACCAGGCTTCGACTTCGCTGTCCTTGCCGAGATAAAGGATGGCTAGACCGCGAGCGGCCAGTACGGGATGCGGGCAGTGCTGGTGGATGGCAGCGGCGAGCGCGTCAATGTCTGCTTCAATGGCTGGGTCGTAACGAAGCAGTCGCTCGGGTATGGCTGCCTTGGCGATGCTGTCGCTCAATTCGTTGATACCTTCACCGCCAGTTGCGACCGTGGCCGTTACCGGGATGGCCAGTTCTTCGGCCAGCGCAGGAAGGTCAACCGTAACGCCACGCGCCGTCGCTTCATCGTGCATGTTCAGCGCCAGCACCATGGGAACGCCAAGTTCTGCCAATACTGCGGTCAACGTCAGTGTGCGGCGCAAATTCTTGGCATCGCCGACCTGGACCAAGCAGCGGCTCGTCTCGTTGAGCAGCGCCCGCATGGTCGCTCGCTCATCGTCGCTGCGCGATGGCAGTGCAAGTACGCCGGGGGTGTCGAGCAGCGCCGCCTGCGGGTCGAAACGCGCATTGGCGCGGGTAACTTCGACCGTGGTTCCGGGATAGTTCGACACATTGACGTAAGCACCGGTCAGGCGATGAAAAAGGACCGATTTGCCGACGTTGGGGTGGCCGACCAGCAAGATGGCCATGTGTTGCGATGTGTTGGCGTTCATGAGGAGGTCTTTTGATGTGGCTTGCAGGCGGATAACGCTTTGGAAAGCCATTTATCATTAATCTCGCCGGTGTGTTGCGTACAAGCGCGCCGCTCCGCGTCCAGAATGACGGTATGTGGCAGAGCACCGACACGGTTGCTGAAGCGGGCGAGCAGTCCGCGCGGTTCGCTCGGACCGTGCAAGGAGAGCAGCGGCGGTTGCAGTGCGGTCTGGATGGCGGCTGGCGCGGCGGCGGTTTCGCTGGGTTTTTGCAAGGCGATGGTGACGACGCGAACCTTGCCCTCACGCGCCAGGGTGGCCAAGGCCGGCATTTCACGAACACAAGGAGGACAGTCGGCACGCCAGAAATTCACTACGGTAGGCATCGGAGGCAAAGCCGACAGCATGACGAATTGACGCCCATCCGACAAGTCGAAGTCGAGGGGCATTTTTGCGGTCGACGGGCTGTCGACCGCAAAAACCAGCGAACTGACCAAGGCCAGTGAAACACCCAGAGTGTGCATTACAAGGCCAGCTTCACGCCGCCATAGACAAAGCGGCCACGGTTCGGACCCCAGAAGTGGGTGACGTCGTATTCGCCAACACTATTGACCCAGAGCATGCTTTCCTTGTCCGATTGTTTGAAGTCAAAGACGTTATCCACGCCAAGGAAGGCGGACCACTGTTTGTTGATGCGGTATTCGCCACGCAGGTCGACGGTCCAGTAGGACGGGCTCTTGTCCTTTTTCGGTGTGCCGTCGAAGTTGTAGCGTTGATCGTTGGCGTAGTCGTAAAACTTCTTCAGGTCCATCGGGCCGGTCCAGGTCGCACGTGCCATGCCGGTCCAGGGGCCGCTGTCGTAATCGAGGCGCAGATAGGCACGGGTTTCCGGACGGGCGAAGGCCAGGGTGCCGGGCTCGGAGAAACTGTAGTTAAAATGCTCGGCAGCCACCGTGCTTTCCAGGGTCGGCGTCAATTTGTAGGTGACGGTGAGGTCGCCGCCAACCACCGTGACTGGCTTTTGCGCCGAAGTGAACAAGGTCACCGTCTGGCCAGCATGACCATAGGCGGCACCATCTTCACCCGAAGCGATCATCGCCATGTTCTTGATCCGGTTGTAGTTCAGCGAACCCACCCAGGCCAGACGGTCGCCCGCATAAGAGAGGGCGTAGGAAGCGTTATCTGAAACTTCCGCTTTCTTGATGTCGCGGATGATGGCTACATCGTCAAGGATGCCGTGATCTTGCTCAAAAAACGAAGTCGGTGCACGGAAGCCACGACCCAGGGCAAAGCGGCTGTTCAATTCGTGGCTGTGATTCCAGAGTACGTTGAACCGCGGGCTGGTGATACCGCCAAAGACGTTGTGATCATCGTAGCGAATTGAGCCATTGACTTCCACCTTGCC
>JAVEXE010000116.1:0-2898 GCA_034004105.1 Azonexus sp. | reverse complement strand
TTTTGGCGCCGAACAGATCGGTGTTCATGTGGCCGAACGAACCGAATTGCTGGATGGCCTTGAATTCGTTCTCCGTCGGGCGACGGGTGATCATGTTGACCGAGCCGGCCAAGGCTTCAGGTGCAATCAGGCTGGTGCCGGCCCCACGAGAAATTTCGATGCGCTCAACGCCGCCCAGGCTGACGCTATCCAGACCATAGGCCGTGGAGACCGACGAGAAGATCGGGATGCCGTCGATCAAGAGCGTGGTGTAACGGCCCGGCAGGTTGTTGAGTACGACGTTGCGCACGTTGCAGATCGAGCATTCGGTCTGCACCGAGATGCCGGGGCGCTTGTCGAGCGCTTCGGTCAACATGGTGGCACCGGTCTTTTCCAGCTCGCGTGCGCCGAGAGACTCGGTGGCGATGATTTCATCGCGCAGCACCGGTTTGGCACCGACAGTCTTGCCGGAGGAAACGGTGATTTCGCTCAATTGCTTGTCAGCGATTGCCGGGCCGGCAAAAGCCAGCAGGACCGCCAGGCTCAATGGCTTTGGATCGAAGTGCTGCATGATGAACTCCCTGAAGTTTTTGGTTTATTCGTTGCTGCTGGGTTGAGTAACAAATCCGATCTTGCTCAGTCCCGCCCGGCGTGCGGCGCTCATGGTTTCGGCCACGGCTTCATAACGACTGTCGCGGTCGGCTTTGAGGTGCAGTTCGACGTTGGCATCCTGGACGACTGCGTCGCGGAAGCGGCTTTCCAGAATGCTGCGGTCGACGGGCTCGCTACCGATAAAAACCTGATTGTCGGCGGTGATGGAGACCTGCAGGGTCATCGGCTTTTCCGGGGTGGGTGTACTGGATGCCCGCGGCAGGTCGACCTTGACCGAGTGGGTCATCAGCGGCGCGGTGATCATGAAGATGATCAGCAGCACCAGCATCACGTCGATCAACGGGACCATGTTGATTTCTGCGGTTGGCATCTGCTGGCCACCGTTACTGAAAGTTCCGATACCCATCTCAGGCGGCTCCGGCGGCAGCGCGGGCACGCATGGGATGGATCTGAGCGCTATTGGCGACCAGCGGTTTGCCAACGGTGAAGAAGGCATGCAGGTCGTGGGCGAAGGCGTCGAGGTCGGCGTAGATGACGCGGTTGGCGCGGGTAAAGGTGTTGTAGGCGAACACGGCCGGCAGTGCGACGCCGAGGCCGGCAGCGGTCATGATCAGCGCCTCGCCAACCGGGCCGGCGATCTTTTCCAGTGCGGCCTGGCCGGTCATGCCAATGGCGACCAGCGCGTGATAAATGCCCCAGACGGTGCCGAACAAACCGACGAAGGGGGCGGTGGCGCCGGTGGTCGCCAAGAAGGTCAGGCCGTTTTCCATGCCGGCCTGGGTGGTTGAGAGTTGCTGGCGCAGAGCGCGTTCCATTTGCTCGGACGGGTCAAAGTGGGAGGCAAGGCGACCCGCCACTGCTTCGCAATCGTGGTTGCAACAATTGGCTTGCGTGGCGAGTTGCGCGTAGGGGCTGTCTTCGCCCGCTTCGCGCAGTTTTTCGATACCTTCGCTGACACTACGCGCCGCCCAGAATGCCGGCACCGCTTTGGCTGCCTTGCGCAGTCGCCACCAGTCCCAGGCCTTGGCCAGAATCAGGTACCAGCTGGCGATGGACATGACGACGATGATGATGGCCACCGAGTGCGAGACGGTATCGCCCTGCGCCCAGAGGTGGGCCAAGCCAAAGACGTTTTCCTGTGGGGTTTCCTGCATGCTTATTGCTCCAATTTGAAAATAATGGGGACCAGAACGAAGCTCTGAACCGCTTCGTCGCCACGCTTGGCCGGGATGAAGCGCCAGCTGCGGACAGTTTTGAGGGCCGATTCGTCAAGGCGCTGGCTGCCTGACGAGGTGCGGATTTCGACGTGGTCAGCGCTGCCTTGGGGATTGACCGAAACGCGCAGAATCACCCGGCCTTCCTCGCCCATGCGGCGCGACAGCGGCGGGTAGGGCGGTGGTGGATTACGCAGATAATCAGCGTCGAAACGGGCCTGACTGACGGCGGGCGCTGCTGGGGCTGGCGGTGCCGGTGGGGCAGGTGTTTTGTCCACTGGCGGTGCAGAAATTGCGGCGGGTGCAGGCGCTTCGTTGGTCGTTGTTTCGATGACGGGTTCGGGGGTCTTGGGTTGCGGTGCCGGCTTTTGACGGATCGGCTGCGGCTTGGCCATCGGCAAGGGCTTGGCTTCCGGTGGCGCTTCCAGCTTGGGCGCAGGCAGGAGATCAACGATCAATGGCATTTCCATGATCTGCGGCGCAACCGTTTTTGCAGCCAGCGCGATCAGCAAAACGCCGACGTGCAAGCCAATGACAATGCCGAGCAATCCGCTGCGCCGGGTGGTGGAAGGAGGATTCAGTGCGTAACTCATGGCGAATCAGTTCTGTGGGGCAAGCAATCGCCAAAAAAAACCCTTGGCTGGCGGTCTTGCATGCTGGCTACGGGAAAGGCTTACAACGGAGAGAAAAACTATTTGGTCAGGATCAACTTGTTTTCACGCGTCACGCGCAGCAGATAGCGTTGCCCGGCATGCTCAATTTCAACCGTTTGCGCTCCCTGCAGAATCTGCTCGCTATCCACACGCGGCAAGGTTTCTATCGGCGGTGGTAAGTTGGCTGGCTGATCGGGTTTCGGCTGGCTGTTCATTGTTGTGATTGTTTGTAATCGAATGTGTGTATATTATACGAATGATAATGATTGTCAATAAGTTGCAGTTGGCTGGTTAATGTTTCTCCTGTCAGACGATCATCAACCAGAGCAGAAGTCCGGCGATGGCGGTATTGATCAGCAGACTGTTCATGATGACACCTCGTGCGATAGGGTTTGCCCACCGAAGCGGGCTTACTTGGTCAGAAGCAGTTTGTCCTGTTT
>JAVEXE010000115.1:0-7215 GCA_034004105.1 Azonexus sp. | reverse complement strand
TTGATTCTTGGTGGTGATGGGCAGAATCGAACTGCCGACCTGTGGGTTATGAATCCACCGCTCTAACCGTCTGAGCTACATCACCACTTGCTGAGGGCGCGAATTATAGTTGGGGCTGGGCGTCGCGGTCAACCGCGTTATAATGCGCAACTTTTACGCCGCCTGCCTGCCCAAGCTGGCCCTTGATTTTTCAGCAGATTCCCCACATGCCCAAGAAAATTTTCATCCGCACTTTCGGGTGCCAGATGAACGAATACGACTCCGACAAGATGGTCGACGTGCTCAACGCCTCGGAGGGTGTTGTCAAAACCGACAATCCGGAGGAGGCCGACATCATCCTGTTCAACACCTGTTCGGTACGCGAAAAAGCGCAGGAGAAGGTGTTTCATGACCTCGGCCGGGTCAAGCACCTGAAACAGCAGAACCCGAATCTGGTGATTGGCGTCGGTGGTTGTGTTGCCAGCCAGGAGGGCGATGCCATTGTTGCCCGCGCCCCTTACGTCGATGTGGTCTTTGGCCCGCAAACCCTGCATCGCCTGCCGCAACTGATTGCCGAGCGCAAAAGCAAAGGCAAGGCTGCGGTCGACGTGTCGTTTCCGGAAATCGAGAAATTCGACGCCATGCCGCCGGCCGAAGTCAAAGGCGCATCGGCTTTTGTCTCGATCATGGAAGGCTGCTCCAAGTTCTGCACCTTCTGTATCGTGCCTTACACCCGCGGTGGCGAGGTTTCGCGCCCCTTTGCCGACATCCTGACCGAAGTGGCGGATCTGGCGGCACATGGCGTCAAGGAAGTGACATTGCTGGGCCAGAACGTCAACGCCTATCGTGGCGACATGGACAGTGATGGCAGCGACGAGAAGGCCGATCTGGCGCTGCTGATCGAATACATCGCGGAAATTCCCGGCATTGAGCGCATCCGCTACACGACCTCGCACCCGCGCGAGATGTCGCAGCGCCTGATCGATACTTACCTGAGCGTGCCCAAGCTGGTTTCACACCTGCATCTGCCGGTCCAGTCGGGCTCCGATCGTGTTCTGGCGGCGATGAAACGCGGCTACACCGCCCTGGAATACAAGTCCATCGTGCGCAAACTGCGCGCCGCTCGCCCCGATATTTCCTTGTCCAGTGATTTCATCGTCGGCTTTCCCGGCGAAACGGATGAGGATTTCGAAAAAACCATGAAGCTGATCGACGATGTTGCCTTCGACGCGTCGTTCTCCTTCATTTACAGCCCGCGCCCCGGTACGCCGGCGCTGGAACTGGAAGACAACACGCCCGCCGACGTGAAGTCGGCTCGCCTCTCCCGCCTGCAGAAACGCATCGACGAACTCGCTCAGGCGGTTAGCCAGTCCATGGTCGGCAGTATTCAGCGCGTGCTGGTTGAGGGCGTTTCGAAAAAGGACGCGCAGGAACTCGCTGGCCGCACCGACAACAACCGCATCGTCAACTTCCCCGGCGGTTCGGCCAACAGTGCCCGCCTGATCAACCGCTTCGTCGATGTCCGCATCACCTCGGCGCAACCGCACAGCCTGCGAGGCGAAATTGTTATCCGAGAAGCGTAAGCCCGCCCCCCGGACGCGACCGCTGGAATTCGCGCTTGCCCCGGTCGACAACCATTTGTTGGCCAATTTGTGCGGCCCGCTGGATGAAAACATCCGCCAGATCGAAACCGGTTTCGATGTCCTCATCCGTCGGCGCAACGAGCGCTTTTCCATTTCTGGCGAAAATGCAGCGTTGACCGCAGATGCCTTGCGCCACTTCTATGCGCTGTCCCGCGAACCCTTGTCGGTGGATGAGATCCAGTTGGGCATCATTGAGTTGAGCAATGCGCCGGTGCGCCACATCAGCCGCGCGGCTGACAGCCCGGTCGATGGACCGCAACTGGTCACCCGCAAGGCCGAGTTGCACGGGCGCACGCCGCGTCAGGTCGATTACCTGAAGGCCATTCAGGAACACGACATCACGTTCGGCATCGGCCCCGCCGGCACTGGCAAAACCTATCTCGCCGTGGCCTCGGCGGTTGATGCCTTCGAGCGTGATCTGGTGCAGCGCATCATCCTGACCCGTCCGGCGGTCGAAGCCGGCGAGCGCCTTGGCTTTCTGCCCGGCGACCTGACGCAGAAAATCGACCCCTACCTGCGTCCCCTCTACGATGCCCTCTACGACCTGATGGGTGCCGACCGTGTGGCCAAGCTGTACGAGAAGCGGGCCATCGAAATCGCCCCGCTGGCCTTCATGCGCGGACGCACCTTGAATCACGCCTTCGTGATCCTGGACGAAGCGCAGAACACCACGCCAGAGCAGATGAAAATGTTCCTGACCCGCATCGGCATCGGCGCCAAAGCGGTCGTCACCGGCGATGTCACGCAGATTGACCTGCCCAAGGGGCAGAAAAGCGGGCTGAAAGAAGCCATCGAGGTGCTGCGCGACGTGCGCGGCATTGCCTTTACCCAATTCATGAAAGAAGACGTGGTCCGCCACCCACTGGTCGCCCGTATCGTTGACGCCTATGAAAAACGCCAGCAATCGACTTAATCTCTCGGTGCAATACGCCTGTAACCGGGAAGGCTTACCCTTGCGCGCCGACTTTGTCCGCTGGGCCCGCGCAGCGCTGGTGGGTGGCGGCGAAGTCACCATCCGCCTGGTTGAGCCAGACGAAGGACAGGAACTGAATCAGACCTACCGCGGCAAGGATTACGCGACCAATGTATTGTCGTTTCCCTACGAAACCGAGCCGGTGGTAGTGGGGGATCTGGTGATTTGCCCGACTGTGGTGGCGCGCGAGGCGATGGAACAGAACAAGCCGTTGATGGCGCATTACGCCCATCTGACCGTGCATGGTATGCTGCATTTACAAGGCTGGGACCACGAGCAGGACAGCGAGGCCCAGGATATGGAAAACGAAGAGAGGACAATTCTGGCCGCACTGGGTTATCCCGACCCGTATGCGGAATGAACATCATGGACAGTGACAGTAAACCCGGTTTTATCGAACGACTTACCTCTTTCCTGCTACGCGAACCTGAAGACCGCGAGCAACTCCTTGAAACATTGCACGGCGCCTACGAGCGCAATCTGCTCGATGCCGACGCGCTGACCATCATTGAAGGGGCCTTGGCGGCCTCCGAAACCCGTGTCAGCGACGTCATGGTTCCCCGGGCGCAAATGGACGTCATCGACGTCGACGACCCGATGCGCGAAATCCTGCCCTTCGTCATCGAGGCGGCCCACTCCCGTTTTCCTGTGGTCGACGGCGACCGCGACCGCATTCTCGGCATCCTGCTGGCAAAAGATTTACTTCGGCTCCAGATTGAAGAAAACTTCGACCTGCGCGACTGGCTACGCCCAGCAGTGTTCATTCCCGAATCCAAGCGCCTGAACGTCCTGCTGCGTGAATTCCGTGTTTCACGCAATCACATGGCCATCGTGGTCAACGAATACGGCGGCGTTGCCGGCCTGGTCACCATCGAGGACGTCCTGGAGCAAATTGTCGGCGACATCGAAGACGAATACGACTTTGACGAAGCGCACGACAACATCCGCCTCGACAGCTCCGGTCGTTACCGCGTCAAGGCGCGTACCGAAATCGAAGATTTCAACGCAGCATTCTCCACCCGTTTCTCGGATGAGGAATTCGACACCGTCGGCGGTCTCATCCTGCGCCATCTCGGCAGAGTACCGAAACGTAATGAAACCATGGACATCGACGGCGTCCGATTCCAGGTCTTGCGCGCCGACAGTCGAAGGCTGTACACCCTGCTCGTCGATCCATCACGCGTCCAATCCCCCACCCCCAAGGAAGATGCCGCTGATTAATCCGCGCCACCACTGGCTGGTGGCATGGCTGGCCGGGGCCAGCGGCATTCTCGCTTTCGCCCCTTTCGGATTTTTCTGGTTCGCTCCTGTGCCTTGGTTGCTGCTCTTTGCCGTACTGCGCAGCGCAGCATCAACAAAGCAGGCCACCTGGTTGGGTTTCTGCTTTGGTGCGGGGTTTTTTCTCGCCGGGGTATCGTGGATTTACGTCAGCCTGGCGACCTTTGGCGGCATGCCCTGGTGGCTGGCAGGTCCGGCAACCCTGATCTTTTGCCTTTTTCTTGCCCTGTACCCCGCCTTGGCCGGCGGCTTGTTCAAACGCTGGCAACCCGAGGCTTTCTGGCGTCAGGCGCTACTATTTGCTGCGTTGATTGCTGCGGTCGACGCCCTGCGTGGCTGGATTTTTACCGGCTTCCCCTGGCTGGCGCTGGGGTACAGCCAAGCTCCACCCAGCCCACTGGCTGGTTTTGCCCCGCTGATCGGTGTTTATGGTCTATCGCTGCTGACTGCCCTGGCTGCTGCCAGCCTGCTACGCTGGCGTGCCGGTCTGCTCCTCATCGCCTTGCTCTCGCTGGTCGGCCATGGCCTGCGGCAACACAGCTGGACCGATGCTCAAGGTGAGCCGATTCGCGTGGCCTTGGTTCAGGGGAACATCCCGCAGGAAATGAAGTTTCAGCCAGATGCCTTCATTCGTACCCTGACCCTTTATTACGATCTGGTCGCAGCCAACCCGGCGCAACTTACCCTGCTCCCCGAAACCGCCCTGCCCGCGTTCATCGACCAGATCCCGCCCGAATACCTGGCTGACCTGAAGACACTGGCAAAACGGCAGCAAGGCGATCTGATCTTTGGCAGCGTCACGGGGCAATTACCTGACCGCTACTTTAATAGCGCCATCAGCCTCGGCCATTCCGGAATGCAGATTTACAGCAAGCACCATCTCGTTCCATTCGGCGAATTCATTCCTGCCGGATTTGCCTGGCTGATGGCGCAAGCCAGCATCCCGATGTCCTCGTTCAGTGCAGGCCCGGCAAGTCAAGCGCCCCTGCAAGTCGCCGGCCAGCAAGTTGCGGTCAACATCTGCTACGAGGATGTTTTCGGTCGTGAAATCATTCGCCCGTTACCCGAAGCCGGAATTCTTGCCAATATTTCCAACACGGCCTGGTTTGGCCGCTCACTGGCCCAGCCACAGCACCTGCAGATCGCCCAGCTGCGTGCGGCGGAAACAGGTCGCCCAATGCTACGCGCGACCAATACCGGAATGACGGCAATCATTGATGCACGAGGTAATGTAACAAGCGCACTACCACCATTCACGACAGGCGTTCTGACCGGCAACGTGCAAGCATACCAAGGCAGCACGCCCTATATCCGTTTTGGCGACTGGCCTTTCCTGGGACTTTTGCTGCTCAGTCTGGCGCTGGCCCTCAAGCCAGGCGTCACCGGACGACAACAGCGCTGATCAGGCGTTCTGCAAGGGCGGGCGAATTGCCTGCTCCAAACGCTGACGCTCAGCCAGTACTTTTCGTGCATAGCGTTGGGTCGGATCGTTGATCGCACCCCCGAATTGCTGCAGCCCAGGAATCAAGCCCCCGTGACGACTGATCGACTCTCGCAAGATGCGTGCGCCCACCTGAACATTGGTCACCGGATCAAAAAACGGCAGCTCACCCGCGCCCTCCGGCAATTTATCCACATGAAAACGGGGCATGACCTGCATCAAGCCTTGCGCACCAACCACGCTTTGGGAAAACGGATTGAAACTCGACTCAACACCGATGACAGCAATGATCAGCAAGGGATCCAATCCCAACTCGCGAGCACTTTCCTGTGCCGTGTGGAAAATTGGCACCAACACCTCACTGGACACCCGGTAGCGCCTGGCGACATGATTCAGGGCCTGCTGCATGGTGGGCAGGAGCTTGTCCTCATTCAAAGCCACCGGCTGAACATTTTCCTGCACAACCTGGGGAGACTCGGCGGCGCCGAGACCAGCAGGGAACATGGCCCGCAAACCATCGAGCAATCCCGAATGGCCATGATAGGTTCCGGCAAGACCGAAGACGAAAAGCACTCCAGCCACCAACAAACTTTTATGCACCATCATCGAGATGGTCGCGACAACCCGCTGTAACGCGGGGATCAGGAACTGCGAAGCGAACATGCGCCCTCCTTCACTGTTGCCACCGACAAAATACATCGGCGAACGGTTACGGGGGGTACGACACCGCGCTGCGCTTCCGCAGCAGGGAAGCGACCTTCCTCCGTTGGAGGAAGCAAGACCATCCCGAGGTCGAGTCTGACCGTTGAACAGGATAGCCACGGTGTTGCACCGCAACAATACGGAGCGGATTGTATTGATCCAGCAATACAAGTCAATCAAAAATTGCCAGGCACGGATGCCCGCTGTTGTAGCGCTGCCACAATCGAGACACCGCCGAGACCCGTAAAAGTCTGTAAAATCCAGCGTTTTCCGTCTTTCCGAGACCGTCCGATGACGACCAGCAACCCTGCCACGAAAAAACCCACTTTTCAGGAAATCATCCTGCGTCTGCAGCAATATTGGAGCGATCAAGGCTGTGCATTGCTCCAACCTTACGATATGGAAGTCGGTGCCGGCACCAGCCACACTGCCACCTTCCTGCGGGCTATTGGCCCGGAACCCTGGAAGGCCGCCTACGTGCAACCCTCGCGCCGCCCCAAGGACGGCCGCTACGGCGAGAACCCGAACCGTATGCAGCACTACTACCAGTACCAGGTGGTATTGAAACCAGCACCGGACAACATTCTGGAGCTGTATCTCGGCTCGCTGGAAGCCCTGGGCTTCGACCTGAAGAAAAACGATGTCCGCTTCGTCGAGGACGACTGGGAAAATCCGACACTGGGTGCCTGGGGTCTCGGTTGGGAAGTGTGGATGAACGGCATGGAAGTGACGCAATTCACCTACTTCCAGCAAGTCGGCGGCATCGACTGCAAGCCGATCACCGGCGAAATCACCTACGGCATCGAGCGCCTGGCGATGTACCTGCAGGGCGTCGAGAACGTCTATGACCTCGTCTGGACCGACGGCCTGACTTACGGCGACGTGTATCACCAGAACGAAGTCGAGCAATCGACCTACAATTTCGAACATTCCGATGTCGACTTCCTGTTCCACGCCTTCGGTGCGCATGAAAAGCAGGCGCAGCACCTGATGGGCGCACAACTCGCACTCCCGGCCTACGAACAGGTACTCAAGGCCGCGCACACCTTCAACCTGCTCGACGCCCGTGGCGCGATTTCCGTGACCGAGCGCGCCGCCTACATCGGCCGCATCCGCAACCTGGCCCGCGCCGTCGCCCAAGCCTACCTCGACTCCCGCGCCCGCCTCGGCTTCCCGATGGCCCCGCGCGAATGGGCCAA
>JAVEXE010000114.1:3340-7228 GCA_034004105.1 Azonexus sp. | reverse complement strand
GGGATGGAACACCGGGATTTGCCCATAGCCTGGCCTTGCGTATTGGCCTGCTGATCCTGCTTGCCCTGACGATTTTCACTGTCAGTCTGTACTACCTGCTGGGCAAGCCAACAGTTGCCCGACTGGCTGAAACACAAATCCGACTCGCCGCCGAGCAGGTGGAATCGCGTTACCTGAATCTGCTTTCTTCCGTTGAAGGAACCTTGCGCAGCAGTCGCGACTGGGGAACGGGCAGTCAGTTGGATCATGATGCTCTGGCGCGTTTCAACGAATTCTTTTTCCCCGTCCTGGCCCACCAGCCCAATGTCGACTCGGTCATTTTTGCCCACGAATCCGGGCGGGAATTTTTCCTGCGCCGAGGCGAAAATGGCGGCTGGATCAATCGCATCATTCATCCAGCCGCCTGGGGACGGCAGAGTTACTGGATTCACTGGAACGCCGAACGTGAAGTCGAGCGGGTAGAAACGCGCGAGATCGACTACGACCCAAGACAACGCCCTTGGTTTATCGGTGCCATGGCCCTGCCGGACGAACGACAGATTCACTGGACATCACCTTATGTATTCTTCACCAGCGGCGAACCCGGTCTGACAGCCGCGATGCGCTGGCAGGACAGTCGCGGCGAACGCTACGTCATTGCCCACGATGTCCGGCTTGGCGAAATTGCCCAATTCACCACCCAACTCCGTTCCGTTTCAGTCAACGCGGGCAGGCTGCGCTACTGCTGGACGATGCCCGCCTGGTTGCCCCACCGCCAGATAGCCGCTGGGCTGACGGACAAGGACTGGATCAGGCCCTGCTGCAAACTCCGCAGCATCTTGGCCTTGACGTCCTGGCAACAGTCCGCCAGCAGTGGCTTGACGACCCTGGGCCTGCCTCCGGTTTTCATGCTTTTGAAAACGATCAAGGGCGCTGGTTAAGCCGTCATTCGCGTATTGACCCCACACGCACCCGGCTCTGGCTGACCATCACCGCACCGCAACAGGATTTCCGTCCGGTCACCGGCCAGGATGTCGTTGTGCTGGGCTTGATCGGCCTCCTTGTCCTCGCACTGGGCGTGACTGCAGCTATCCGGATCGGTTGGCGTTTCTCCGGACCGTTACGTCACCTGACCCAGGAAAGCCAGCGCATTGGACGTCTGGCGCTGGAAGCCCCCGTCAGTTATCCGCCAACCTGGCGTGAAATCGGCGAATTGGCATCGGCACTGGAAGAAATGCGGCAACGACTGGTCCAGGCCAGGGATCAATCCGCGGATATCACCCGAGAACTTGAAGCAGCAGTCAGTCAACGCACCCAGGATCTGCAGGATAGCCAGGACCAATTGATTCGCCAGTTTGCTTTTCTGCGGGTCTTGCTCGACACCATCCCGAATCCGATTTTCTACAAAGGTGAGCACACCCGTTTCCTGGGCTGCAACCGCGCTTATGAGGATTTTTTCGGCGTAGACCGCGCGAAGTTCATCGAAAAGCGCGTCCTTGACCTGGAGTATCTGCCAATGTCCGCTCGTCTGGCCTATCAGGCGGAAGACGAGAAGGTCATTGCCGAATGCAGCCGCATCCTCCGCGAGGAGTCGTTGCCGCATGCCGATGGCAGCCTGCGCGATACACTATATGCCGTTAGTGGTTTCCGTGACACGGAAGGAAAGCCGGCCGGCTTGATCGGGGTCATCGTCGATATCACCCCGCAGAAGAATGCCGAGCGCGAGGCCGAGCGCGCGCGTCGGGCTGCCGAGTCCGCCGCCGAAGCCAAATCCGAGTTTCTGGCCAATATGAGCCATGAAATCCGCACGCCGATGAACGCCATCATCGGCATGACACATCTGGCGCTGCAAACCGAACTCAACAGCCGGCAACGCAACTACCTGAACAAGGTGGACGCAGCCGCCAAGGGTTTGCTGGGGATCATCAACGACATTCTCGATTTGTCGAAAATCGAAGCCGGCATGATGCGCTTCGAGCATACCGTCTTCAACCTCGACGAAACCCTGCAGCATCTGGCCGACCTGAATGCGGTCAAAGCGCGAGAGCGCGGGCTGGAACTTCTGTTCGACTTTGCCCCGGACGTTCCGAAATACCTGATTGGCGACCCGCTGCGCATTGGTCAGGTACTACTCAATCTGGTCGGCAATGCGATCAAATTCACCGAACACGGCGAAATCCGCCTGACCGTTGAACAACTGGGTCGCGATCAGGATCGTGTCCGCCTGAGATTTTCGGTCAACGACACCGGCGTCGGTATCGCGCCAGAACGGCTACCCGGCCTGTTCCAGGCCTTCACCCAGGCCGATAGCTCGACGACCCGAAAACATGGCGGCACAGGACTGGGCCTGTCGATCTGCAAGCGTATTGTCGATCTGCTGGAAGGTCATATCGAGGCGAGAAGCGAACCCGGCACTGGCAGTACCTTTATCGTTGAACTGCCCTTCAGCCTGCCAGACAAACACGCCGAAAATGCGCCCCGCCTTGGCTTGCCGACAGGCTTGCGTGTGCTCGTGGTGGATGACAGTCCCAGCGCCAGAGAGGTGCTTTCTCACCTGCTCGATGGTTTGGGTATCGAGCATCGCCTGGCCGCCAGCGGTGCCGAAGCCATGATTGAAATACAGCGGATACGCGATACCGGCAGCGCCTACCAACTGCTGTTGCTGGACTGGAAAATGCCAGCCATGGATGGGGTGGAGACCCTGCGCGCCATCCAGCAGAAGCCGTTGTTGGCCGATCGAAGCCGGGTTGTCATGATCACCGCCCACGACCAGGAGGAATTACGTGAAGCCTTGGGCAATCTCCCCTTCGCTGCAATTCTGGCCAAACCCGCCACGCCCTCGTCGCTGTACGATGCGATGGTGACCGCACTCCATCAAACTGGCAGCACATCAACTCAAGTCTCCGAACATCAGCCGCTCGGCAATTTCCGCGTCCTGCTGGTCGAAGACAACGAGGTAAACCGGGAGCTGGCCGAAGAATTGCTGCTGAATCTGGGCTTGCAGGTCGAATGCGCCGCCGATGGTGCGATTGCGGTCGACCGCGTTCGAACCCAGGATTTCGACCTGGTCTTGATGGATTGCCAGATGCCGGTCATGGACGGCTATGCCGCCAGCCAAGCAATACGCGAACAACTGGGCAAACACGCGCTGCCCATTATCGCCATGACCGCCAACGCCCTGGCCGGCGACCGCGAGCGTTGCCTGGCGGCAGGCATGAATGACCACATCGCCAAGCCAATCGACGTAGCTGCCTTGCGCAAGACCCTGAAATACTGGCTACAGGGAAAAAACAGCCACGAAAACCCGACTGATCCTGCTTCAAGCAGCGCGGGCGACACCGTGCTTGATGCCCCGGCGGCTCTGGCCCGACTGGAAGACAATCAGGCGCAATACGCCCGACTATTGAGCCGCTTTGCTGAGAATCAGGCAGAAGCGGTAATCCGACTTGAACAGGCCATCGCAGAAAATGATCTGGCACAAGCCCAACGTCTGATTCACACCCTGCGCGGCCTGGCAGCGACCATTGGCGCCAATCAGCTATCGAAAACTGCCGCCGAACTGGAGGGCCTGATCAAGCAGGCCGTCGAACAGCCCGAAAACTTTAGCCCCGAACTGGATAGCCACTGCCGCAAAGTTGATGCTGCCTTGCAGGAAGTTCTGCGCTTTGTCGCTGGAAAACTCGTTGAACTGCAACCGAAAACCGCGCAGACCCCACCGAGCCTTACAAAACTATCGACTCAACTGGCTGAGTTGCAGCACTTGCTCGATCAGGACGACGCCATGGCAGGACGACTATTCGACAATCTGCAGGATCAACTTGCCGAGCATATGACCCATAGCGATTTTCGCGCCTTGCAACATGCCATTCGAGCGTATGATTTCGAACTGGCCAGCCAGACGCTACGCCC
>JAVEXE010000114.1:1628-3240 GCA_034004105.1 Azonexus sp. | reverse complement strand
TTCCCGATGCGATCCTGCTCAAACCCGGCCCACTCGATGCCGAGGAATGGAAGGTCATGCACCAACACCCGATGATGGGGGCGGAAATCATCGGCAAGCACGATAACGAATTACTGGAATCGGCCCGCGTCATCGCCCTGACGCATCACGAAAAGTGGGATGGCAGCGGTTATCCGCAAGGCTTGAAAGGCGAGGACATTCCACTGGAAGGACGAATTGTTGCCATTGCCGATGTGTTTGATGCACTGGTCTCGGTTCGGCCTTATAAAACGGCTTTTCCCCTCGACATCGCCCTGCAGATGATGGAAGGCCAGATCGGTCGTCATTTTGACCCAGCCCTGATGAAAGCCTTCAACGCATCGTTACCGGAAATCCTGCAGATCCGCGAAATTTATGCCGATGAAAATGGCGCACTGACGGATCTTGAATTTCAGATCAAGGAAATTTACGAGCACCGTAACGAACGCGAGGGCTACCCCGCCATATTGACCGCACCCAAGGATGGCTGCTGCTGAAAGAGGCAGCGATTTCTGCCTGACACCACGCCAACTCAGCCTCCTGCTGGGTCTTGTGCGGCAGCGCGTGCCGCTGCCTTGGCCGGTTCGTAGGCGGTGTAAAGCATCTCCGCCGGTAGATTAGGTGCCTTCAAGATGAGCAACTGATCACGGATAGCTTCCGGCACAACAACAAATACCGCGATCTCCTGAGTTTTCAGGTTTTCGACCATTTCTTCCAGCGTAAAGATGGCCGACAGATCCATGAAGGGCACACGACGGCAGTTGATCACCACCGCCCGCGTACCCAACAAATGATCCACCCGATCGATCAGCCGACTGGCGGAACCGAAAAAGAAAGCGCCCCGAATTTCCAGCACACGGACCTTACCGCGCATCGTACTGCCATCGGGCACCGAGGCATCTTCTTCATCCGGCCAGACGTCAACGCTGGACAAGGCAATCAGGCGGTGAATGATCAAACCCATCGCCAGAATCACACCGGCACCCACCGCGACAATCAAATCAACGAAGACCGTCAGACAGAAGACCACGCCCATGACCACCACATCAGCCCGCGGCGCCTGACGAATCAGCCTCAGCATCCGGTAATCGAGAATATCCATCCCAACCTTGACCAGAATTCCGGCCAGTACGGCAAGCGGAATCTGGCTGGCCAGTGGTGCTGCGCCGAGCAACAAGGCAAGCAGGAACAGGGCATGACAGACACCTGAAAAACGCCCGCTGCCGCCTGCCTTGATATTGACCACGGTACGCATCGTCGCACCAGCACCCGGCAAACCACCAACAAAAGCACACAAGATATTGCCCAGCCCCTGCCCCACCAACTCGCGATTGGAGTCATGCCGGGTACGGGTGATTGAATCGGCAACCAGCGAGGTCAGCAAGCTGTCGATACTGCCGAGAAGTGCCAGGGTCGCCCCCAGAATCAGCACCGTCGTCCAGGTTTCCAGAGAAAACTGTGGCATCGCCAGATCCGGCAGTCCCATTGGAATTTCGCCAATAACCGGAACGGAAAATCCCCCCATGACCGATAACAAGGTCATCAGGATCAAAGCAATCAACGGCGGGGGGATGATCCGGCCAAGACGCACCGG
>JAVEXE010000114.1:0-1528 GCA_034004105.1 Azonexus sp. | reverse complement strand
CAGCACGTGTTGTTGATTTGTACTTTTGCGCAGTGAGCGCAACGATGCCGGAAAATGACACCACAGACAAGCTATCATCTGTAAAACAATCAACAAGAGAGACAAACCATGAGCAAACGGGACAATACACTGAGCACTGACCAGAAGGCCCTGGCCATCAATCTGGATAAATTCAAATACGGTGCAATCGTCGAAATCGGGGCAGGACAGGAAGTGGCGCGGCGCTTTTTTAAAGTGGGTGCAGCAGCCGGCACCATTGCCAAGACCATGTCTGCCTACGATATGTCGATCAGTGACGAAATTTACGGCCCCGTGGATCGTTATGTCAGCCGCGCTCGCCTGATGCAGATGCTGGAAAAGGAATTCGAACAAGTCGTTTCCCGGTTGTCCTCGGTACGGGCCAAGAACACCACTTTTTTTGCTTATGCCGCTACGGTCACTGCCCGCAGTTTCAAGCAAAAAAACGAATGTCACGGCTGGGTGGGCATTCGTCTGCAACTCCATCCCGGCGCGCCACCCAGCGACATCATCATGCACGTCCGCATGCTCGACAACGACAATGCCATGCAATCCGACGCACTCGGAATTCTTGGGGTCAACCTGATTCATGGCGCATTTTTCAATCCGACCCACCCCGAATGGATTGTCGAAGGCTTGGCCGATGGCCTGGGTTCGGACCGGATCGAAGTCGATCTGATCCATTTTGCCGGCCCGTACTTCGAAGAAGTCGAAAACCGGCTGATGAACCTGCACCTGATCCGTAGCTGGCTCACCCGCGCCGTCGTCTTCAATCCGAATGGTGAAGTCGTCGTGCCCGGCGAGTTGTTCTACCGCAAGCCGGTCATGGTGATGCGCGGCAGTTTCAAGCCGGTCACGCGGGTCAATGTCGACATGATGAATGCCGGCCAGCGTCAATTCTGCGATCTTGAGGCTGTCGACGCCAATCAGATGGTTTCACTGGCCGAAATCACGATGAACTCGTTGATCTCGGGCGACAACGTCGATAACGCCGATTTCCTGGCCCGAATCGATCTGCTGTCATCATTGGGACACATGGTGATGATTTCCGACTATGTGCGTTATTTCCGTCTGCGTGCGTATTTGCGCCGTTACACACAAAAACCGATCGGCATCGTGCTCAGCGTACGTGACTTCGCCGGTCTGTTTGACGAAAAATATTATGAGGGTCTGGAAGGCGGCATGCTCGAAGCCTTCGGCAAGCTCTTCCCGGATAACACCCACGTTTACACCTACCCCGCCCGCCTCAGCGGACAGGAAGACATCATCACCCTTAATACGGTCAAAGTACCCAACAACCTGCGCCACCTGCTGACCCATTTGATCGAAAACGGCAAACTGGTCGCCATCGAAAATTACGACCCAAGCTGTCTGCATGTCGATTCCAGCGCCGTTCTTGCCGGTATCCGACGTGGGCGAGGCAATTGGGAGAGCGACGTCCCCGAGGCGGTCGCTGAACGCATCGTCAGCCGACGTTTATTGGGCTTCGACAGCGAATAAAAAAGCACCG
>JAVEXE010000113.1:0-7248 GCA_034004105.1 Azonexus sp. | reverse complement strand
CCTTACGTACGCATTCAGGATGTTACGGTCGACACCCGAAACAAGCTGAAATCGCCGCTATTCGACGGGCGCAGCAATCTTTTCCTTTTTTTCATCGAAAAATGCGTGCGCCACCTCAAACCGGGTGGCGAACTGGTATTCATTGTGCCCCGCGAGTTCATCAAATTGACCGCGGCGAAGAAACTGAATCGCTGGCTGTTTGAACAAGGCAGCATCACGCATTTTTATGAAACTGGCGATTCGCGGGTTTTCGGGGAGCATACGCCCAACTGCGCCATTTTCCGCTTTGAAAAGGGGCGCATGGACCGCAGCATGCCCGACGGGCGAACATTCACCGAAGTCGACGGGCAACTGATGTTCCTGCGCAACGACTATCCGCTGCCCTTCTCGGACGTCTTCACGGTCAAGGTGGGCGGCGTTTCCGGGGCCGACGAGATTTTCACGCACCCCAAAGGCAATATGGAGTTCGTTTGCTCGAAAACCGTCGACACAGGCGAAACGCGGCGCATGTTCTATGAAGTCCAGAATACCTGGCTGCGTGAGCACAAGGAAAAACTGCTCGCCCGCCGCGTTACCAACTTTGACGAATCAAACTGGTGGCGCTGGGGCCGGCATTTTCCCATCAACAATTACCCGCGCATTTACGTCAATGGCCGAACCCGGAAGGCCGAGCCCTTTTTCCTGCACGATTGCAACGCCTTCGATGGTTCAATCCTGGCGCTTTTTCTGAACCACCGGAAAATCTCCCGCCGCGACCTGATCGCCTGCACGACCCTGCTGAACCGCAACGTCGATTGGCAGGAACTGGGCTTCATCTGCGATGGCCGCTTCCTTTTTACCCAGCGCAGCCTGCAAACCTGCCGCCTGCCTGCCGAATTCTCCAGATTTCTCCCACCCACGCCCGTGAAGGAGCCCGCATGAACTTTACCCAACAACTCGCCGCTACATGGCAGACCACCCAATCGCTTCTGTGTGTTGGCCTTGATCCAGACCCAGCAAAATTCCCCGCACACCTGAAGGACCGCAGTGAGGCAATTTTCGAATTCTGCAAAACCATTGTCGATGCCACCGCCGACCTCGCCTGTTCGTTCAAGCCGCAAATCGCCTACTTTGCCGCCCACCGCGCCGAAGACCAGCTCGAAGCACTGATCGCCCACATCCACGAAAAGCATCCTGGCATTCCCGTCATTCTGGATGCCAAACGGGGCGATATCGGGGCGACTGCCGAGCAATACGCCATCGAAGCATTCGAGCGTTTCCGGGCTGACGCGGTGACGGTCAACCCCTACATGGGCCGCGATTCGGTCGAACCCTATCTGGCCTACCCGGACAAGGGCGTGATCCTGCTCTGCCGCACCTCCAATGCAGGCGGCTCTGACCTGCAGTTTCTCGATGTCGGCGGCGAAAAATTGTACGAGCGGGTGGCCCGCCTCGCTGCCGAGCAATGGAATACCACCGGCCAGATCGGGCTGGTCGTGGGGGCAACGTTTCCGGCAGAAATCGCCAGGGTGCGGGAAATCGTCGGCGACATGCCGCTGCTCGTGCCTGGCATCGGTGCGCAGGGCGGCGATATCGAAGCGACGGTCAACGCTGGTAAAACGTCAAAAACCACCGGCCTGATGATCAACTCCTCCCGCGCTATTCTCTACGCTGGCAAGGACGAAAATTACGCCGAAGCCGCCCGCCGGGTCGCCCAAGAAACCCGCGACAGCATCAATCGCTACCGCTAAGCGCCATGACTGCCGAAAACCCAACACCGGAAAAGAAAAAGCCACGCTGGCGACGCTGGGCCCTGGAAATCAGCATATTCATTGTTGTCTTTTTTGCGTTCCAGGCCTGGCAGCTACGCGACACGGTACGCGGCCCGGCACCGGAATTCTCCGGTCAACAGCTCGATGGCAGCCATTTTGCCCTCGCCCAATGGCAGGCAACACACACAGGCAAACCCGTCCTGCTCTACTTCTGGGCCGAATGGTGTCCAATCTGCAAGACGACAAGCAGCAGCGTCACAAGCGCTGCCGATGACTGGCCGGTGATGAGTATCGCCACACAAAGTGGCGACGCGCTGGCAGTGAGTCGGGAAATGCGCGCACGTAATTACGGCTGGCCAACCGTGATCGATACGGACGGCAGCATCATGAAGCAATTCGCGCTGCCTGGCGTACCGGGCTTTGTCATCATCGCGCCGGACGGGAATATCCGCTTCGTTTCGGTCGGCTACACCAGTGAAATCGGCCTGCGCCTACGGCTCTGGTGGGCCGGACGCTGACCGACCCGTTACATCCCCAACGAGTTGAGCAGATCGTCGTGTTCGTTGTTACTGGCAGGCTTTGCAGCTGACTGGGGCGCAGCAGCCTGTTCCAGCAAAGCATCGGGATCAGGCGCTTCGTCCGCTTCAAAATCAAACAAGCGGATGAATTCCGTTTGGTCGATCGCAAGCTCAAGATAAAAAATATTGTTACGCGCGGTATAAAAGGTCACCCGGCGCGCTTCGGGTTTGTCCAGGTTAGTATCCACACTGAGCATGACCTGCTTGTTCAAGACCAGCATTTTCGGCTGATTCTGGGTAATGTGGGTCTGCAATTCACGGCCCACCTTACCGGTGAAATTACCGACGATCTGGTTCATCAGTTCCCCCATCACGTTACTGACTTCATCGGAGGTATAACTGCTTGCCAATTCTTCACGTGACATCCCCATGCTCAGCAGATAGGTCTCGTAAAGCTCCATCGCTGCCGACGCCGAAAAGTTGATCACCACCAAACCACTGAAGCCCCCATCAAACAAGACAAAGCATCCGATATCAGGTTTCAGGCAAGTCTTGGAAATGCGTTGTACCATCCCGGAATAGCGGACCTGGCTTTGCGTCGCCACATTCAGGACCTCAGTCACCGAGTTACACAGACTCATCAGAATGTCTTCCGTACCGAAGACGACAGGATTCTGTTTGGCGCTCATGATCAGATTAGATTTCAGCAAAATGACGGAAGTCCGATATATAGCACAATCTTCCTCAGATTACCGAAGCCGCTGCAATAGTCGCCGCGATTCTTGTCCCCATAATGCGTGCATTGTTTATTGAAATCCATCCGGAAGCGCCGAACAAACCCAGCGAAGGTAGTCCATGCAATGGTTGCGGTGTTTGTTGCCTGACCGAAACTTGCCCGATAGCCCGTATCAGCTTCCGCCAAAGTCACGGCCCCTGCCCTGCTTTACTGTGGTCAACAGACGAAAAACGCTATTTTTGCGGCCTACTGTCAAGGACGCACGCCTATCTGCCGTGGCTTCCCGACGTTCTGCAAAAGCCCGTGAGAAAAACCCTGCGTCGCTGGATTGCCGCGGGACAAGGCTGCGACTGCACCGCCGAATTTCCCAATGAGGCCTGAGCTCAATGAGACCTGAGCTTTTGGATACTTCCAGAAAGGTGAAGCCCATGTTCCGGTAACATGGGCTTCAGTTGCTGCAACCCCGGCACACTCGGCAGGGGGAATCGGCTTCACGCCGTCTCGGGAAAACTACACGGTAATCTCAAGAACCACTTCCTTCGATAAGACCCATAGAATCTCCTGCAACGCAGCATCAGCTTCACGACATGCCCGGTTTGCTGCAGACCTGACACAACTGCAGATTACCACGCTGAAAAGAAAAAACCAGTCTTTTCTTTACAATCGTATTTCGGTCACAATATTGGGATTGCCCGCCACTCAGATCGCGAAATAGATCGCCCAATGGACAACCTGATCAAGGATAGCGCGACACTGGAATTGTTCTGCTGGCTGGCACCGGATGACGAACTGCCGGGCTGGGACATGCTTCACGGCAGCCCATTTGGTGCAACGCTGGCCAGCCCGGAAGGCAGCGCGCCAGCACCGGAAGATCAACTCTTGTCGGTGCAAAATTACTTTGCCGAGTATCACCTGGAATTTTTTCGCCAGCGCAGATTCGCCCACTTCCCCAGCCGCCTGCACGCCTTGCTGCAATTTGCCACTCGTACCGATGCCATGACCTTTCGTCAGAAGCACCCGCAACGAGTTTTCGGCAAGAACCTGTCTTGTGCCCGCACCCAGGGGGCTTATCTGTGTTCGTTTCACGATGCCAGTTGGCTGGACTACCTGCGCCTGCCGCACAGCCTGTCGTTGGATACCCTCGAAGAAGTCGCCAACCACTACTGGTCTGGTCGAACGGTTGAGGAAGTCGGACTGTCCTTCATGGATCAACCCTGGCGCGAACCGCCGGTCATCGAAGCCTTGTTTCAGGGGCAGCTGCAAACCGTTCCCGTACAGCGGCAAAGTGGTTGGCTACCTGGCTTTCGCTGATTCACATCAAGATCGGAGTCGCATGCTAGAGTTGCGCCTCCAAGTTCAATAATCCTAAAAGGAGTCAGCATGACCTATTACATTGACCAACTCGAACCCGGCATGTCTGCCAGCACGTCCAAAACCGTCACCGAGGCCGACATCATCCTGTTCGCCGGCATCTCAACCGACGTCAACCCGGCCCACCTCGATGAGGAATACTGCAAGGGCACGATGTTCGGCACCCGCATTGCACACGGCATGCTGTCAGCCGGCTTCATCTCGGCAACGCTGGCCAACAAGCTGCCCGGACCCGGCACCATCTATCTGTCGCAAACCCTGAAATTCAAAGCCCCGGTCAAACCGGGTGATACCGTCACCGCCACGGTCACGGTACGCGAAGTCAATACCGCCAAGAATCGCGTCATCCTTGACACGGTCTGCACTGTCGCCGGCAAGACCGTCATCGATGGCGAATGCCTGATGATGCCGCCAGTTCGCCCGGCTGCCTGATTACCCCATTCCATAAAAAACGCCGGCTGGAAGAATCCACCGGCGTTTTTTCATTTCTGGCGGCGTCGACCGCAGAATCAGTCAAAATCAGTCAAAACGCCTCGTCAGCACGCAGAAACCGCCACTGACCCATGGGCAAATCGCCCAAGCGGATACGACCGATGCGAACACGCTTCAGGCCGACGACGCGAAGCCCCACCAATTCACACATCCGGCGAATCTGGCGCTTCTTGCCTTCCTTCAGGATGAAATGCAGCTGGTCTTCGTTCAACTGCTTGACCCAGGCTGGTTTCAAAGGCTTGCCGTCAAGCTCAAGGCCATGACGCAGCAGTTCAAGACCGCCCTTGATCATCTGACCCGAGACACGCACCAGATACTCTTTTTCCGCCTCGCTATCTTCACCGATCAGGCGCTTGGCAACCCGACCATCGCTGGTCAGGACCAGCAAACCTGTCGAGTCGATATCCAGCCGCCCTGCCGGAGCCAAGCCGCGCAGCATCCAGGGCTTGAATTCCGGATCACCCGACTGAAGAACCTGGTTATCGGGCGTAATCAGCGTGACAGCAGGCACACAATCCGGTTCCGGCTGGCCGGAGACATAACCGACCGGTTTATGAAGCAGAATGGTAACCGCCTTGGCCTGATCCTTTTTTGCCTCGGCGGAAACCTCAATTCGAGCCTCAGGATCAATTCGAGAACCCAGTTCGCTGATTTGCACACCGTCGACAAAAACCCAGCCGCGTTCGATCCAGAGATCGGCCTCGCGACGCGAACAGAGTCCACGTTCCGACATGACCTTGGACAAACGAACACCGCTGGGTGCAGGCCCGGAAGGCTGTACAGCAACCGGCTTCACTGCGGCTTGCGAACGGACACCGGGTTTCTCTGCGCCGGGTTTCTCTGCCTTATGCCACGGGTTATCCGCACCCGAGCGAGGCCCTACGCGGTCGGTGTTTTTTTCAACTTTCCGGGCGTCGACCGCAGCACTGGGCTGAGGCTTGTTATCGCGCGGCTTTCGTGACAAAGCACCGCCACGAACTGGCCGCTTACGCCCCGTCGAGAGCGCGCCATCCGTTGACTTGATTACGCTCAACGTCCCGACCGGTTTGCTTGCGAGGGCCTTTTCAGCGTCGACAGCAACAAGCCCCTCGGCCACCGTCGGCGAACCCGAAGCAACGGGTTCAGGGGCAACAGCGGGCGCCGGGGTTGGCGTTACCGCCTCCGGCTTGCGCCACTTGGCCCACGGATCGTCAGAGTGAGTCATTGCACATCGAGCAGTTCGACTTCGAACACCAGTGTTGCGTTGGGTGGAATCACCCCGCCGGCACCATGCGCACCATAGCCCAACCGCGCAGGAATGGTCAGTTTGCGGGTACCACCGATCTTCATCCCCTGAACACCCTCATCCCAACCCTTGATGACGTGACCGCGACCTAGCGGAAACTGGAAGGGATCGTTGCGATCCTTGCTCGAATCAAATTTACTGCCGTTGGTCAGCCAGCCGGTGTAATGCACGGTGACAAATGCGCCAGCGCTGGCTTCGGTGCCGTTGCCCTCGACAATATCTTCGTAAATCAGGCCGGAAGCGGTAGTGATTTCAGCCATGAGCTGCTCCTTTTGGAAAGTCGGCAATTCTAGCACAAGCCATTGATAGCCTTTGACTTTCATGCAATTCTGCGTATAATGCGCGGTTCGCTGTAACACCCTTTTGTTTAATTTCGGAGTCCAACCCATGTATGCGGTCATAAAAACCGGCGGCAAGCAGTATCGCGTTTCCGCTGGCCAAAAACTCAAAGTAGAACAGATACCGGCAGACGTTGGCGCAGAAATCACCCTCGATCAAGTCCTCATGGTAGGCGTTGGCGAGACGGTGAAAGTCGGCGCCCCTCTCGTTGCTGGCGCCACTGTCAAGTGCACCGTGGTTTCCCACGGCCGTCACGACAAGGTCAAGATTTTCAAGATGCGTCGTCGCAAGCATTACCAGAAGCGTCAAGGCCATCGTCAGAACTATACCGAACTGCGCATCGACACGATCGCTGCCTGAGTTCACAGAAGGAGCTAGCAAATGGCACACAAAAAGGCAGGCGGCAGTTCGCGTAACGGCCGCGACTCACAGGCACAACGACTCGGCGTCAAGCGCTACGGCGGTCAATTCGTTCTCGCTGGCAACATCATCGTTCGCCAGCGCGGTACCGAATTCCACCCGGGCGAAAACGTCGGCTGCGGCAAGGATCACACCTTGTTTGCACTGAAAGACGGCGTCGTTCAGTTCGCCATCAAGGGTGAAAAGAAGCGCCGCACGGTGACCATCGTTCCGGCTGCTGAATAATTCAGCCCGGCGACAAACACCAAGCCCTGTCCGCCGGATAGGGCTTTTTTCTTTATGGCTCTGGTTATCTGACTTTGCAGCGGGTGGATAGACCCATAAAGAAATCAGAAA
>JAVEXE010000112.1:0-7254 GCA_034004105.1 Azonexus sp. | reverse complement strand
CGCCCCCGCATCGCCCTCGGGCAAGCGCTGGTCGGCATCGCCAATGCTGCCATCGACATCTCGGATGGACTGCTCGCTGATCTCGGTCACATCTGCGAACGCTCCCGCTGTGCTGCCGCATTGCATCTCGTACAACTTCCGCAACTTCGCGATCTGGCAGGCAGTGGCGCGCAATACGATGCCAGTCTGCGCCGTACGGCCCTCGAATGCCAACTTGCCGGCGGCGACGATTACGAATTGATCTTTACGGCCCCCCATCGTCAACACAACGCGATTGCTGCCATCGCCGCACGACTGGAACTGCCCTTATGGTGCATCGGTGAAATGCAAAGCGATGCCACAAGCGAGGTCGCCAGCGTCACGGTGTATGACCCGGACGGCAAGCCGGTCGAATTTTCACGCAAGGGCTACGATCACTTTGGCCACCAAACCGCCTAGCCTGCGCTTCCTGTTTGCCCATCCGGCACACTTCTTCGCCTGTGGCTGCGGCAGTGGCTTGGCACCTTGGGCACCCGGCACATTCGGCACCCTGTTCGCCTGGGCCAGTTTCGTTCTCTTCCAGCCCTATTTCACCGATGGTGCCTTGCTGTTCCTGTTCGCTGCGGGCTATCTGGGCGGTATCTGGTTCATCGACCAAGCCGGCAAGGCGCTCGGCGACCCGGATCACGGCAGCATCGTCTGGGACGAAATCGTCCCCTTCTGGCTCGTCCTGCTGATGACCCCACCGGGCTGGCTGTGGCAACTGACGGCGTTTATCCTTTTCCGTTTTTTCGACATCACCAAACCGCAGCCCGCCCGCTATTTTGACGACCACGTCAAAAATGGCTTCGGCGTCATGGCCGACGACCTGATCGCTGCCGGCTATACGCTGCTGATGCTGGCCCTGCTGAAAATTGTTGTTTCCTGACCGTTGACCGCAAAAAGCATAGAATGATGGCTTCCTGATTACAGGAGCACATCATGAGTCACAAGCACGCGCATTTGCTGCGCAGCATTTTTCAGGACCCGCTACCCGCGAACATTCACTGGCGCGAGATCGAGTCCCTGCTCAATCATCTCGGCGCAACCATCCAGCCCAGCCACGGTGCTCGCTTCAAGATAATCCTCAACGGCCACGAATCCATCCTGCATCACCCGCACAACAGCAATACTTGCAGCCGCCAGGAAATCAAGGCAGTTCGCGAAGCACTACTGCATGCCGGGATCAGCCTCTCGTCGTACGAGCAAGGCGAAAAACCTTGAGACCTTGTTTGTCGTGGCGGCAAGCTGGCCACCAGTTTTTTCGGTCGACCGATTCAGCAGGGCTTATCTGCTCAAACGAAGGTATTTTTCCTCAACCAGTACAGTAAGGTTGCGTAAAGCACATTGGGTATGACCGGCTTGGCAATGAAATCATCCATCCCTGCCGCGAAACACTGATCCTTGTTTTCGGCGAATGCGTTTGCTGTCATCGCCAGGACAGGGGTTGTCGCGCAGCCTGGTAATTGGCGAATCTGCCGCGTTGCATCAAGGCCGTCGAGCACCGGCATCTGCATGTCCATCAGGATAATGGCGTAGCAGCCTGACCGGGCTTTCTCCACCGCCTGTTGACCATCCTCAGCCAGATCGACCTGAAGGCCGACATCTTCCAGTAGCATCTGGGCGATTTCCCGATTAATCGGCTCATCTTCGACCAGCAGGACGCGCGTACCAGCATGGTTGTCCAGGATCGCCTGCTCTGGAGATTCCATCCCTGCATGGGCGATTTCTTGAACCGTCTCATGCGTTTTTCGGAGGACAGCGGTGAACCAGAAAGTACTACCTTCCCCCTCGGTACTGGTCACACCGGCAGTACCGCCCATGACCTCAGCGATTTTCTTGGTAATGGCCAAGCCCAGGCCGGTGCCACCGTACTGGCGGGTAGTCGAATTGTCGGCCTGCTCGAAGGCACTGAACAGTTTGGGCAAGGTCTCGGGAGTCATGCCGATACCCGTATCCTCGACTTCAAAACGCAGGGTTGCTGTGTTGTCGGTTTCGGCCTCTTGCTTCACACGCAGGATGATGTGACCACGTTCAGTGAATTTGATGGCATTGGCGACATAGTTGAGTAATGCCTGTTGTAACCGAGTGGGATCACCATGGAGACCATAGGGCAAGCAGATACTCTCAATTTTGAGACGCAAGCCCTTTTCCCTCACCTTTTGGCTGAGCATCGCAGCGATGTCGCCAAGCATGGCTTCGACGTGCACCGGAATATCTTCCAGCGTAAATTTCCCGGCTTCGATCTTGGATAGATCGAGAATATCGTTGATGATCTTGAGCAGGTGCTTGCTAGCGTTTTCGATTTTTTCAAGCTTATCGGTTTGCTGCAGGGTCAGACCGGTACGACGCAGGATATGGGCCATGCCAGTTATGGCATTGAGCGGCGTGCGGATTTCATGACTCATGTTGGCCAAGAAGGCGCTCTTGGCAATATTGGCTGTTTCGGCAGCCTCCCGGGCGGCGAGCAGCCGTATTTCCGTCTCCTTACGGGTGCTGACGTCCTGCCAGAAAACGATGAAAAATTCCTCGTTCCCCAGTTGATGTAGATAAACCCTGACCTCGACAGGATAGGAGCTACCGTCAAGGCGACGATGCTCGGTCTCGATCTGCATGGGCTCGTGCGATATCCGCAGACGGGCAGCAAGATCTTGTACAGCTTGCACTGGAAAATTCGGGTTGATGTCGCTGACCGTACGCTCCAGTAACGCCTCGGCGGAGTAACCCAGTTGACGGCAAGCCTCGGCGTTGGCGTAGAGAAAGCGGCCACTCTGACAATCGTTCCAGGCAATGCCGATTCCAACCTGATCAATGGCAAACTGCGTCGTCGACAGACGTTCGGTGACCTTGGCCAAGGTCAGAGTGCGCTCCTCGACCATTTTCTCAAGATGGTTGCGGTGCTGTTCAAGTTCGGCCTGCGCTTCCTTGCGAACGGTAATGTCATCGTAGAGACCCAGCACACCAATCACGTTTCCTTCTGCATCACGCAAGGGAACCTTGGAAGTACTGAGCCAAATGATCTTTCCATCCGGTGTCGATTGCGGCTCTTCGAAATTGAGCCGTGCCTGCCCGGTACGCATCACATTTTCATCATCGGAACGGTACAGGTCAGCTTGCGCGGCCCAGCCCATGGCGTAGTCATCCTGATCAATCAGTTCCGCTGGACTCTGCTTGCCCGCATCACGCGCAAACGCTGGGTTACAGCCCAGATAGCGACACGCCCGGTTTTTCCAGAAGATCCGGATCGGTGCCGTATCGATCAGGGTCCGCAACATTGCTCTTTCATTCGCGAGCGTCTGCTCGGCCTTGCGGCGTTCGGTAATGTCCATGTGGATGCCGACCAGCCGTACGGGCCTCCCTTTGCTGTCACGTTCGACGACCTGTCCCACAGAATCGATCCAGATCCACTCGCCGTTTTTCGTGGAACGCCGGTAGGTCATTTCCACGGTTTCACCCGTCTCCATGGCCTTACGATACGCCATATCAATCGCGGGACGGTCGTCTGGATGAACGTGCTCAAGCCAACTCTGCATATTGCTTTGAAATTCATCGGGTTGATAGCCGAGCATTCTGGAATACAGGTGACTCACCAGGATTTCCCCAGTTTGCGGGTTCAGCTCAAACCAGGCTTGGCGCGCGACTTCCGACGCCATTTCGAGACGCTTCTCACTGATACGCAGCACCTCTTCTGTTCGCCTCATGCGGTAAAGCGCGTAACCGAGGTAAGCCAGAATGGCGACTGTCAGCAATGTAGCGATGAAAGCCGTCTTGCGCCACTGGGCAAAACCCTCTTCAACAGCACGCCCGACCAAGACGAAGAAGGGCCCACGCTCGGTCTTGTGAAAGGCAAAGATGCGGTCTACGTCATCCGTTTTGCCAATATAACGGATGACCCCCTTATCAATTCCCGCTTGAATCTTCAGGTAAGGGGGAGTTTTGGAAGCCGGGTGATTGATCTCGTCTTCGACGACAGGCCAGCGCACCACCAGTCGCGAGTCATCACTGCGCCGAACCGAAACCATACCTTGTTCACCAACATCCAGCTCGGAAAAAAGCTGTGCGAAGTATTCCAGATTGAAGGCAGCAACCACGGCACCCTGAAATTCCCCCTGAGGACTGATAATGGCGCGGTAGATCGCAAGGAAAGGTTTTTCCGAAGCTTTCAGCTTCAATGACTCCGAATAACGGACCTGTCTATCGGGCGCGGATTTGAGTTGATTGAAGTAATCGCTCTCGGCAACACGATAGTTCTCCAAATCATGCTTGCTGCTGGCGAGCACTTCGCCATCCTTGCCAACAATCAGATAAAAATGAAGTTCGGGAAAGTCGCCCCGCATCATGTTCAGCCGCTCTTCGGTCCACGCTTGCCATTGACGATTCGGTGCACTGTGTACAAGTTTGTCCGCAATCAGGTTGATGGTGGCGTCGATGCGTCGTAAAGCGGAATCGATCTGTGTGGCGAGAATCGTAGCCTCATTAAGCGAACTGCCCTCAAGCACGTTCTCACGACTGTCGTGGGTGACTTTCAGGAAGATCGCCAAGAAGATCGATACCAAGACACTAATGACCAGGTAATGCACCAGCCATGAATGCTTGCGCGTCTGGGTTCCATTTTTGGGTGAGATGCCAGAGGAAGTCATTGTGTCAAGACTTTTTCATTAGGGTTGAGCGCATGCAAGTGCTTTTCTCGTAATCTTACTCCCGGTAATTATGTGTGTCTGGATTCTGAAATTTTCTGTAAGAAACTTGCCCCCTTCCCCGACAAAGCAACAGGCAGGCTTTCTGCCATCACCCCCACCTCAACGGAGAAAATCATGAAAAAGCAATCCCTGACCTCGCTGGCTATCGCTTCCACCTTCGCAGCCGTCGCCCTGACGCCAGTGGCCAATGCGGCCGACAACCCATTTGCCGCCAAGCAGCTTTCGGCAGGCTACCAACTCGCCCAGGCCGACACCAAGGGCAAGGAAGGTAAATGCGGTGAAGGCAAGTGTGGTGCCGAGAAGAAGTCGGCCGAGAAAAAGAAGGACGGCAAATGTGGCGAAGGCAAGTGCGGTGGCGACAAGAAGGCCGCTGACAAGAAAAAAGATGGCAAGTGCGGCGAAGGGAAGTGTGGCGCTGCCAAGTAAGCCCCTGGCTTTTGGGGCCGGCGGTGTGCGCCGGCCCATTTTCAAGGAACCCCGCCATGCCGCAATCTCTGATTCCCCGCCAGCCAGTACCAGCACTTGATGTACCGCAAATTTCCGGCAAGCGCCTGAAGCTCACCGCCAGCGAGGCCCCGACCTTCACGCTGCTGGTTTTCTACCGCGGCTACCACTGCCCGCTGTGCCGTACCTATTTGAGCGAACTCAACCGCCTGTACGACGATTTCACCGCCCGTGGCGTGCTCGTCAAGGTGCTTTCGTCGGACACCGAAGAACGCGCCCGTCGTGCTGCCGACGAATGGTCGCTGGACCGCCTCGACCTCGGCTACGGCTTGACTGAAGCCGACGCCCGCGCCTGGGGCCTGTACATCTCGACCAGCCGCGGCCTGACGTCTACCGGTGTTGAGGAGCCGACGCGCTTTTCCGAACCTGGCGTTTTCCTGATCCGCCCTGATCTCAGCCTTTACTGGGCCAATGTCCAGACCATGCCCTTCGCCCGGCCGCATTTCAAGGACATGCTCGGTGCCATCGACTTTGTCGTGGCGAAAGACTACCCGGCACGTGGGGAAGCCTGATGAATGCTCGTTCGCCGCAGGGTGCCGGCCTTGGTTTCCGGCGCGAACTGATCGCCCCGCTGCAGGCCGGCGTCCCTGCAGCCATCGATTTCTTTGAACTGGCCCCGGAAAACTGGGCCGGCATGGGCGGCCGCTCGGCGCGACAGTTGCGCGAATTCACCGAGCGCTACCCCTTCGTCTGCCACGGCTTGTCGCTGTCGCTGGGGGGTCCGGGGCCGCTCGACGAAGCATTGGTATACCGCACCCGCGATTTCATGCGCGAACACGGGATGACGCTGTACACCGAACACCTCTCTTGGTGCGCCGACGACCGACAACTCTACGACCTGCTGCCGATTCCGCAGACAGAAGCAGCGGTTCGCTGGACCGCCGAGCGCATCCAGCGGGTGCATGACATCCTCGGCCGGCGCATCGGCATCGAGAACGCCTCGACCTACGTCGCTCCGCCCGGTGCCGAAATGAGCGAAGCCGAATTCATCACCGCCGTGGTCGAAGCCGCCGATTGTTTGCTGCACCTCGACGTGAACAACATCTACGTCAATAGCTGTAATTTCGGCTTCGACGCGCACGAATTCCTTGCCGCACTGCCGCTGGACCGTACCTGCTACATCCATGTCGCCGGCCACTACGTCGAACCGGATGGGCTGATCATCGACACCCACGGCGCACCGGTCATCGACCCGG
This sequence comes from Azonexus sp., assembly GCA_034004105.1. Classification (GTDB taxonomy): domain Bacteria; phylum Pseudomonadota; class Gammaproteobacteria; order Burkholderiales; family Rhodocyclaceae; genus Azonexus. Next base: position 836 of record JAVEXE010000112.1, on the reverse strand, counting down.
TGTGGTCCCTGCTCGCCGACGCGTATGCACACATCGGCGGCGAGGTACCGACCTGCCTCGAACGTGACTTCAATTTTCCCGATCTCGCGGCGTTGACCGCAGAAGTCGAAACCATCGCCCGGCTGCAAGCCGCGGCGAGCCAGCGCAAGGCGGCCTGAATATGGAATTCCAGACCTTCCAGCATGCTTTTGCTCAGCACCTGCGCGACCCGCAGCACGCGGCTCGCCCAAGCGGTGTACCCGCACGCCGAATGGCGGTTTACCGGGAACTGGTCAGCAATAATCTGCAAGGCTTCGTCGACAGTGCCTTTCCGGTCTGTCGCGCTGTTCTAGGCGAAGAGCGTTGGCAGCGTCTGGGCCGCCGCTTCCTGCGTGACTGGCCATTACGGACGCCCTGGTTCCGCGAAATCCCGCGCGAGTTCGTGCGCTTCCTGACCGAAACCCCCGGCCTGCGCCTGCCGCGCTGGCTGCCCGAACTGGCGCATTACGAATGGGTCGAACTGGCCGCTGACATCGCGGACGCCAGCATTCCACCGTACGATGCAGCGGGTGACCTGCGCCATGGCACAATAGTCCTCAACCCAGTACTGTTCAATCTCGCCTACGTCTGGCCGGTTCAGCGCATCGGCCCGGACTGGAAGCCCCGCAAACCCCTTACCACGCACCTCATCGTTCATCGGGACACCGATGACGATACGGTCCGCTTCAGCGAAGTCAATCCGGTCACTGCCCGCCTTCTGCAGTTGCTTGCGGAAACGCCACAAAGCGGAGAGTCAGCTTGCCTGCAGATCGCTATCGAACTTCAGCACCCGGAACCTGCAAAACTTCTCAGCTTCG
>JAVEXE010000111.1:3737-7555 GCA_034004105.1 Azonexus sp. | reverse complement strand
CGTCTGGCCGTCCTTGAAGGTGGTGAATTCCTGAGCGCGTGCCGTAGGAATCGTCGAATTTCGCGGGATGACCTTCTCGGTCAGACCGCCCATGGTTTCCAGACCAAGCGAGAGCGGAATGACATCGAGTAACAGCCAGTCGTCCTTGCCGGTCTTGTTGCCCGCCAACAAATTGGCCTGGGTGGCTGCACCAAGCGCAACGACTTTGTCGGGATCGAGATTGGTCAAGGGCTCCTGGCGGAAAAAGTCGCCGACCGCCTTCTGGATCTGTGGCATTCGCGTCGCGCCGCCAACCATGACCACGCCTTTGATTTCGTCAGCACGCAGGCCGGCATCACGCAAAGCTTTTTTAACAGGTTGCAAGGTTTTCGAAACCAGCGTCCGGGTAATATCGCCAAAAGTTGCGACATCCAGCTTGAGGTCAACCATCTCTCCCGAGGAAAGACGCGCGGTGATCGGCGCTTCGGGGTTTTGTGTCAGAAACTCCTTGGCCTCGCGGCAACGCATCATCAACAGCCGTGCATCCTGAGCCGTCAGGGGCTGCAACTTGCCCGTTTCGATCACCCAGCAGAAAATCCGGTGATCAAAATCGTCGCCACCCAGCGCTGAATCGCCACCCGTGGACATGACTTCAAACACACCCTTGGTCAGTTTGAGAATCGAAATATCAAAAGTACCACCGCCAAGATCATAGACGGCGTAAACCCCTTCTGCCGCGTTATCCAGCCCATAGGCAATGGCCGCAGCAGTCGGCTCATTGAGCAAACGCAGAACGTTGAGCCCGGCCAGACGTGCGGCATCCTTGGTCGCCTGACGCTGCGCATCATCGAAATACGCTGGAACCGTAATCACGGCACCCAGCAACTCCCCGCCAAGCGCAGATTCTGCGCGATCCTTCAGTGTTTTGAGGATCTCGGACGAAATCTCGACCGGGCTTTTAATGCCCGCCTGGGTTTTCAGCTTGACCATGCCAGGTGCCTCGACGAAGTCATAAGGCATCGACTCGACGTGAGCAATATCCTGCCTGCCCCGGCCCATGAAACGCTTGACCGAAACAATGGTGTTTTTCGGGTCGACCGCCTGATTTCGCTGGGCTTCATGACCCACTTCGGTCGTTCCATCTGCGTTGTAATGAACTACGGACGGAAGCAATGTGCGGCCGTTGTCGTCACTCAGACAAATGGCAATGCCACTGCGTACCGTAGCAACCAGCGAGTTGGTGGTACCAAGATCAATCCCGACTGCCAGCTTGTGCTCGTGCGGCGCAGCAGATTCGCCAGGTTCGGCAATTTGAAACAGGGCCATTTTTATTCTTCCAGCGACGCCAGCGCGTCGTCGATTTCGTACAGCAATTTTTCCAGAAACATCAAGCGGCGCACCCGATCAGTGGCCAAGGGGTAGTCGTGCGTCTGATCCAGTAATTCGCCGATTTCTTCGTAGCGTTGATCCATGTCGCTGCGCAACCGCTGGTACAGGTGCTCCAGTTCGTGATGGTCACCGCCCGCCCGCGCTTCCATGACTGCCTCGCGCCACTCCATCTGCTCCATCAGAAAATCTGCCGGCATTGCCGTATTGTTCTCGGCTTGCAGATCGTGACCCGCCAGTTCGAGCAGATATTTCGCCCGCTCCAGCGGCTTCTTCAGCGTCAGATAAGCCTCGTTGGCCCGCGTTGCCCACTGCATCGATAAACGACGATCGCTTTCCGAAGCATGGGCAAAACGATCCGGATGAACCTGAGCCTGAACGTCTCGATACCTTGAATCGAGTTCAGACAGGTTCAGGGCAAAGCCGCGCGGCAGTTCAAACAGCGAGAAGAAATCAGCACTCAGATCCATCAGACGTTGAACGACTCGCCGCAACCACACTGGTCCTTGACATTGGGATTATTGAACTTAAAGCCCTCGTTCAGCCCCTCCCGAGCAAAGTCAAGTTCCATGCCTTCAAGATAAGGCATGCTTTTGGCGTCAACCACTACCTTGACACCGGCAGTCTCAAAAATCAGGTCGTCTTCATTCACCTCGTCGACAAACTCCAGCTTGTAAGCCATGCCGGAACATCCGGAAGTGCGAACGCCGAGGCGCAGGCCAATGCCTTTGCCGCGTTTGGCCAGGAAATTGGCGACGTGTTTTGCCGCCGTGTCGCTCAAGGTCACACCCATGGTCATTCTCCGTGTTTCTTCTTGTAATCGGCAACAGCCGCCTTGATGGCGTCTTCGGCCAGAATCGAACAGTGGATTTTAACCGGTGGCAAGGCGAGTTCTTCGGCAATCTCGGTATTTTTGATCTCCAGTGCCTGATCGACCGTCTTGCCTTTAACCCACTCGGTCACTAGCGAAGACGATGCAATGGCAGAGCCACAACCATAAGTCTTGAACTTGGCATCTTCAATAACGCCCGACTTATTGACCTTGATCTGCAGCTTCATGACATCACCGCAGGCTGGTGCCCCAACCATACCAGTACCAACACCTTCATCTTCTTTACCGAAGGTGCCGACATTACGGGGGTTTTCGTAGTGATCAATCACTTTGACGCTATAGCTCATGTTATTTCTCCGTTGATTCGTTCGTTTAGTGGGCGGCCCATTGGACGGTGCTTAGATCAATACCTTCCTTGTACATATCCCAAAGCGGCGACAAATCACGCAACTTCTGGATTTTTGCGTGTAGCAAGTTAATGGCGTAGTCGATCTCCTCTTCCGTCGTAAAGCGTCCGATGGAAAAGCGGATTGAGCTGTGCGCCAACTCATCATCGCGCCCCAACGCCCGCAACACATACGATGGCTCAAGACTCGCCGATGTACAGGCCGAACCGGAAGATACGGCCAGATCCTTGATTGCCATGATCATGGATTCGCCTTCAACGTAGGCAAAGCTGATATTCAGATTATGTGGAATGCGCTGAGTCAGGTCTCCATTGACGAAAGTCGCTTCGATATCTTGAAGTCCTTTCAGAAGTCTGTCGCTTAATGCCTTGATTCGTTTGTTTTCTTCCTGCATTTCCTCACGTGCAATCCGGAAGGCTTCACCCATACCGACAATCTGATGTGTCGCCAAAGTACCGGAACGAAAGCCGCGCTCGTGACCGCCACCATGCATTTGCGCCTCAAGACGGATACGTGGCTTGCGACGAACGTACAAAGCCCCAATACCTTTCGGACCATAGGTCTTGTGCGCAGAAAAACTCATCAGGTCGACCTTGAGCTTGCTCAGGTCGATATCGACCTTGCCGGTCGCCTGCGCCGCATCGACGTGGAAGATAATGCCCTTCTCGCGGCAGATTTCGCCGAGTTCGGCAATCGGCTGAATCACACCGACTTCGTTATTGACGAACATCACCGATGCCAACACGGTATCCGGGCGAATCGCAGCCTTGAACACATCGAGGTCGATGAGGCCATCTTCCTTGACATCAAGGTATGTGGCTTCAAAGCCCTGACGCTCCATTTCACGCACCGTATCGAGCACCGCCTTGTGTTCGGTTTTGACCGTGATGATGTGCTTGCCCTTGGTGCCTGCGTAAAAATTCGCAGCGCCCTTGATGGCCAGGTTATTCGATTCTGTCGCCCCGGAAGTCCAGACGATTTCCTTGGGATCAGCACCGACCAGTGCCGCGACTTGTTCACGCGCTTCCTCGACAGCAGCTTCAGCTTTCCAACCGTAGCTGTGCGAGCGCGATGCAGGATTCCCGAAGTTTTCGCACAGATAGGGAATCATTTTTTCCGCCACCCGAGGGTCGACCGGGGTGGTTGCCGAATAATCCAGGTAGATGGGGAGTTTCATCGTCATTCTCACTAGTCAGGCCGGGTTATTCAGACGG
>JAVEXE010000111.1:0-3637 GCA_034004105.1 Azonexus sp. | reverse complement strand
CTTTCGTTATTGGCCATCATGACAGACAGCAACGCCGGGCGGCGTGCCAGAAGTCCCTCAAAGGCTTCGATTTTTACCTGTCCTGCTGCGTTGACCGGGATCTCTTCCACCGCCCAACCGAGGCGCATCAGTTGACGCGCTGGCTTGAGCACACAGGGATGCTCAATTGCACTGACACCGATCAAAGCCGGCGGCATGGCTGCTGCAGCGCCTTTGATAAAAAGATTGTTGGCCTCACTGCCACCACTACAGAAAATCACTTCGGTCGGATGCGCGCCTACCGCATAGGCAACACGCTGTCGCGCCTCGTCAATAGCCAGCCGTGCCTGGCGACCATATTCATGCCTGCTCGACGGATTGCCACACAAACGCTCGAACCAAGGCAGCATAGCCGCCAGAACCGCCGGCTCCAGCGGCGTTGTTGCGTTGCAGTCGAGATAGACCGGCGAAAACATGATCGGATCAGGCAGCAACAGCGAGCTTCTCGCGAGCAACACGACGAGGATGAGGTCCCAACGGTCGCTGATCAGTGATGATCGACTCGCCCCGTGCGGCCGCCTTGGCTTTTTCACGACTCACCAACTCAGCCAGCGTCACAGACGCGAGATATTCGAACATCTTGGTATTCAGCGTCGACCAGAGGTCGTGGGTCATGCAGCGGTGCTCATCTTGGCAATTTTCCTGACCACCACATTGCGTTGCGTCAAGGTGCTCATCGACAGCACGAATGATGTCTGCCACCGTAACCTGTGATAGCGGACGCGCAATGCAGTAGCCGCCGCCAGGACCACGGACAGAATCCACTAATTTATAACGACGCAAACGACCGAATAATTGCTCAAGATAAGACAAGGAAATACTCTGCCGCTCAGCAACGCCAGCCAGCGCCACCGGACCATCTTCGCCACGCAAAGCGAGATCCATCATTGCCGTTACCGCAAAACGTCCTTTGGTGGTCAAGCGCATCATTCGCCTCCAGATAATAACCAAGCATTTAAGTCAACTATACACAAGGCAGACAAAATTAGTCAACTATTTTACTCAGGTATTTGGGATCGAAATTGTCTCGGGCTTCCACCTTTTCATCACAACGAAGGCCCTGTTCTTCCAGTTCCTTCAATAACATGCCTAGGCGTCGATCTGTCTCAGCCGCATGATCCAACAAGCCGTGTATGGCTTTGGCTAACGGATCATCCTGATCCCGCGCAACGGCATAGGCAGAAAAGCCTAATTTTTCCGCTTGCGCCTGCCGCTCACGACTTTGCGCATCAATGATCCGCGCAGGATTTCCAACTGCTGTCGCGCCACTTGGCACCGGCTTGGTCACCACCGCATTCGATCCAACCTTGGCACCATCGGCAATAACTATCGGACCAAGCACCTTGGCACCCGCGCCCACCACCACACCATTACCCAGGGTCGGGTGGCGCTTGCCCTGATTCCAGGAGGTTCCCCCCAAAGTCACGCCATGATAGAGCGTTACGTCATCACCGATATCAGCAGTCTCACCAATGACCACCCCCATGCCATGATCAATGAAGAAACGACGTCCGATTTTGGCTCCGGGATGAATTTCGATGCCTGTGAGAAAACGCGAAACGTGCGCCGTAAAACGCGCCAACCAACGCAAACGACGTTGCCACAACGCATGGGCAACGCGATGAAAAATCAAGGCATGAATACCGGGATAACAGGTGAGCACTTCCCAGAATGAACGAGCCGCTGGATCGCGGTCAAAAACCGCACGAATATCCTCACGCAAGTACCGGAACATGAAGTGCCATCTCCTGATCGAAACGAGTGCATTGTAAAATACCCGACTATTTTTGTCAGCTATTAAAGACCCCAAAGGCCATCTTGGCGCTCATTGAACCGATGAAAGTTTGCCCACCCGAGGATTGCAGGCATAAAAAAAGCCAGCCCAACTGGACCAGCTTTTTTTAATTCATCAAATTTTGGTCGGGGCGGCGGGATTCGAACTCGCGACCCCTTGCACCCCATGCAAGTGCGCTACCAGGCTGCGCTACGCCCCGACAAGCCAAGCATTATACTGCATTTTCTGAAATTCAAACAGACAACATCTCGATAATTGCTTTAATCTCTTCACGCAACCCTGATCCGCCTTGAACATCCAGGGAAACCTCAGTCGAGTGAGGCAAATCTTCTGCCACACCCCCCTCTTCCAAGCGGTTACGCGCGCCACTGATTGTGAATCCCTGGCTATAAAGCAATTCACGAATACGCCGAACCAGCAACACTTCGTGGTGTTGATAGTAGCGCCGGTTACCGCGCCGCTTGACAGGCTTGAGTTGACTGAACTCCTGTTCCCAGTACCGCAGGACATGCGGCTTGACGCCGCAGAGCTCACTCACCTCGCCAATCGTGAAATAACGCTTGGCGGGGATTGGTGGCAGTTCTTCACTACCTGGCAATTTAGGCCGTGATTCCATCGAAGGCTAGCTCGACATCAGCTTTCAGTTTTTGGCTGGCATGAAAGGTCACAACCCGACGCGCGGTGATGGGAATTTCTTCACCGGTTTTGGGATTTCGACCAGGGCGCTGCGGCTTGTCGCGTAATTGGAAATTGCCAAATCCAGACAATTTCACCGCATCTCCTGTCTCAAGAGCATTACGAATCTCATCAAAAAAGGCCTCGACCATGTCTTTGGCCTCGCGCTTGTTCAGACCCACTTTCTCAAAAAGCAGATCAGCGAGTTCAGCTTTGGTCAGCGTCATCGTCATGTACGTATCTCGTCAGGCTCGCAGTTGGGCGCCGAAAGTCTTTTCCAGACTGGCAATCACATGCTGCACAGCAGCATCAACTTCCAAATCTTGCAAAGTACGTTGAGTATCTTGCATAACTATCCGTAACGCAAGACTTTTTTTGTTTTCAGGAACACCCTTTCCGACATAAACATCGAACAATTGCAGATCCACCACGAGGGCCGGCAAGTCAGCTTGAAGCCCATCAAAAATTGACTGCAAGGCAAGGGATTGATCAACGATTACCGCAAGATCGCGAACCACTGCCGGGAATCTTGAGACTTCAGCATATGCTGGAATAGCTTGTGCCTTGAGTGCGTCAAACTCGATTTCAAACAGCACGGGTGCTGCGGTCAACTCGTATTTCTGCACCCATTCCGGATGAAGTTCGCCAATGCAGCCCACAGGCTTACCGGCCAACAAAACCAAGGCCGATCGCCCCGGATGGAAGGCCGGGTGCAGCAGCTTTTCGAAACGTAAAGTCTGTGGGGCAAACAAGGCTTCAATATCGCCTTTGACATCATAAAAATCAACTTTGCGCCCAGCACTCGCCCAGCCATCCGGCAAAGCCCCACCAAACGCCAATCCACCCAGTTTCCAAGGCTGGCGATAGCCACTAACAGGCGCTGCAGCGGTATCACGATGAAAAGTCCGGCCAACTTCAAACAGCCGCACTCGGGTTTGCTTACGCTTGAGGTTGGTGACCAAGTTTGAAATCAGGCCGCCAATGAGGGTCGACCGCATCACAGCCATCTGACTGGCGATTGGGTTAGCCAGGCGGATCAAGTCACTTTCTTCTGTCTTACCGGCAAAATCAGCTTCCCAAGCCGTTTCGACAAAAGCGAAATTGACCACCTCCTGATACCCCCGATCC
>JAVEXE010000110.1:1677-7566 GCA_034004105.1 Azonexus sp. | reverse complement strand
TTAAGGCGATTGAAACCGATGAGCAGAATCGTCAAAGTCAGGCAGCACTGATGCTTGCCCTTGAGAGCGTCTCCGAAACGCTTGGGGTCGTGCGTTCCGCTCACCAACGGGATGGCGCCGATAGCGCCGAGTTAATGCTGCATCTTCAGGAAAGCCTGGCCAATTCATTTTTCAGGCTTGGTCTGTCGGAAAGGCAGGAATCATTCATACAGGATCTGATTGGAGATTTTGCGGCGAACATGACTGCAATACATGACAGGGGGGCGGAGACACAAGACATTCTCTCTCAGCTGATTTCCAGACTCAGTCAGCTGCAGCGTGGCGGATAGCAGATGAGCGAAGTCAGAGATCAGACGATCCGTCGCCCCTGGATTACGAGTGCGCCCCTGGTATCAAACAGGAATTCTCACTTCAACCCGCAACCCTTGTTCAGGAAGATTACAAAGCACGACATCACCCCCATGTCCCCGGAACACCTGACGAACGATAGCCAACCCCAGGCCGGTTCCGCCCGTTTCCCGTGAGCGCGATCCCTCAATACGGTAAAACGGCTCGAACGCAGATTCGAGTTCGTGCTCGGGAATACCCGGCCCGTCGTCCTCCACGCTCAGAAGGATGCCCTGGAAATCTGCGGCGAGAGCGACGCGGGCACCGCCACCATATTTGAGGGCGTTATCGACAAGATTGCGTAATGCCCGCTGCAGTGCTCTGGGGCGCCCATTGAAGCGCAACTGCTCGGGGGCCTGCAGCGAGACGAGCCCGGTATGCGCAAAGTCGTCGACAACACTTTCCACCAGTGCCACTAGGTCAATCGGCTGTATGGCTTCATCGACCGCCTTGCCACGCAGAAAATCCAGGGCATCGTCGATCAACTGCTGCATTTCATCGACATCCCGGCGGATATCTTCACGCAGATTACGGTCGCTCATCATTTCCGCCCGCAGCCTGAGTCGGGTAACCGGTGTTTTCAGGTCGTGCGAGACGGCTGCCAGAAAACGCTCGCGCTCCTCGATATCTGAACGTATACGGGTCTGCATCAGGTTGAATGCCCTGGCGGATTCCTTGACCTCACTCGGCCCTTCTTCTGGCAAGGGCGGGTGCCTCAAATCTTCTGCCAGGCCGTTTGCGGCGGCGGCAAGTTGCGTCAGTGGTCGAACCGTGCTGCGCGCCACGAAGACAACAAGGATGACGATTGCCGCCAGCATCACGCCGAGGTTTATGAGAACATGCCATGGGCGGGCAAAAATATCGTCGGGAAGACTGCCGTGAATCCGCAACCAACTGCCATCCGATAATTGCATATACATATCGAAATCAAGGCTGCCAAAACCTGGCAATGTCACCGCACTTACCTCAATGCCCGGGCCCAGTTGTTCCCGAATTCGCGGGACGAAATCGGTCAACATCGTTGCTACCTGACTTGCCTGCGGAGCCACGGGTTCGACCGTCAGGGCAAGCCGAGGAGTCGACAGGTCACTAGCCAGACGCTGGCGGGCCAGTGTGGGTTCCCCATCGATGGCCCGATGGAAGGCGGCAAAACGCTGGACAAGTTCAAGACTGACGACATCGCCAAGCGAACGTTGTCGCTCCCTTAGATGAATGGCGCTTCCGGCGAGTTGAGCAAAAAGGAGCCCCGCCGTCATCAGGAGAACCAGGCGTCCAAACAGAGAGTGTGGCAGCCAGCGCATCAGAGCGCCTCCACCTGGGTCGCCAGCACATAGCCTTCGCCACGCACCGTCTTGATCAAGGCGGGTTCCTTGCCGTCATCCTGCAAACGCTTGCGCAAACGGCCAATCAATACATCGATGCTGCGTTCGAATGGCTGGGATTCCCGCCCGGCGATCAGTTCAAGAATCTGGTCCCGCGATAGAACACGTTGCGGGTGTTCGAGGAAAACGCTCAGCAGCCGGAACTCCGCTCCTGACAACGGGACGACGAGGCCGTCTTGGGCAATGGCATTGCGAGCCGAAACGTCCAGGGTCCAGCCGGCAAAACGGTAAGCTGTCGCGTCAATGCTTTCCAGATTCGGCGGTAGCGAATTGGCCCGCCTGAGAATGCTCTTGACCCTTGCCAGTAGTTCCCGTGGATTGAATGGCTTGCTCAAATAATCGTCGGCCCCCATTTCCAGGCCGATGATACGATCGATTTCCGAACCACGGGCGGTCAGCATCAGGACTGGCAGGTTCGAATGGGTCCGCAGTTCGCGACAAAGGCTCAAACCATCTTCACCGGGCAGCATCAGGTCGAGAATCACCAGATCTATCCGGTGACTCTCCAGTACTTTGCGCATCGTCTTGCCATCGGCAACGCTGCTTATCCGGTAGCCGGATTGTTCAAGATACTCATCCAGCAAACGCCGGATTTCGCGGTCGTCATCGACGACCAGCAGGTGCTCGCTACGTACTGTCATCATCGTTTCAGGAGGGTGTTGATCGCCGCCAGGTCTTCCTCTGCCAGAATCCCTGCCGCCTGTTTCAGACGGAGCAACGATAGCATGGTATCCAGGCGTGCCTTGACCAGTTTGACCCGGGTATCAAATAGCTGGCTCTGAGCGTTCAGAATATCCATGTTGATGCGAATGCCGACCTCGTAGCCGAGCTTGTTGGCATCCAGGGCCAACTGCGAGGAAGTGACCCCGGCCTCGAAAGCCTTGATCTGAGCCTGGCCATTGCTGAAGGCGAGATAGGCCTGGCGTGCCGCCAACACCGCCTGCCGGCGCGCGTTCTCCAGTTCTGCCCGGGATTTCTCGTGCAGGAAGGCCGCCTCCCGGCTTTTTGAAGATACAGACCCGCCGGCAAAAATGGGCAAATTCAACTGCAGTCCGATGGTCGTGGTATGGCTATCCAGGCCGCCCGGTAATGTCGGGCTGAAGCCCGTGGCACTTCGACCATGGCTGGCCACCAGATCCACCGTCGGATAGTGCCCGGCGCTCTGCTTTTCCACCTCGCGACGGGCAACCTCCCTTGCGGTTTCGGCAACTTGTACGCCGATGTTTCCCCGTTCGGCCAGACTGGCCCATTGCGCCATGTCATCGGGCATCGGACGGCCGATGTTGACGTCCTGCTTCAGTCCATTGAGTTGTGAGTACGCTTCGCCCGTCAAGCTAAGGAGAAACTGCTGCCTGACCGCCAGGTCGTTGGCGGCGGCGATTTCCTGGGCCACGATCAGGTCGTGACGCGCCTGTGCCTCGTGAGTATCGGTGATGGTGGCAGTGCCGACCTCGAAATTGCGCCTGGCCGATGCCAGTTGTTCGACCGTGGCCAGCTTCAGCGCCTGAACGCTGGCCACGGTTTCCTGCGCCAACAGCACATCGAAATAGGCCTGGGTGACACGCAGCAGCAGTTCCTGCCCGGCTTGCGCAAACCTGGCCTCGGCGTTCGCCACCAGCAGTTCGCCCTGCTGGTAGCCCTGCCAGTTTTGCCAGCGGAACAGCGGTTGGCTCAGGGAAATCGTCCAGCCATTGCTGTTGTATTCAGCATCACTGGCGAGCCCGCCGGCGCGCGGAGTGGATTCCACCCGGTTGCGGGTGGTGCTGGCTGCCAGGCCAATGCTGGGCAGCAGGCCGGCCCGTGCCTGCGGGGCTTTCTCGCGCTCGGCATCGCGCGCTGCACTGGCCGCCGCATAGCCTGCATCGTAGTTGCGGGCCGCACGGTAAACCTCAAGCAGGTCAGCGGCCTGGGTCAGCGAAACACTGCCCAGCAGGGTAAGTGAAAGAGCAAGTTTGCGTAGGGTCATGATGTGATTTCCCGGCCTTCACCGGCTTCCTCTTCGGTGCGGCCATCGCGGATGTGATAAATGCGCTTGAAAGTCGGAATGATCTTTTCGTCGTGGGTGACAACGATGATGGCGGCCCCGTAGCGTTGTGCCATGTCATTGAGTATCCGCATCACTGCCAGCGCCCGGGTCGAATCCAGCGGCGCGGTGGGTTCATCGGCAAGAATGACTGGCGGGTGATTGACCAGGGAGCGGGCGATTGCCACCCGCTGCTGCTCGCCACCAGAGAGCATGGAAACGCGGACCCCGACCCGATGGCCGACGTCGAGCGCTTCGATCAGCTCACGGGCTCGCTGCCGTGCTTCTTCGTTTGGCGTGCCGGCGAGCATGGGTAGCAGGGCAACGTTGTCGGTCACGTCAAGAAAGGGAATCAGGTACGGGGCCTGGAAGATGAAACCGATACGGTCACGGCGCAGTGCACGCAAGTCATCGATCTGCCAGCCACCGGCCGGCTCGTCAAAAATGCGCTCGCCACCGAGTTCGATGTGACCGCCGGTCGGTTCGATCACGGCTCCCAGGCATTTGAGCAGGGTGCTCTTGCCCGAGCCACTGGGGCCAACCAGACCGACGACTTCGCCGCGATGAATGGTCATGTCGACACCGCGCAATGCATGCACCGCATTCGCGCCCTGACCGTAGGTCTTGGTCAGGCCGCTCAGGCGGATGGCAACTTCCTTGTTGGTGGATGGATTCTGCATGATCAACCTCCTATGGCATCGGCCGGGTCGATGCGCAGGGCCGCTCGAATCGCCAGGACACTGGCCAGGGCACAAACCACCAGGGTGACGACCAGGCCGCGCACGGCATCACCCGATTCAAGCAGGACATGGCGGGGGAAAAAAGGCGCCCACAAGGTCGCCGAAACCTGACCGACGATGTAGCCGATAAGGCCCAAGGCGAGCGCCTGCTGGAGGATCATCGTGGCAATGCTCCGGTCACGCACGCCGATCAGCTTGAGCACGGCGATTTCCCGCTGCTTGTTGATGGTCATGGTGTAAATGATGAAAGCAACAATGGCCGCACTGACGATCGCCAGGATCACCAGGAACATGCCGATCTGCTTGGCGGACGTGGCAATCAGCTTGGCCACCAGGATCTCTTCCATGTCGGCGCGGGTCCAGGCGGTCAGATGTTTCCAGCGGCCGATCTCGGCTTTGACTTCTTCTGCGGGATAGCCCGGAGCCAGACGCAGCAGCACGGCATTGACGTTGCGGCTGCTGGTTTGCGTAGCCACTACGGCATCGAGCAGGCCCGGCACCCCCGGGCGATTGATGGCCGGATTCGCCGTCGTGCGCGCCCGCTCGGCGATCAGGCTGTCGTTGTCCTTGAGGAACTGGACTTCCTGGGCATCCTTGAGCGGAATGTAGATCATCGGATCACCGGAAGACGAGGTCGCTCGGCGAGCCAGCCCGACCACGGTGTACTCGTGACGGCGGATGCGCACGACATCGCCAACCAGCAGACCGGCCTTCTCGTCGGCGACGGCTTCGTAATGGCTGCGCAATAGCGGGCGCCCGGCGATCACCTGCGCCGGTTCGCCGAGCGCACCCGGCTCGATGCCGGCCAGCATGACGCGCACATCCTTGCCATTGATCTGCACCTGCATGGTCAGGTAAGCAACGTTGGCCGCCTCGGCGACCCCACTCAGCCCGGCCAGGCTGCGGTAGAGATCGTCACGGATCGACGAAGGCTCGGCCCACGGACCCAGCGTATCCTTTTGCACAACCCAGATGTCGGCGCCAGAGGCGGCAATCACGGCGCGGCCGTCGGCAACCATGCCGCGATAGACACCGGCCATGGTCAGGGTGACGCCGATCAACAGCCCGAGGCCGATGCCGGTGAAGATGAAGCGACCGAGGTGATGGCCGATATCCCGGGCAGCGAGATTGATCACGACTGCGCTCCCCCAGCATCCGTCACGCGGACTCGGTCGCCATCGACAAGCGGGCGGGCACGGGTGACGATGACGGCCTCACCGCCACCCAAACCTTCGAGCACTTCGACGCCGCTTGCCGCACGCAAACCGGCCCTGATCGGCACGAACTGCGCCTTGCCATCGATTGCCAGGAAAACACCGCTGCGGCCGTCCTGACGCACCAGCGCAGCCGGCGGCAC
>JAVEXE010000110.1:0-1577 GCA_034004105.1 Azonexus sp. | reverse complement strand
CGACACGTCCGGCGGTCGTCGGGCCAATCAGGACATTGCGGCGCGATTCGACGATACCGATGCCAAACAGCGAAGCCTGCAAGCTGACGCGTTCCACAGGTGCCGTCGTCACTTTCGTCATCGGCGCCAGCGGGCTGTTGCGCAGAATCAGAAGGCCCATCCCGGCCAACACCAGGATGCCGATGGCGATCTTCCATCGCTTGTCGAGATGCAGTTTCATCACTGCCGCCCGATCTTGTTCGAGCCGATCCCCATGCGGGCGAGCAACCCGTCCTTGACGATGAACTGATGGTAAAGGGCGGCCAGAACATGCAGGGCGATCAGGGCCATGGCAGCCCGTGAGGCCAGGCCATGAATCCGGCGCGGTGTGAATTCCTTGAAGTCAGCCGGCAAGGCCGCACTACCAAACAAGGCTTCCAGCGCGCCGCTCTGCAGCATCAGCATGGCGCCGCTGAATACCAGCAGCAGGATGATCAGGTTGAGCGCCATGTGCCCGAACCGGGCGAACATCTCCCCGCGCACCGCCGGAAGCGCCGGCAGGCGTTTGCGCAGGATGACCCGGGCGATGACCAGAATCCCGGCGAGGACGCCGAGGATCATGTGGATGCGCAGGTTACCGATTTTTTCGGCGGTATTGGGTAGATCGGCCAGCACCAGACTGCCCGTGACCAACAGGAAGATGATCAATGCCGCTGCCAGCCAGTGAATGGCAATCTGGGATTTGGCGTAACGAATGGATGACATCGCGAGACTCCCGAAAAGTGAATGTGTGTGCATTCTGGGAGTGCTGCGACTGCCTGTCCCGGCGACTTGGTAACACAGTATGTCAAGCCGCCGGCCTGTCATCCTAGCTTACACGAAACTCATTTTCGGAAAGAGGTTTAACAGGGCGTTGAAAATACCCGCCACTCGGTTTATTTATTTGGTATAACTGCACTTCGAATTTAACAAGATAGAGACTCCATGCGAAGTGCCGACGTAACCCAATCCGAGATGTTCAGTTACCGGGCGCTGGATCAGCGGATTCCGGCATCGCACCCGTTGCGCAAATAGCGGGTGTTGGTGAACGGCATTCTGGCAACATTACTTGGCAACGCCTATTCCTGATACTTGCCGTTTGCTTTGAATTCTTGATTTGGTTGGTGCTTTTGTATCGCATGCAACCTTTAACAGGCCAAGACCTTGTACTGATCGCCATAGGTATTGGTTTTTCGTGGCTCGCTTATCGGTAAGTAATCAGGTGAAATCAATTTGAAATTTAGTGCCAAAACCGTCGAGCAATTCGCTGACTTTGGATCGAAAGGAATCTTTCGACCAAGTAACGAACTCGCGCCAGTGATACTTGGCCTGCTTCCAAAGGATTTCGATCATGTTCAATTCCGGACTGTAGGGCGGCGAGTAGCAAAGGAAGGTATTGAATTCCTTCATCCAGCGCAGAGTCATGCTCTCGTTGAGCGTGATACAGACGCTGCCCGGCAAAGTCCAATGCCCCCATCACCGCGACGCGCTGGTGATGCGCAGGCGTCACTGCATGCGGACAACCAAGCGGCGACCAGGCGCGTTGTACGGGCGGCGAT
>JAVEXE010000109.1:0-7759 GCA_034004105.1 Azonexus sp. | reverse complement strand
TTGTGCTCGTAAAGCGCGATCAGTTGACCGAGCGAATAAGGCGTGAGGGCGGGCAGGAGGATCGTGGTCGAGGGTTGATTGCCGGGGAAGGTCCGGTAAGGTACGAGCGCTTCACTGACGCCAGCGGCGCGGGTTTCTTCAGTTGTCTGTCCCAGCGCCAGTGCCGCTGACTGGGCAAGGCAGTTTGCCAGCAAGCCGGTGTGATGGCCTGGCAATGGCAGGTCGGGTTGGGCCAGGGCGATGAAGTCGCTGGCGACGGTTTCGCCGCCCTGATGCAATAGCTGGAAGAAGGAGTGTTGCCCGTTGGTGCCGGCTTCGCCCCACAAAATCGGGTTGGTTGGGTAGTTGACCGCAAGTCCCTCGCGATCAATTTGCTTGCCGTTGCTTTCCATTTCGAGTTGCTGCAAATGGGCAGGCAAGAGGCGCAGCGAGTGGCTGTAAGGAAAGATGCCGTGGCTGCGGATATCGAGAAAGTTGCGGTTCCAGAGGGTCAGCAGGGCCAGCGTCAGGGGCAGGTTGTTCTCGGCGTCGGCCGTAAAGAAGTGCATGTCCATGGCTTGGGCACCAGCCAGTAACTGGCTGAAATGATCAAAACCCACGGCCAATGCAATCGATAGCCCAATCGATGACCAGAGCGAAAACCGTCCACCGACCCAGTCGCTGAAGGGAAACACATTTTCGGCGGCGATGCCGAATTCACGGGTGGCGGCGAGATTGGTGGAGGCGGCAACGAAATGCTTGGCGATGGCATTTTCGTCGGCTGCGGCGTGAAGTAACCACTGCCGGGCTGTGTGGGCGTTGGTCAGGGTTTCCAGCGTGCTGAAGGTCTTGCTGGCGACGATGAAGAGTGTGGTACGCGGGTTGAGTTCGGCAAGCGTACTGGCGAGGTCGGCGCTGTCGAGGTTGGCGACGAAATGGACACGCAGATCCGGGTGCTGAAAGGCTTGCAGTGCCTGAACGGCCATGCGCGGGCCGAGATCCGAGCCGCCGATGCCCAGATTGACGACGTCGGTGATGTGCTCGCCAGAAAATCCCCGCCACTGAGCACTATGGACGCGCTCGCAGAAGTTGGCGATCCGTGCCAGCGTGTCACGAACTTCTACGGGCGCGGATTCGCCTGCCCGCAGCCAATGATGCGCGACGGCACGTCCCTCGGTGTGGTTGATGGTTTCGCCTCGTTCGAAGCGCTCTCGCCAGTCAGTCCAGTTGCGTTCTTCGGCCAGTTGGCGCAGGAGCACGAGTGTTTCAGGGGTGAGGCGCTGTTTCGAGATGTCGAGTAGCAGATTGCCATTGCCGGAAGACAGTTGGAGCTTGAGCTGGTCGAAACGCTTTGGGTCGCTGGTCAAAAGCTCCCGCAGATGCAAAGGGGCGATTTTCTGGCAGTGCTGTTTCAGCGCTTGCCAGGCGGTGCTGTTTGTCATCGGTGTCATCGGTTTTGTCCCGTCACACGGCAACAGGAGCGGCGATGTGCGGGTGTGGGTCGTAGCCATCGAGGCGGAAATCTTCGAATTTGAAGGCGAAAATGTCGTTGACCGCAGGATTGATCCACATGCTGGGTAATGGCCTTGGGTCGCGGCTCAATTGCAGGCGTGCCTGTTCGAAATGATTGCTGTAGAGGTGCGCATCGCCAAAGGTGTGGATGAATTCGCCCGCCCGATAGCCACAGACCTGGGCCAGCATCATGGTCAGCAAGGCGTACGAGGCGATGTTGAAAGGGACGCCCAGGAAAATGTCGGCGCTCCGTTGATAGAGCTGGCAGGAGAGCTTGCCGTTGGCGACGTAGAACTGGAAGAGGCAATGGCAGGGCGGCAGGGCCATCTGGTCGACATCACCGGGGTTCCAGGCAGAAACGATGTGTCGGCGGGAGTCCGGGTTGTGTTTCAGGCCATGAACCAGCTGGCTGATCTGATCGACGAGTCGACCATCCGGACATTCCCAGCGGCGCCATTGCTTGCCATAAACCGGGCCCAGATCGCCGGCTTCGTCGGCCCATTCGTCCCAGATGCGTACGCCATTCGCTTGCAGGTAGGCAATGTTGGTGTCGCCTTGCAGGAACCAGAGCAATTCGTGGATGATCGATTTCAGGTGCAGCTTCTTGGTTGTGAGGGCCGGGAATCCCTGGGCGAGATCGAAGCGCATTTGCCAGCCAAATACCGATCGCGTGCCGGTTCCCGTGCGGTCGGTCTTGTCCTGGCCGTTTTCCAGAACGTGGTGCATCAGGTCGAGATATTGCTGCATGGTCAGGAAAATCAGAGCAAAAAACAATGGCATTCTAGCGTGAAAGTGCGAGGTATTTTCGCTGCCGGTGAGTTTTCTTGACTCAGTGTTATGGAGTTGCCATAGGCGAGGGGGTAGAATGCGTTTTCGTTGAACTGGGTAGACGATAGCGCGATAGAGGGTCAGGGGAGAGCGGCATGCTTGAGAAAATGGGAAAGCTGGTGGCATTGTTCGAGAAAAAGGAAGAGCATCCCTTGCTTGATGCCCGAGCTTTGCAGCATGTGATTGGCGAGTTGCCCATGGACAACGCCTTTACCGCGCTGGAAGAGATATGCGAGTGGCTTGAATCTATGGTTGAGGCCAGAGATGTTCCGCAACATCGTTTGTTTGATGCGGCCCGGCAGCTGGAGGATGCGGCAACCCCGCATTTGCGGCGTCTGGCACTGGAATATCTGCACGCCAACCGCCTTTCGAAATCCGAAGAAAAGCGCTTGTGGGCGATCAATGCGGGCTTCTGGCGCCTTGTTTCCCGCTTGTACAAGAAGATGCTCAAGCGCATGTTGCGGCAAGGCGTTTCTGCTGAAGTGGCCAGTAATCAACTGCCTGCACTGAGTGCGCGTCTCGTGGCTGCCTTGCGCTCCTTGGTCAAATGGGAGCAATTCCATTACGGTACGCGTCCGGATGAGGTTTGGGAGCAGATGGGGCGGGTCATGCTGATGGCGGAAAACGCCGAAGTGGCCAGCAAAGTGGTTTTCGTCAGTGGCGGCATGAGTTCTGCCGAGCGCGAATACCACAAGGCCGTCGCCCTGCATGCGGCATCCATGGATAGCCTGTTGCCGGTCGAAATCGAAATTGCGGAACATTTCATTGCCTACTACCTGCCACGCTTTCATTTTTCGCTGGAGGCAGAAGAGGACAGTGTTTACTGGGTTGATATGGCGCAAAGCATGGCGCCGCAGCGTCTGGCCAAAATGCCCTCGCGTCCGCGGAGTTCGCAGCGCTTTTTCAAACCGGGTCAGGCCCATGCCGATATGGTGGCGCTATTGCAAAGTCTGGAGCGCGGTGATCCTGTTTCGGCGGAGTTGAATCTCGGAGCACACTATCAACCTCGGGTAGTCATTCCGGTTTTACGTCATCTGTGCACCTATCTCTCGCCCAATCCTCCCTTGCGCCGGCTGGCGCGTCATCGGGTCAAGCACCGCATGTCGGTGGTTCATGGTCTGGACAGTGTTGCGCTTGCGTTTGCCGATGCGCCTTATGGCCGGCCGGCAACGCTGTTGACCGAGAGTTGGGTTGTCGAGAACGTCAGTCGTGGTGGCTTCGGCGCACAACTTCAGGATATTCCCGGAGAATGGCTGAAGGTAGGGTGCTTATTAGCAATGCAGCCTGAGGGAGGCGACAACTGGTTGCTTGGCTGCGTACGTCGTTATCATCACGAGTCGCCAACCGATACGCGAATTGGGATTGAAACCCTGGCGCGTACTGCCAGAGTGGTGGATCTGACTCAGAAGAGACAGATCGGGAGTGCGATGCCTGCCTTTGCGGTATTGTTGCTGCCGGAGGGAGACAGGCCGGGTGAGGTTCGGATTGTCCAACCGCCTGGGCGCTTTGATCCTCGCGCAATGTTCGAGTATCAACTCGAAGCTCAGACCGTGTTGCTTGAGCCTTTGCTGGTGGTCGAGCAGACGGTGGACTACGAGTTGATCCGCTATCGTGTGGTTTCTGTGACCCTGCCGGAAATCTGACGCTCTGCTTCAGTTTTTGCGAATCGCTGATTTGGGTCGGAAGGCTTTGATGACCGCCTCGTTGGTTTCCACGTAAGGACCGCCGATCAAGTCAATGCAATAAGGCACGGCAGCGAAAATCCCGAGGTGGCGAACCGTGCCGTTTTCGTCCCGCACGCCTTCCAGGGTTTCACGGATGGATTTCGGCTGTCCGGGCAGGTTGATGATCAGCGCTTGTTTTCGGATAACGGCGATCTGACGCGACAGAATGGCGGTTGGCACAAAGTTCAGGCTGATCCGCCGCATTTCTTCACCAAAGCCGGGCATTTCCTTGTCAGCGACGGCGCGTGTCGCTTCGGGGGTGACGTCGCGAGGTGCGGGTCCGGTGCCGCCGGTGGTCAGGACCAGGTGGCATTGATTGCGGTCGACCAGGTCGATCAGGGTATTTTCAATGGTTTCCTGGTCATCGGCGATCAGACGTGTTTCTGCCTGCCAGGGAGATGTGAGCGCGAGGCCAAGCCAGTCAAGCAAGGCGGGAATGCCCTGGTCCTGATAAATTCCCGTTGAGGCACGGTCGCTGATCGAGACCAGGCCAACCGTCAGGGTTTCATGCATCGTGTTCTCCTTCGCTGGCATCGTTCTGGGCAGCCTCCGGCAGGCCGTCGAGTTCCTTCAATATCTGGAAAATGGCCCGATAGCTTTTGGGTGGCTTCTTGTTTTCCTGTTCCTTGAGGGCATTTCGGCGTAACTGGCGCAAATGCTGGATATCGACCTGCGGCCACTGATTGGCGATTTCGGTCAGTGTGGTTTCGTCTTCGATCAGTCGTGTCCGGAAGCGTTCGAGGCGGTGAATGCGGGCAACTTCGGCAGCGGATTCGCCTCGTAAGCGGGCCAGTCCCGCGCGGATGGGTTCATCCTCGACGCCTCGCATCAGCTTGCCGATGTATTGCAACTGCCGCCGCCTGGCGCCATGGGCGGTGATTTTCTGGCACTCCCTGACCGCAATCAGCAGGTTTTCCGGCAAGTCCAGGCGTTTCAGCTGGCTGACAGGGAGTTCGACAAGCTCCGCGCCAAGGTCGCGCAGCTCGTGCATGGCTTCCTTTTGCTTGGTTTTCGAGGGGCGGCTGGCATCTTCTGGGAAGTCGTCTTCTTGCATGGGGCATCCGGTACGGCAAAGTTGGGCTGCTATGATAGCGACTTTTGCTCGTCAGGACCTTGTCTCCATGTCACAGACCGCTGCTTTTTCCCATGAATTTCCAGTGCTTCAGCAACTCGCCGAGGATGTTCTCAAACATGCGCGCGCATTGGGTGCGACGGCTTGCGAGGCAGATGTCTCGGAGGGTTTCGGACAGTCGGTGACGGTGCGCTGCGATGAGGTGGAGACCATTGAGTTCAATCGTGACAAGGGCATTGGCATTACCGTTTATGTTGGACAGCGGAAGGGGTACGCCAGTACCTCAGACTTTTCTGCCCGGGCCTTACGTGAAACGGTTGAGGCGGCGCTGAACATTGCCCGTTTCACCGCCGAAGATCCTTGTGCGGGTCTGGCTGAAGCTGCCTTGATGGCGAAGGATTGCCCGGATCTGGATTTGTATCATCCTTGGGCGTTGACCGTGGAAGAAGCGATCGAAACCGCGCGTCGTTCCGAGCAGGCAGCATTTGATAGCAGTCCCTTGATCGACAACTCCGAAGGTGCAACGGTATCCACTCAGCAGGCGCATTTCGTCTCGGCCAATAGTCTGGGTTTCATGGGAGGCTATCCTACCTCGCGCCATTACATTGCAACGTCGGTCATTGCCGGCAAGCGCGAGCAGATGCAGCGTGATGACTGGTACACAACCCACCGTGATGCAACTCGGCTGGATGCTGCCGAACGTGTCGGGCAGATTGCGGCGGAAAGAGCCGTTGCGCGGCTGGATGGCAGGAAGCTGAAAACAGGGGAATTTCCTGTCCTTTTCGAGGCACCGTTGGCCGGTGGCTTGCTCGGTAGCCTGGTCCATGCCGCCAGCGGTGGCGCGCTGTATCGCAAGGCTTCTTTCCTGCTGAATCATCTGGGCAAAAAGATCATGCCGGATTTCGTGCGTATCGTTGAGCGGCCTCACCTGCCTTGCGGGTTGGCAAGCGCTGCCTTTGATAGCGATGGGGTGGCGACACGTGACAGTAACGTGGTGGTTGATGGCATCCTGCAACGGTATTTCCTGTCGACTTATACCGCCCGTAAGCTGGGCATGCAGACGACGGCCAATGCCGGCGGCAGTCATAACCTGATCATCGAGCCGGGTGAGCTGGATTTTGCCGGCCTGCTGGCGCGAATGGATCGTGGCTTGCTGGTCACGGAGTTGCTGGGGCATGGCATCAACTACGTTACTGGCGATTACTCCCGAGGTGCGGCGGGCTACTGGGTGGAGAACGGCAAGATTGCCTATCCGGTTGAAGAGATCACCATCGCAGGGAATCTGCGGGAGATGTTTGCCGGCATCGTTGCGGTCGGAAAAGATGTTCAGATTCGTGGCAGCAAGCAGACGGGTTCAATCTTGATTGATCGAATGACCGTCGCTGGTGTCTGATGAGACTCGCTTAATCAAGCACTTTGCGGAAAAATAGCTGCCTGTAAATTCGATCAATAACCCGTGCCAACGGGAGGAGACATCATGCAACGTCGCGACTTTCTTGGCTGTGCTGCGCTAGGTGCTGCTGCTTCGCTCAGCGCCTGCGGAAAAAATGAGCCCCCGGCACCTGTCATCACGACGCCGGCGCCGGCTGCGCCGCTGCCGGAAGAGAAGCCGCCGGCCGTGCGCGGGGCCTTGCCCTCAGTCCGTTGGCGCTTGACCTCAAGTTTTCCACGCAGCCTGGATACGATTTTCGGGGGCGCTGAAGTGCTTGCCGACCGGGTCAGGGCGATGACTGGCGGGCGTTTCGATATCCGGGTCTTTCAAGGGGGAGAGATTGTTCCCGGCTTGCAGGCCTTTGATGCCGTGGAGCAAGGTACCGTCGAGGTGGCGCATACGTGTTCCTACTACTATGTTGGCAAGGATCGGACCTTCGGTTTCGGGACTTCCATGCCTTTCGGCTTGAGTGCCAGGCAAATGAATGCCTGGATTTACTATGGCGGTGGTCAGGAGTTGCTCGACGAGTTTTACAGCAATTTCAAGGTGCGTTCCTTTGCGGGCGGAAATACTGGCGTGCAAATGGGGGGGTGGTGGCGCAAGACCGTTTCTACGGTCGACGATCTCAAAGGGATCAAAATGCGTATTGCTGGCCTGGGGGGAGATGTGTTTGCGCAACTGGGCGTGGTGCCTCAGCAGATTGCGGGCGGTGACATCTATCCAGCGCTGGAGCGGGGTACGATTGACGCTGCCGAATGGGTCGGGCCGTACGACGATGAGCGCCTGGGGTTCTACAAGGTGGCCAAGAACTATTACTATCCCGGCTGGTGGGAGCCGGGGCCGATGATCCATTTTTTTGTCAATAACGCGGAATGGGACAAGTTGCCGCGTGAGTATCAAGAAGCCTTTCAGGCGGCGGCTTTTGAAGCCAACGTTGCAATGATGGCGCGATACGATCACCAGAATCCGATCGCCCTGGCCAAACTCCTGCAGAGTGGCGTAAAACTACAAGAATTTTCCCAGCCCATTCTTGCTGCGGCCTACAAGGCGGCGCAGCAGTTGTACGCCGATGAGGCAAAAGCGAACCCGGTTTTCAAAAAGATATTTGCCGCTTACGACAAGTACCGCAGGACACAGAACGCCTGGTTCAGTGTGGCGGAAAACCGGATGGATGTTTTTTTGCAATCGCAGGCTTGAGATGATGAACGACGA
>JAVEXE010000002.1:0-37266 GCA_034004105.1 Azonexus sp. | reverse complement strand
CCTTAAAAGACTACAGAAACATTATTTGAGCACAAAAAAAGAGGAGGAAATTTCCTCCTCTTTTTTACGCCTGCCGAACAATCTCCAATCTAACCAAAATGATCATCAGGCAGAGTTTCGATCTGCAGATCATTATCCTTGGCAAAGTTTTTCAGGAAATTATAAGCAAGGGGTTCAATGTCATGGATACGGGCATCCACAAGAACGGTCTTGTCCCCTCTCAGATTACAGGCCGGCCGCACATGGGGAGAATAAGTCATTCGATTTCGGTTATCCGAACCGAAAGCAGACATAATCCCGCAAAGACGATCTGCCCAATCGCTGGGGCGAAAAGTCTTACCATCACTGGTACGGCCAACAATCACGAAGTTTTCGACTTTTTGAATCATGTGCGATAACTGAAAATTTGGGGACCGACAAACCAGCGCCGCGAAGACAGACGCCGCACACATTTTACTTACAACCCTGCGACTATCCAATTCTATCAGGAAACCCGGGCCGCAAGCGTCATCGGCGAAGCTGCAGGCACAAGCAAGCAAACCTGTAGCTCCTGACAACAACAGCTAGCGGCGTAACAATATCAAGAAAAAATAAACCCGGGATTAATCCCGGGTTTATTTTACTTCGACTGGCTATCCTGTTTTCAAAATAGCAATTCACAAACGCCTTAGGGCTTACAGCGACCCGAGAAGAGAATAAGCGCAGAGCGACATCAAAGCCTGCGGTGCCAATCCAAGTCCGGCAATAGCCAAGCCATTCATTGACAACAACACTCGCATGTCAGACGTTGCGACCAAAGGCGTGTTGTCGACCGGCTCGTCAAAAAACATGACCTTAACGACCCGAAGATAATAAAACGCGCCGATCAAGGACATAATCACGGCCAGTACAGCAATCCAGATATAGCCGGCTGCAACGACCGCCTGCAGGACAGAGAACTTAGCAAAGAAACCGACAAAGAACGGAATACCTGCCATCGAGAACATGACCATAGCCATCACACCGGCGAACCAGGAGCTGCGCTTGTTCAAACCCTTGAAATCGTCCAGGGTCTCGGCCTCGACTCCCACTCGAGAAAGAAGCAGAACAACACCAAACGACGCCATGCTCATCAGCACATACGAGATCACATAGAACATTGAAGAACTGTATGCGTTCAGAGCGAAGTGCCGATCTCCGCCGACAACTCCCGACATCAGACCCAACAACATGAACCCCATGTGAGAGATGCCGGAATAGCCAAGCATGCGCTTGATGTTGGGCTGTGCGATTGCCGCAAAGTTACCCAGCACGATGGACAGAATGGCGAGAAACATCAGCATCGACTGCCATTGGTCGGCCAATTCAAACAAGCCGTTAACCAACAGGCGCATCGCCATCGCAAACGCAGCCAGCTTGGGCGCAGACGCAATAAACAGCGTAATTGCCGTCGGTGCACCGTGATAGACGTCAGGAATCCACATGTGAAACGGAACGACACCAAGCTTGAATGCGAGGCCAGCAACAATGAAGACCAACCCGAACATCAAGACGGTCTTGTTTCCAGCCTGGTGATAAATTGCCTGCGCAACACCTGAAATTTCGAGAGTCCCGGTCGCACCGTACAACATTGAAATGCCGTAAAGCAAAAGCCCGGAAGCAAGCGCACCGAGAACGAAATACTTCATCGCAGCTTCAGTTGCGCGGGCAGAGTCACGCTGCAATGCAACCATCGCGTATAAAGCCAGGGACAGAAGCTCAAGACCCAGGTAAAGGGTCAAAAAGTGATTGGCCGTAATCATGACCATCATCCCGAGCGTGGCATAGACCGCAAGGACGTAATATTCAGTGGTCTCCATCTTTCTGTCGTTCATGTAGCCGCGGGAATACAGCAGCACGATGGCAACGGAAAAGTACAGAACCAGCTTGAGAAAATCGCCCATCAAGTCATCCACGTACATATTACTGAACGTGAAATTGACCTGCCCATCCATTGTTAGCAATGTAATCGCGGCCGCACCGAACAGCGTCAGCTGAGTCAACACATATGTCAAACCTCGTGAATCCTTGGCAAACGTACCTGCCATAAGAATCACAAAGGACATCGCGACCACAAAAAGCTCCGCTGCCGCAGGGTAAAAATCGGGGATAACAAAGTTCATCTTCAGGCCACAGTCCGCAAGTTTTTATCTCGGTTACATGAAGTTAAAGCTTGCTCACCGCAACATGCTTGAGCAGATCATTCACCGACGCGTGCATCACCTCCGTCACCGGGAACGGGTAAATACCCATCGCCAGGACGCACACAGCAAGAATAGACAGGAAAGCAAACTCCCTGTTATTGAGGTCAGTAAGCTCAGACACGTGATGATTGGTAATGGCACCGAACACGACTCTCTTGTACATCCAGAGAGTATATGCCGCTCCCACAATCAGAGTAGTCGCAGCCGCAAAACCCACCCAGAAATTGAACTGAACAGCACCAAGCACGACCATGAACTCGCCAACAAAACCCGAGGTCGCCGGCAAGCCTGCGTTTGCCATGGAGAACAGCATGAACAACGCTGCGAACTTCGGCATTACGTTGACCACACCACCGTAATCGGCGATCTGACGCGAATGCATGCGGTCATACAGGACACCTATACAGGCAAACATTGCTCCGGAAACGAACCCATGGGAAATCATCTGCACCAAGGCACCTTCAATCCCAACCGGATTAAAGATGAAGAAGCCCAGGGTCACAAAACCCATGTGTGCAATTGACGAATACGCCACCAACTTCTTCATGTCCGTCTGGACTAGTGCGATAAAGCCGATGTACACCACCGCAATCAACGACAAGGTAATGATCAGCGGAGCAAAAGCATGGCTCGCATCCGGAACAATCGGAAGTGAGAAACGCAGAAAACCGTAGGCACCAAGCTTCAAACCGATTGCAGCAAGTACAATCGAGCCACCTGTCGGTGCCTCCACGTGAGCATCCGGCAACCAGGTATGAACCGGAAACATCGGCACCTTTACGGCAAACGATACGAGAAAAGCCCAGAACAGAAGACTCTGAACGTCCATGCCCAGCTTCAGTTGATGCCAGTCAAGAATGCTGAAACTACCGCCCGACTCCATAAACAGGTAAAGAAGAGCCACAAGCATCAGCAAAGAGCCGGCGAGCGTATACAGAAAGAACTTAATCGCTGCGTAAACCCTGTTCGGGCCGCCCCAGACACCGATAATGATGAACAGTGGAATAAGGGATGCCTCGAAGAAAACATAAAACAGCAAACCATCCAGCGCACTGAAGATTCCATTGATCAGCCCGGACATGATCAGGAAGCCAGCCATGTACTGCGCGACTTTCTCCTTGATCACTTCCCAGCCAGCAACAACAACAATCACCGTGATGAAGCTGTTCAGCAGAACAAAGAGGACCGAAATGCCATCAACACCAAGCGTGTAATTGATGTTGAATCGAGGAATCCATGGGTAGGACTCCACGAACTGCATGGCACTCTGCGTCACATCGAAACCGGTATAGAGCGGAATACTGACCGCCAAACCCGCAAGAGCAGAAAGAAGTGCCACGAATCTGGCGACCGACGCATTACGGTCAGACCCCGTAGCGAGTGCTAATAATCCACCAGCGATCGGAACCCAAATCGCTAGGCTGAGGAATGGAATACCCGTCATCTCTACTTTCCGTTCTATGCGCCACGATGCGGCGCGCAAGTCCTAAATCTTGTAACTTTCCTCAAATCGACAACATCACGAAGTTATCCGCGGTTGAACCAGAAGGTCAGCAGGATGAACACCCCAATAATCATCGAAAACGCGTACTGATAAATATGACCAGTCTGGAAGAGCCGGGAAAGCTGGGCGATCAAGCCGACGACTTTGGCGGAACCATTCACAATCATACCGTCGATGATTGTCTGGTCGCCCACTTTCCACAGTCCGCGGCCCAGAAGACGGGCTCCTCCCGCAAAAACAATTTCATTGAACTTGTCAAAATAATACTTGTTTTCGAGCAGTGTATGGATCGGCTTGAACGTCCGCATGATCGCAGCAGGGATTGCAGGCGCAATCATGTAGAAGAACCAAGCCAGAATTACCCCAGACATCGCCAAAATGAACGGCAAAGAGGTGAACCCGTGTATGGCCATTGCTGTCGCGCCATGAAACTCCTCCGCCAACTCTGCCATCGCATGGTGATTCTCGGAGAAATGGATTACACCCTTGAAGAAGTCACCAAACAGCATGGGGCTGATCGTGAGGTAGCCAACCAACATCGACGGAATCGCAAGCAAAACAAGCGGAACCGTAACAACCCAAGGAGACTCATGCGGCTTCTGCCCGGGGGCCAAACCGTGATGGTGCTCATCAGCGTGATGTTCGTCGGCATGCTCGTCACTCCCATGAGCCTCCTCTACGTGAGAATGCTCTGCAGCATGCCCAAACCTTTCCTTGCCGTGAAAAACAAGGAAATACATGCGGAAAGAATAGAAAGCAGTTACGAAAACACCAGCGATTACACAAAAGTAAGCATAGTCCGAACCCGGCAGGTGCGACAGTTGCACTGCTTCGATGATCGTATCTTTTGAATAGAAACCCGACATGAACGGAAAACCGATCAGGGCAAGCGAGCCGATCAAAGACGTAAACCAGGTGATGGGCATGTACTTCCAAAGCCCGCCCATGTTCCGCATATCCTGATCGTGATGCATGCCGATGATGACCGAGCCTGCCCCCAAGAACAACAGGGCCTTGAAGAAGGCATGCGTCATCAGATGGAAAACAGCCGCCGAATAGGCAGAAACACCGAGCGCAACAGTCATGTAACCAAGTTGCGACAGCGTGGAATACGCAACGACACGCTTGATGTCGTTCTGGACAATGCCAAGAAAACCCATGAACAAGGCCGTGGTAGCTCCAATGACAAGAACAAAAGAAAGAGCGGTCTCGGACAGTTCAAAAAGGGGTGACATCCGGGCAACCATGAAGATACCTGCTGTAACCATGGTTGCCGCATGAATAAGGGCCGAAATAGGCGTGGGACCTTCCATGGAGTCAGGCAGCCATACATGCAGGGGTACCTGTGCAGACTTACCCATTGCACCGATGAAGAGTCCGATACAGATGGCAGTAACGAGCGGCCACCCGGTCTCAGGAACTGTCATGGCGACAAGTTCGGGCGCCTTGGCAAACACTTCAGCATAGTTGAGCGAGCCCGAATAGGCTGCAACAAGACCGATACCAAGCAAAAAGCCAAAGTCACCAACCCGATTCACCAGAAAGGCTTTCATGTTCGCAAAAATTGCGGACGGCCTGGTGTACCAAAAACCAATCAGCAGATAGGACACTAGACCAACAGCCTCCCAGCCAAAGAACAGCTGCAGGAAGTTGTTCGACATGACCAGCATCAGCATCGAAAAAGTAAACAATGAGATATAGCTGAAGAAGCGCTGGTAACCAGGGTCTTCAGACATGTATCCAATGGTGTAGATATGCACCATCAAGGACACGAAAGTAACGACAAGCATCATCATTACCGTCAATGAGTCGATGAGGAATCCCACTTCGAATGTCAATGCACCACTACTGGCCCACGTGTAAAGGGTGCCATTGAACACATTCCCCGCCTGTACATCTTGAAAGATGACAAGCGACGTAAAGAACGCAATGGCGACACCGAGAATGGTCACGGTGTGGGCGCCAGCCCGTCCTATGACCTTCCCAAACAGCCCCGCTGCAATCGCACCAAACAAAGGCGCAAGCGGAACCAACAGATAGAGCTTCTGCATCTCCGTCATCGAAACGCTTCCTTATCCCTTGAGGCTGTCCAGGTCATCAACGTGAATAGTCCGCAAATTACGGAACAACGCCACGAGAATAGCCAAACCGATAGCTGACTCAGCTGCCGCTACAGTCAATATGAAGAAAACAAAAATCTGGCCCGCTGCGTCCCCCAAATAATACGAGAAAGCAACAAAATTAAGATTGACCGCAAGCAACATGAGCTCGATAGCCATCAACAGAACAATCAAATTTTTGCGATTGAGAAAAATTCCTACAACGCTGATGGCGAAGAGAATCGCACCCAATATCAAGTAATGAGACAACGAAAGCATCTACTGTCCTCCCTGACGATCGTCACCGAATTCAATCTTTTTCTGAGCGCATCGAAACGATCCGCACCCGATCATCACGCTTGACGGAAATCTGCTCCGCCGGATCAATTTTCCTCACATTCTTTCGTTTGCGGAGCGTGAGAGCAACTGCCGCAACCATTGCAACCAGCAGCACAATGGAAGCAAGTTCGAAGGGATATACGTAATCCGTGTAAAGCAGTCGTCCAAGCTCCTTTGTGTTGCTGTACCCCTGCTGAACTTCAGCGGGATGAGGCATCTCTTCGAGCCCGAAGTTGCGCCCACCGAGCACCATGACCATTTCGATCACCATAAGGACACCGATCAGCGCACCTACAGGCAAATAGCTCCAGAAACCCTGACGAATCCGCTCGATATTGATATCAAGCATCATCACAACAAACAGGAAGAGCACCATGACGGCCCCTACATAGACCATGACCAGCGCTATCGCCAAAAACTCGGCGTGCAACAACATCCAGATGCCGCCAGCCGTAAAAAACGCCAAAACAAGAAAAAGAGCTGCATGGACCGGGTTCTTGGAGGTGATAACCGCCAAGGAGGCTAGTACAAGCACTGTAGAAAAGAAATAAAAAATGACCGACTGGAAGTCCATGAGCGTATTCCGTAAGTATGTTTCTGTCCGCTTTCGCTAACCTTACCGGTACTTGGATTCGACTTCTCGATCCTTCGCGATTTGCGATTCGTAGCGGTCCCCAACGGCCAAAAGCATCTGCTTCGTGTAGTAGAGATCGCCCCGTTTCTCGCCGTGATACTCAAACACGCGCGTCTCAACAACTGCATCTACCGGGCAAGCCTCCTCACAGAAGCCGCAAAAAATACACTTCGTCAGATCTATATCGTATCGACTCGTGCGCCGGGAACCATCAGCCCGTTGCTCGGATTCGATCGTAATCGCCATGGCCGGACAAATTGCCTCGCACAGTTTGCATGCAATGCAACGCTCCTCCCCATTGGGATAGCGACGCAAAGCGTGCAAGCCTCGGAAGCGCGGACTTTGCGGCGTTTTCTCCTCCGGGAACTGTACCGTAATCTTCCTGGCAAAAAGGTGACGGCCGGTAAGAGCTAGTCCCTTCACCAGTTCTTTCAGGAAGAGGCTTCCTACGTATTCTTTTATAGCACCCATTTCACGGCCTCACTTCCAGATCGACAACGGAGACATGACCCAGACGGCAACAACAACCACCCAGAACAAGGTCAAGGGAATGAAAACCTTCCAACCCAATCGCATGATGTGGTCGTACCTGAACCGCGGGAAAGTTGCACGGAACCACAGGAACAAAAAGAGAATGAAAGCGGTCTTGATCGCCAACCAGAAAAACCCGTCACCAAGAAAACCGACGGGCGAGAGCCAACCACCGAGAAAAAGGATGGATGTCAGCGCAGAAACCAGAATCATGTTTGCGTATTCCCCAAGGAAGAACAGCGCAAACGCCATACCCGAATATTCCACCATATGGCCAGCAACGATTTCAGACTCCCCTTCGACAACGTCGAAAGGCGCACGATTGGTTTCAGCAATGCCGGAAATCAGGTAAACGATGAACATTGGAAAAAGCGGCAACCAGTTCCAACTAAGGAAACCTAAGCCCATGTCGGCTGCCTGCCCTTTGCCCTGACTCATGACGATATCTGTCAGATTGAGACTGGAGGATGTCATCAAAACACATACAAGAGCGAAACCCATGGCGATTTCATACGAAACCATTTGGGCTGCAGCACGCATGCCTCCGAGAAAGGCATACTTGGAGTTAGACGCCCATGCGGCAATGATGACCCCATAGACTTCAATGGAGGTCACCGCCAAGAGGAACAAAAGGCCAGCATCTACGTTCCCGACAACCCATCCCTCGTTGAACGGCACAACAGCCCAGGCAGCCAGAGCAGGACCTAGGGCAAGAACGGGTCCAATAATGAAAAGCCCTTTGTTTGCGCCGGAAGGAATAATCACTTCTTTAAGCAAAAGCTTTACACCATCAGCGATCGGCTGCAGCAAACCCATTGGCCCCACACGATTTGGGCCAATACGCACCTGCATGTAGCCGATAACCTTACGTTCGGCCAGAGTCAAATAGGCCACACACAGAAACAGCGGGGCTACGATGCCAACAATTTTAAGCAAGGACCAAACCAGGGGCCAGGCCTCGCCAAAGAACATGGCTACTGGCTCAATGTAGGCTTCCATCACATGCGCTCCAAGCTGATTTCACCATGCAGAGAACCCAGCGCTGCCGTCATCGGATGAGCACCAGCCAAGCGCACACAACCATCAGCGACACCATCGTCTTCAGCAACAACTGCCGACACCTCACCATATGCAGATTTGATACGCACCGCCAAGCCGGCCTGCACACCCAAACGGGTTATGGTTGCCGCACTCAGCCGGGCGCTTGGCGCCACTCCATCCTGAGTTTGCTGCAATGGGGGAGAACGACGAGCAATGGGATCTGCCGAATAAATCGGAATATCTGCAATGCGTTGAACAGCTGCCTCCACAGCACGGAGGGACTCTACATTAAGTGCAACAGAATTATCGAGTTTGGCCGGATTAACTGTTCCGTCAGACTCAAGCACCTCAGCACGGACATCCTCGATCTTTTCAAACCCGAAGCCGTCAAGACCAGATGTTTCCCCAAGAACCTTAAGTACCTTCCAGCCGGGACGTGACTCTCCGCGGCTCTTGACCACGGGGAAGAAACTCTGGGCACGTCCTTCGCAATTGACAAAAACACCTGCAGTTTCTGTAAATGGCGCGATGGGAAGCATCACGTCTGCGAACTCAAGCGCGCTGTCCGATTTGAAGGCGGATAACATGACGACCATATCAGCACCCTTGAGTGCCCCGGCAGCAGCTGCACTGTTGCCCAAATCGAATGCGGGATCCAGTCCAAGCAGCACGTAAGCCTTCAACGGTGCCGACAACATTTCCGTCACATTTTTTCCGGGAACGCCCGCAAACGGTACTGCCCCGGCAATATAACCACCAACACTGTTCGCAGCCTCTCCCAAAAAGCCGAAACTAGCATCACTCAATCTTGCGATTTCCTGAGCAAAAACGTGAATTTCTGCAGCATGCTCATGCTGGACGGCGTAGTTACCAAGCCAGACAGCAGAACGACGACCAGAGCCAAGACTGTTCGCAATCGCGAGAGAAGCTTCATCGACCACCAGGCCTGCACATGCGGCGGCAACCTGAACCGACAACTCACGCCCGGTCTGTTCAGAAAGAGCTTTGGCGATCTTGGCCAAAGCAACAATCATTTCTTGCGGCGGAACACAAACACGATTTGCAACAGGCAACTGCCAGTCATCAAACGCGGGATTAAGTGCGCTGACCTTCAAGCCGCGCTTTGCTGCCTGTCGAACACGCTGGGCAACCAGCGGATGATCTTTCCGGAAAAAACTGCCCACAACAAACAAACGATCGAGATTGGCTATATCCGCCACCGGCATCCCAAGCCACGGAGCGCCACTCATTTTTCCATCAGCAGAAAAATCCGACTGGCGCAAACGGAAGTCAACGTTACCCGACCCAAGCCCCTGGACTAGTTTCCGGAGAAGATAAAGCTCCTCGAGAGTGCTATGCGGAGATGCCAATGCACCAATCGTATCTGCACCACTTTCGGCTTTTATCGATTTGAGACCATTCGCAACATATTCAATGGCCGCTTGCCAGTCAGTTTCAATCCAGCGACCACCCTGCTTCAGCATGGGCCGAGCGAGCCTCTCCTCGCTATTGAGCGCCTCATAGGAAAACCTGTCCTTGTCAGACAGCCAGCACTCATTCAGTGCCTCGTTTTCCAGGGGAAGAACGCGCTTTACAGCATCATTCTTGACTTGAACGACAAGATTGCTTCCGAGCGAGTCGTGAGGACTTACTGACTTGCGCCTCGACATTTCCCAAGCACGGGCACCAAAACGGAAAGGCTTTGAAGTGAGGGCGCCAACCGGACAGAGATCAATAATGTTGCCCGACAACTCCGAGTCAATGGTTTTCTCGACGAAGGGCATGATTTCGGCATGCTCTCCACGAAATGCCTGACCCAACTCCATGAGTCCTGCAATTTCAGTGGTAAATCGAACACAGCGGGTGCAATTAATGCAGCGCGTCATATCAGTTGAAACAAGCGGACCGAGATCCTTGTTGCCGACAACCCGCTTCTCTTCCTGATAGCGTGACTCAACACCACCATAGCCGACGGAGAGATCCTGCAACTGACACTCACCGCCCTGATCGCAAATGGGGCAATCAAGCGGATGATTGATCAGGAGGAACTCCATCACACCCTTCTGAGCCTTCACTGCCTGCTCAGAATGAGTCCACACTTTCATCCCGTTTGTCACAGGCGTCGCACAAGCCGGCAAAGGCTTCGGCGCCTTTTCTACCTGGACAAGACACATGCGGCAGTTAGCCGCGATTGAGAGCTTTTTGTGGTAGCAGAAATGCGGCACATAGGCGCCAACTGTATTGGCGGCCTCCATGACGGTAATACCGTCAGGAACCTGCAACTGCTTTCCGTCAATTTCGATTTCTAGCATGTCGAGCCTACGCTACGTAAATCTTACTGCCTTCGCGCTGAACATCCTTCGGCACGAGGCACTTCTTGTGTTCAATATGGAATGCGAACTCATCACCGAAGTGCTTGATGAAACTCTGGACAGGCATAGAGGCCGCATCGCCCAGCGCACAGATGGTACGCCCCATGATGTTGGTCGTAATGCTGTTCAACAAGTCCAAGTCGTCGGAACGCCCAAGTCCGTTTTCAATGCGATGTATCACACGATACAACCAGCCGGTACCTTCACGGCAAGGAGTGCATTGACCGCAGGACTCTTCGAAATAAAAGTACGACAAACGCTCCAAGGCTTTGACCATGCAGGTAGATTCATCCATTACGATCACTGCACCGGAACCCAGCATGGAACCGGCCTTGGAGATCGAATCGTAGTCCATGGTGCAATCCATCATCACAGAGCCCGGCAAAACCGGCGCAGATGATCCACCAGGAATCACAGCCTTCAGCTTTCGACCGCCACGAACGCCGCCAGCCAATTCGAGCAACTCGGAAAACGGAGTCCCCATCGGGATTTCGTAATTGCCAGGCTTATTTACATGACCAGACACCGAGAACAGCTTGGTACCGCCGTTATTCGGCTTGCCAAGAGCTAGGAACGCATCCCCCCCTTCACGGATAATGTAAGGGATTGATGCAAACGTCTCTGTATTGTTGATGGTCGTTGGTTTACCGTAGAGACCGAAGCTCGCTGGGAACGGTGGCTTGAAACGTGGCTGCCCTTTCTTCCCTTCGATGGACTCAAGCAGTGCAGTTTCTTCGCCGCATATGTACGCGCCGTAACCGTGATGGGCAAAAAGGTCAAAGCTGAAATCTGAACCGAGAATATTCTTGCCCAGCAATCCGGCGTCACGTGCCTCTTGGAGAGCTTCTTCAAAACGATCGTAAACTTCGAATATTTCCCCGTGAATGTAGTTATAACCACGCTCACATCCCATTGCATAGCCAGCAATGATCATCCCCTCTATAACAGAGTGGGGGTTATACCGAAGGATATCCCGATCCTTGAATGTGCCGGGCTCCCCCTCATCGGAGTTGCAGGCCAGATACTTGGCACCGGGGAACGCCCGGGGCATGAAGCTCCACTTGAGCCCCGTCGGAAAACCCGCACCACCACGCCCACGGAGTGCTGATTTCTTGACTTCGCTGATGACCTGATCGGCGGAAATATTCTCCGCGATGATCTTCTTCAGCGCTGCATATCCGCCTCGCTGAACATAGTCAGCAAGCCGCCAGGTGCGGTCGCCCTCGAGGCCGGAAAGAATAATCCCTTTAGAAGTCATTTTTTCAGATCAGCCAACAGTTGATCGATTTTTTCCTCGGTCATCCAACTGCACATCTGGTGATTATTCACCAGCAGCACCGGGGCATCGCCGCAAGCGCCCATGCACTCACCCTCTTTGAGGGTGAATTGTCCGTCCGCCGTCGTCTCGTTAAAGTCAATGCCCAACTTCTTCTTGACATATTCGGCTGCATCAACCCCACCCGAAAGAGCACAAGGGAGATTGGTGCAGACGGTAATTTTCTTGGCTCCAACAGGAGCCAAGTCATACATATTATAGAAGCTTGCCACCTCAAAGACGGCAATCGCTGGCATTTCGAGATACTTTGCAACGAACTTAATGGTCTCGTTTGCAAGCCAGCCTTTCTCCTCCTGCGCAATTCGGAGGGCGGACATCGAAGCGGACTGTTTTTGATCAAGCGGATATTTCGCTATCTCTTGATCAATTTTCTTCAGTGATTCGGAACTCAGCATTTTCGTCTCTACTGCCTGCAGAATGTCGATAGGGGAAATCGTTGAGGCTTTTTAAATAGGCACTTCAGCGATCCACGTCTCCGAACACGATATCCATTGTTCCAATGATGGCTACCACGTCAGCAATCATGTGCCCGCGCGACATTTCATCAATGGCCGAGAGATGCGTAAAACCAGGTGATCGCAATTTAATCCGATAGGGCTTGTTTGCCCCATCGGAAACCGCGTAGACACCAAACTCACCCTTGGGATGCTCAACCGGCGCGTAAACTTCACCAGGTGGTACGTGCATGCCTTCGGTGAACAACTTGAAGTGGTGAATCAGCTCTTCCATGTTCCCCTTCATCCGCTCTCTGGAAGGAGGTGCAACCTTATGGTTGCTGGAAATCACGGGGCCCGGATTTTTTCTCAACCAGTCAATACACTGCTTGACGATTCGATTTGATTGACGCATCTCTTCAATCCGACAGAGATAACGGTCATAACAGTCACCCTCCACGCCAACCGGAATGTCGAAATCAAGCTGATCATAAACTTCGTAGGGCTGTTTTCTGCGGATATCCCACTCAACACCCGATCCACGCAGCATGACACCGGAAAAACCAAGGGCTAGTGCGCGCTCGGGCGAAACAACGCCAATACCTACAGTTCGCTGCTTCCAGATACGGTTATCGGTGAGTAGCGTCTCGTACTCATCAACATAACGCGGGAACCTGCTAGTGAAGTCTTCGAGAAAATCAAGCAGAGAGCCTTGCCGATTTTCATTCAATTGGGAAACTGTCTTAGCGTTTTTCCACTTTGAGACTTCGTACTGCGGCATGCGATCCGGAAGATCGCGATAAACGCCACCAGGCCGGTAGTAAGCAGCGTGCATCCGCGCTCCCGACACAGCCTCATAAGCATCCATCAAATCCTCCCGCTCACGGAAGGTATAAAGCACCATAGTCATGGCGCCGATATCAAGTGCGTGGGTCCCGACAGCAAGCAGGTGATTCAGAATGCGTGTAATTTCATCGTACAAGACACGGATGTACTGGGCACGAATTGGAACATCGACCCCCAAGAGCCGTTCAATCGCCAGACAATAAGCGTGCTCATTGCACATCATTGAAACGTAGTCAAGACGATCCATATAGGGTACAGACTGTACCCAGGTTCGTGTCTCAGCCAGCTTCTCTGTACCCCTGTGAAGCAGCCCGATGTGCGGATCAGCCCGCTCAACCACTTCGCCGTCCAACTCGAGAACCAAACGCAAGACCCCGTGTGCCGCGGGATGCTGGGGGCCAAAGTTAATGGTGTAATTACGGATCTCAGCCATGGCCGACATTCCCATAATTTTCGTCACGCACGATACGGGGTGTATTTTCCCGTGGTTCGATGGTAACTGGCTGATAAATTACGCGACCCAAATCTTGGTCATACCGCATTTCCACATACCCCGAAATCGGAAAATCTTTGCGGAACGGATAACCAACAAAACCATAATCGGTAAGAATCCGACGCAAATCCGGATGCCCAACAAACATGACACCGAAAAGATCGAAGGCCTCGCGCTCAAACCAGTTGGCACTGGGCCAGAGTTCGCACAAGGAATCAAGAATCGGAAATGAGTCATCTTCCGCAAACGCCCGAAGCCTCAGGCGCAGATTATTACTAACGGAAAGCAGATGAGCAGATACCGCGAAGCGGAATTCAGTTGCTTCACCAGCAAACCCCGAATAATCAAGTCCGGTAAGATCAACAAGCTGCTCAAAACGGAACTCGGGGTCGTCCCGAAGAGTGCGGGCTACCGACAAATAGTCGGAGGCCGAGACGACCACAGTCACCTCGTCACATGCAACGACCGTACTCCGCAGTCGATCACCAAATTTGTCCGCCAAAGACTGGCTGAGACGGTCAAGTTTCTCACTCATGATAGTCGGGAATCAGCGAGCAATCGTACAGTCACGTTTGATCTTGTTCTGCAATTGAACAATGCCATATAGCAGAGCTTCTGCTGTGGGGGGGCAACCGGGAACATAAACATCCACCGGAACGATACGGTCACACCCACGCACAACAGAGTACGAATAGTGGTAATACCCACCACCGTTCGCGCAAGACCCCATTGATATCACCCAGCGCGGCTCCGACATCTGATCATAAACCTTGCGCAAAGCCGGGGCCATTTTGTTGCACAAGGTGCCAGCAACAATCATCAGATCGGATTGCCGCGGACTCGGACGAAAAACAACACCGAATCGATCCAGGTCGTAACGCGAACAACCGGCGTGAATCATCTCGACCGCACAGCACGCAAGACCAAAAGTCATGGGCCACAGCGAACCAGTGCGAGTCCAGTTAATTACCGTATCAAGCGAAGTAGTGACAAACCCTTCCTTGAAAACACCTTCGATGCTCATAGACACCCTTCAAGCAACAATTCACTCGCCAGAGGAACTCGACAGATCACTCCCAGTCGAGCGCGCCTTTCTTCCACACGTAAATATAACCAAGCAGAAGAATGCCGAGAAAGACAATCATTTCAAAGAAACCAAAAAGCCGGATGGACTCATTGGCTGCAATTTCCCGAAGAATAGTTGCCCAGGGAAACAGAAATGCGATTTCCAGATCAAAAAGGATAAACAGAATGGCGAGCAGGTAGTAGCGAACATCGAACTTGATGCGCGCATCTTCGAATGGCTCGAAACCACACTCAAACGGGGAAAGCTTTTCGGCGTCAGGCTTGTTGGGCCCCAAGACCCAGCCTGCAATTATTGGAATAAAACCGAAAGCAGCCGCAAACAGGATAAAGACAAGAACTGGAAAATAAACTTCCAACATCACTTGAGCTCCCGCAACCGATAGCAGTTATTAGCGCTGCCTGCAAGCAAACGCCCGCTGAGTGCGGGCGGCTTGCTTATTTTATGGTGCCGACGATGAGACTCGAACTCATACGGCTTTCGCCACTACCCCCTCAAGATAGCGTGTCTACCAATTTCACCACGTCGGCTTGTTCGTTTGATGCTGCGCATTATAAGACAATCGACCCGCAGCGCCAAGCATTACATTATTTTATCGCGGAATATCCTTCGCTTTCGACCCATCATCCGCAGGCGCAACAGGAGCGGGAGAAAGACCGGACGAAGGCGCAGAAACAGGCGCAACCCCTTCCATTACGCTCTTTGACGCAGGAGCCCCGGAACTGGCCAGATAGCTCAACCCGAGGCTCGTCACAAAGAATACTGCCGCCAAAGCACCGGTTGTCCGGCTAAGAAAATTTGCAGACCCTGAAGACCCGAACAAACTACCGGAAGCCCCACTCCCAAAGGCCGCACCCATGTCAGCCCCCTTGCCGTGCTGCATAAGGACCAGTCCGATTACACCCAGACCAGCAAGGATATGCACCGTCAAAACTATAGAAAAAACCACACCACCCATGACCATCTCCGATGAACCAACTTACGACGCAGCAGCTGCTGCACAAATGGCAGAAAAACCTTCCGCAACCAAGGATGCCCCACCCACCAAGGCACCGTCGATATCCGGTTTGCTGAACAACAGGGAGGCGTTTACTGCCGTAACGCTACCCCCATAAAGAATTTTTACACCCTGCGCAGAAACACCACTCCGCACCAGGCGATCACGAATGAATGCATGCATTGCCTGTGCCTGCTCAGGCGTTGCAGTCTTACCAGTCCCGATCGCCCAGACAGGCTCATAAGCAAGCACAACAAAAGAGGCCGCCTCGACACCAAGCGCTGAAACCACAGCATCAACCTGAGAGCCAACCACCTCTTCAGCGACACCCGCATCACGCTGCTCCAGTGTTTCACCAACGCAGAGAATCGGCCTCACGCCTGAATCGAGGGCCGCCTGCACCTTGGTTGCGACAACAACATTCGTCTCACCATAACCACTTCGTCGCTCCGAATGCCCCACGATAACCCACGAGCAGCCCAAGTCCGCCAACATCGATCCGCTAACTTCACCAGTGTAGGCCCCCTCCTTGGCAGAAGAGAGACTCTGAGCCCCCACAGCAATAATCGCATCCTTGATCAAAGCCTTCACTTGAGACAGGTAGACGAAAGGCGGGCACACCACCACATCCACGCCATCCGGCCTTAACAGCTTCCTGAGCTCAGCGACCAAAGCTTCGTTGCGAGCAAGGCTGCCGTTCATCTTCCAGTTACCGACTACGAGCTTTTTGCGCACCTTGGATCCAGAACCAAATCCTTTAATTCTATCTTGACGGAATGATCAGGTCAAAAAAAGAGGGCCGACACCAAGTCAGCCCTCTTTGCATGCACGGTTCAGAACGATCAGCCAAATCTGCCTGTGATGTAGTCCTCGGTTTCCTTCCGCTTGGGCTTGATGAAGATCTCGTCAGTGAGACCAAACTCCACCAATTCTCCCAGGTACATGTAGGCGGTGTAATCGGACACCCGCGCAGCCTGCTGCATGTTGTGAGTCACAATCGCAATGGTGTACTCACTCTTCAGTTCATGAACCAACTCTTCAACCTTCGCCGTGGAAATCGGATCGAGCGCAGATGTCGGCTCATCGAGCAGCAGAACCTCCGGCTTGACCGCAACACCTCGTGCGATGCACAAACGCTGCTGCTGCCCACCGGACAAGGACAGACCACTTTGATTGAGCTTGCTCTTCACTTCATCCCAGAGAGCGGCCTTCCGCAGCGCCCACTCGACCCGGTTGTCCATATCTGCCCTGGAAAGGCTCTCATACAAACGCACACCGAATGCGATGTTCTCATAAATGGACATCGGAAACGGCGTGGGCTTCTGGAAAACCATCCCAACCTTGGCTCGAAGGGCATTCACATCCTGATCCGGACTCAGCACATTGCGACCGTTCAAAAGTATCTCACCCGTGGCACGCTGCCCGGGGTAAAGGTCGTACATGCGGTTCAGCGTCCGCAGAAGGGTCGACTTTCCGCACCCGGAAGGACCGATGAACGCAGTCACCATCCCCTCCTGGATGTCCAGATTGATGTGCTTCAGGCCCTGAAACGATCCATAGAAAAAGTCGAGGTTACGAATCTTGATCTTGGGCGTCGCATCGCTACTGACCACAGACGTCGGTTCGCCCCGAAGTTGCGAAAAAGGCATGTCACGCTTGGTCGCTACAGGAGATTGCATGATGGATTTCCTAGATCTTTTTGCGGAACAGGGTCCGAACAACGATGTTCAGGCAAAGAACACCAAATGTAATGATGATCGCCCCACCCCACGCCAATGAATTCCAGTTTTCATAGGGGCTCATTGCAAACTGGAAGATCACGACCGGCAAATTGGCCATCGGTCCGTTGAGGTCAAAGCTGGTGAACTGATTGTTAAGTGCAGTAAAAAGCAGCGGGGCCGTTTCACCACTCACTCGCGCAACCGCAAGCAGAATCCCGGTCAGAACACCGGCCTGAGCAGAGCGAAGAACCACGTGAAGCACAACCTTCCAGCGCGGAGCCCCCAAGGCTGTCGCAGCCTCCCTGAGGGTGGCAGGAACCAGATTGAGCATGTTTTCAGTAGTCCGCACGACAACTGGGATGGCGATCAAGGTCAGCGCCATCGAGCCGGCCCAACCGGAAAAATGCTGCACCTGAGCCACATAAACAGCGTAGATAAAGACACCGATAACAATCGATGGCGCAGAGAGCAGGATGTCGTTGATGAAACGGGTTGCCGGCGCCAACCAGCCCCTGCGCCCGAATTCCGACAGATAAACACCCGCGAGAATGCCAATCGGGGTGGCAATGAAGGTCGCCGTACCAACCATCATGAGACTGCCAAGAATCGCGTTGGACAGCCCTCCCTCAGAACCGGGGGCCGGAGTCGGCTGAGTAAAAAGGGTGAGGCTAAGAGCGCCAAACCCCTTGTACAGAAGCACGACCAGAATCCACGCCAGAAACCCCATCCCGATAGCCATCGCCACCAGAGACAGGACCAACGCGGCGCGATTGGTCCGCATGCGCTTGCGGTAGAGCACCGAAGAGTCACTCATCAGGTTTTCTCCCCTTCAAGACGGCCAAGACGCATCAAGAGGATCTTGGAGAGCGCCAGAACCACAAAGGTTACAAAAAACAGGATCAAACCCAAGGCAATCAGTGAGGACACATGCAAATCGGACGACGCTTCGGCAAACTCGTTCGCCAGCGTGGAAGCGATGCTGTTGCCCGCCTCATACAGGGACGGACTAATCCGATGAGCATTACCAATAACAAAGGTTACCGCCATCGTCTCACCCAGTGCTCGCCCCAGGCCAAGCATCACGCCACCGATCACGCCCACCCGGGTGTACGGCAAAACAACGTTCCACACGACCTCCCAGGTAGTGGCTCCCAGGCCGTAAGCCGACTCCTTGAGAATCCCGGGCACAACCTCAAAAACGTCGCGCATGACCGACGCAATGAACGGAATAACCATCACGGACAAAATCAAGCCGGCAGAAAGGATGCCGATTCCGTTCTTCGGCCCCTGAAAAAGGCCACCAATGAAAGGAATATTTCCCAGAGTGGCCGACAGGAGCGGCTGAACATAATCCGCAAAAAGCGGTGCAAAAACAAACAACCCCCACATGCCGTAGATGATGCTGGGCACAGCAGCGAGAAGTTCCACCGCAATCCCCAAAGGTCCACGCAAGCTGGGGGGGCAGAGCTCGGTTAGGAACAGCGCAATACCGAAGCTAACGGGAATAGCGACAAACAGAGCGATGAAGGACGTGCTGAGCGTGCCATACACAGAGATCAGGCCACCAAACTTGTCGGTGACCGGATTCCAGTCGGCGCTAAAGGGAAATCCTGCACCAAACTCCTTTAGTGCGGGCCAAGCTCCGTAGAGCAAAGCCCCAAGGATGGCAACAAGAATGGCCAGAACCGAGAACGCAAAAAAACGAGTGACCTGATGGAAAAGCGCATCCTGAAAACGCTGAGCCTGCATCCGGTCGCGAGGCGGACTCGGCGGCCTCACTCCGGTCGCAGCGCCAGCCAGGCCGGCTTCGCCTATTTCGAGGGCGCCCCCCGAACCGAGAACTGAGCTATG
Organism: Azonexus sp.; assembly: GCA_034004105.1. GTDB lineage: Bacteria > Pseudomonadota > Gammaproteobacteria > Burkholderiales > Rhodocyclaceae > Azonexus. The sequence continues at coordinate 17,762 of JAVEXE010000002.1, read as the reverse complement.
GGAAGACATTGCGGTTCACCGTTTGATTAACCGAAGAAACAAAACACGGATGGAAGAACGACACCTGGCCGTTCACCCATCCGTTCGAGAAACAAAAGCTTACTTCAGGATGGGATTTCCAGATGCATCCTTCAAGGAAGTGCGCCAGGCAGCATCGATCTGCTTGACCAGAGCTGCCGGCAGCGGAACGTAGTCGAGCTCCTCGGCCGTCTTCTGGCCGTTCTTGAAGGCCCAGTCGAAGAACTTGACTACCTCAGCGCCCTTGGCGGCATCAACCTGCACTTTGTGCATCAACACAAAACTAGCACCAGTGATGGGCCAGCTAGTCTTGCCGGGCTGCTCGGTCAGGATTTCACCAAAGCCAGGAACCTTGCTCCACTCGGCGAAAGCGGCTGCAGCCTGGAATGTCAGGTCATCCGGCTGAACGTATTCACCCGCCTTGTTCTTCAGCGCGAGATGGGTCATCTTGTTTTTCTTGGCGTATGCATATTCCACATAGCCAATACCGCCCTTGATACGCTGAACGTAAGAAGCCACGCCCTCGTTACCCTTGCCGCCCACCCCTTCAGGCCACTGAACAGCCGTACCTGCACCAATCTTGTCTTTCCATTCAACACTCACTTTAGACAAGTAATTGGTAAACAGGAAGGTCGTACCAGAGCCATCGGCGCGACGAACCACCGTAATATTTTCGTCAGGCAGCTTAACGCCTGCGTTCAGGGCAACGATCGCCGGATCGTTCCACTTCTTGATCTTGCCGAGATAGATGTCAGCGAGCAGTGCGCCATTCATCTTCATCTGGCCAGGCGTAACACCTTCCAGATTAACAACGGGAACAACGCCACCGATGATGGCCGGGAACTGAACCAGGCCGTCCTTTTCAAGGTCTTCAGCCTTGAGCGGCATGTCGGAAGCACCGAAATCTACCGTTCTTGCCTTGATCTGCTTGATGCCACCACCTGAACCGATCGACTGATAGTTGAGACCAGCACCGGTCTTGGCCTTGTAAATCTCAGCCCACTTTGAGTAGATGGGGTACGGGAAGGTCGCCCCGGCACCAGTAATGTCAGCAGCCTGTGCGACAGCAGCGCCACTCAGGGCAACAACGAGGGAACAGGTGCGAATGAAACCTTGCATGAAATTCTCCATCTGAGAGAGGAACCGCAAAAGCAGCGGACAGCCTACAAAACAAACCCGGCGGCAAACTGGACTAAACAGTCTGGCACCGGGTTGGATTCTACGACTTGAAAATTTCAGATTTGTTACATGTCGCACCGCAACAACATTCAGACAGCCACGGACCTCACGACTTCAGCCAGACCGTGGGCAATCCGGTCAACCATGGCAGGATCACTCCCCTCAACCATCACCCGAAGCAATGGCTCGGTTCCCGAAGGACGCAGAAGAACACGTCCGCTACCCGCCAACTCCGCTGTCGCGGCTTGAACAGCGTCAGCAATCGCAGCACTGCTCGACCATGCAAATCCAGCCTTCATGGGAACATTGACCAGTTTCTGAGGATAAAAAACCAGATCGGAGCACATTTCCTTGAGCGTCGCATTCTCCTGGCGCAACGCTGCGAGCACCTGCAGGCCAGCGATGATGCCATCTCCGGTCGTATGCCGATCCAGGCAGATGATGTGACCAGAATTTTCTCCACCAAGCCTCCAGCCCTTTTCGTGCATCATTTCAAGCACATAGCGATCTCCAACTTTCGCGCGAGCAAAGGGAAGACCAAGGCGCCCAATCGCATGCTCGAAACCCAGATTACTCATCAGCGTGCCAACCACGCCGTTTGCTGAACCTGCGGCCTTGGCAGCCTTGGCGATCACATAAAGGAGCTTGTCACCGTCGTAAATTTCTCCTTCGGCATCGACCATGACAATACGGTCGCCGTCACCATCAAGAGCAATTCCCAGATCTGCACCACTCTTCAGCACGGCATCCCTGAGAGCCTGGGGTGCAGTCGCCCCTACCTTGTCATTGATGTTGATGCCGTTTGGCTCAACGCCAACCAGAACCAACTCGGCGCCCAACTCGTGAAAGACCTTCGGAGCAACCATGTAGGCCGCGCCATGGGCGCAGTCAAGGGCAATTTTCAAACCGCGCAGATCGAGTTCGTTCGGAAACGTGCTCTTGCAAAATTCCACGTAGCGCCCTCGGGCATCGTCGATCCGCTGCGCCTTGCCCAGACGGGACGAAGGCTCACAGCCCATCGGCTCATCCAGCCGAGCCTCCATCTCAAGCTCGACAGCATCCGGCAACTTCGTCCCGGCGGCCGAGAAAAACTTGATTCCGTTATCCTGAAACGGATTGTGGGATGCAGATATTACGACTCCAGCCTGAAGGCGCAGAGCCCTGGTCAGATAGGCAATTGCCGGAGTCGGCAGCGGTCCGGCAAGATACACATCCACACCTGCAGCAGAAAATCCGGCCTCCAGCGTTGACTCAAGCATATAACCGGAAATCCGTGTGTCCTTGCCGATGATCACGGCGGGACGTTCACCTGCACGCAAATGCTCATGGGCAATCAAGGTCTTCCCCGCTGCGTAACCAAGACGCAGGCAGAAGTCCGGCGTAATTGGCGCCTCCCCGACACAGCCACGCACGCCATCCGTTCCAAAATACCGTCGAGACATTTTTCCCCCTCGCTTAAGCTTCACAACTTGTCATTTTTCCGCACCAAACCCGCTCGACGTTCTATCCAGCGCACTCCAGAGACGAACCACATCCCGGGTCGCCCTGACGTCATGGGTACGAACAATGCGTGCACCGCGCTGAATTGCCACAAGCGCAGCCGCTGCACCGGCAACCACCCGTTCATTCACATCGCGCCCGGTGATCGCACCCAGCATCGTCTTTCGCGACATCCCTACAAGCACGGGATAACCCTCTCCGCCAAAACGTTCAAGCCTGTCCAGAAGCGTCAGATTGTGCTCCAGCGTTTTTCCGAATCCGAAGCCTGGATCCAGCAGGATGCGATCCGGCGACACGCCAGATTTGACCAGCAAGCTTACCCGCTCACAAAGGAAATCTTTCACCTCCACAAATACATCACCATAGTGTGGAGCGGCCTGCATCGTACCCGGCTCACCCTGCATATGCATAACGCAAAGTGCGACATTGCTGGCACAAACGGCCTGCAAAGCGCCGGGGAGACGAAAAGCGGCAATATCGTTTATCAAATCGGCGCCTGCACGAATCGACTCGCGCATCACCGCAGCCTTGACGGTGTCAACCGAGAGCGGCACACCGAACCCGGCTAGCGCCTCAACCAGCGGGACGACCCTGTCCAACTCTTCCTGCTCCGATACCGCTCGTGCCCCAGGCCTTGACGACTCACCACCGATGTCCAGCAGATCCGCCCCCTCCTCCACCGCACACTCAGCCGACCGAATTGCGGCATCCAGACTCCGGCAGCCATCACCGGAAAACGAATCAGACGTCACATTGATAATGGCCATGATCTTCGGTTGAGAAAGATCCAGGCGAAAACGACCACAGGAAAGAATTGAATGCATCATGCGCTTTATCAAATGAAGAGGCCGGCGTTTCAGCCGGCCCAAAGATGCGTTGGAAGTGCCTGTTAAGCTACAGGCGCAGCTGCCGTTGGGGCAGCTGGAGGAGAGTCGTCACTCGGGCGACGAGGCGCTTGCGAAGAAGGCTTTGGAGGACGCGGTGCGTTACCCGCCATGATGTCGTTGATCTGGTCCGCATCAATGGTTTCCAGCTCAAGCAGCGCCGCAGTCATTGCCTCGACCTTGTCGCGGTTTTCCTCGATCAGGCGGCGCGCCAACGCGTACTGCTGGTCGAGCATCCGGCGAATTTCTGCATCCACCTTCTGAAGCGTGGCTTCGGACATGTTCTTGTGCGTCGTCACAGAACGCCCGAGGAAGACTTCTCCATCTTCCTCGCCGTACACCATCGGCCCAAGGTTGTCGGACATCCCCCACTGCGTCACCATGCGGCGTGCCAGATCGGTTGCACGCTGAAAATCATTCGACGCACCAGTGGTCATTTGATTCATGAAAATCTCTTCCGCAATACGGCCGCCGAACAAGACGGCGATCGTCTGCAGCAGACGCTCACGGTCCTGGCTGTAGCGGTCCTGCTCGGGCAGTTGCATGGTCACACCCAATGCACGACCACGCGGAATGATGGTGACCTTGTGAACCGGGTCGGTTTTGGTCAGACACTTGGCGACCACCGCATGACCCGACTCATGATAGGCAGTATTCCGCCGCTCTTCCTCGGGCATGACCATCGAGCGCCGCTCAGCACCCATCATGATTTTGTCCTTGGCGCGCTCGAAGTCGTCCATATCGACGACACGCTTGCTTCCGCGTGCGGCAAAAAGAGCGGCCTCATTCACCAGGTTGGCAAGATCCGCACCGGCAAAACCGGGACAGCCGCGAGCCAGAATCATCGCATCGACGTCAGGAGCAATCGGCACCTTGCGCATGTGCACACGCAGGATCTGCTCACGCCCGCGGATATCGGGCAAGGGCACAACTACCTGACGGTCGAAACGACCGGGACGCAGCAAGGCCGGATCGAGTACGTCGGGACGGTTGGTAGCCGCAATCACGATGACACCGGAAACGCCCTCAAAACCATCCATCTCGACAAGAAGCTGGTTGAGCGTTTGTTCCCGCTCATCGTTGCCGCCGCCCAGACCTGCACCACGCTGACGGCCCACCGCATCGATTTCATCGATAAAAATGATACATGGCGCCTGCTTCTTCGCTTGCTCGAACATGTCGCGAACGCGGGCAGCACCTACGCCAACGAACATCTCGACAAAATCGGAACCCGAGATGGAAAAGAACGGCACCTTGGCTTCACCGGCAATGGCCTTGGCCAGCAAAGTCTTGCCCGTACCCGGCGAGCCGACCATCAGGACGCCCTTCGGAATATGGCCGCCCAACTTCTGAAACTTGGACGGGTCCCGCAGGAACTCAACCAGTTCGGCGACCTCATCCTTGGCCTCGTCACAACCGGCCACATCAGCAAATGTCACCGTGTTGGCCGATTCGTCGAGCATCTTGGCTTTCGACTTTCCGAAGGAAAATGCGCCACCACGCCCGCCACCCTGCATTTGTCGCATGAAGAATACCCACACGCCGATCAGCAGGACCATCGGGAACCAGGAGACAAAGATGTTCATCAGGAAGGACTGCTCCTCCTCTGGCTTGGCTGCAGTGACCTTGACGCCAAAACGCATCAGATCGCCAACCATCCAGATATCCTGGACGCCCGGCGTATAAACAGTAATTTGCCGTCCATCCTGCGTCGTGGCGCGAACAGTCCGGCCATCAACGACAGCCTTGGCGACTTTGCCCTGCTTCGCATCCTCCATGAACTGGGAGTACTCGACGGAGTTCTGCGCCGCCTGACGATTGTTGAACTGATTGAAAACGGTCATCAGAACGACGCCGATTACCAGCCAGATCGCAAGATTCTTGAATAGATTGTTCAACACGATTCCTTGAAGGCCCGACAGGGGCCACAGCCTAGTGGACTGATTCTATGTCCGATCGTTCGCTGGATCAAATCATCATCGCCATAGAAAGCAACAATGTCCGGGCAAAATGCCTCAACCACGCTTGCCAGAACCAAGCAGATAGACCTCGGCGCTACGCCCCCGGGAAGCCAAAGGCTTGCGTACCACTACCGACTTGAACTCCCGCTCCATCTGTTTGCGAAACTCATCAAACCCCTGCCCCTGAAAGACTTTGACCAGGAACTTGCCGCCGGAGGTCAGATGCTGTTGAGCAAAATCCAGTGCGAGCTCAGCTAGGTAGATACACCTGGCCTGATCGACGCTAGGGATTCCCGAGATGTTGGGGGCGATATCCGACATTACAAGGTCTACATTTCGACGACCGAGCAACTCTTCGAAGCGCGCCACCGATTCCTCATCGTGAAAATCCCCCTGCATGAACTGAACCTTGTGGATCGGCTCCATCGGCAAGAGGTCAAGAGCAAATACGGCCCCCGCCTCTCCAACGCGGGTTATGGCAACCTGGCTCCACGACCCGGGTGCAGCCCCGAGGTCGACCACCACCATCCCGGGCCGTATCAACTTGTCCTTGTCGTCGATCTCCATGAGCTTGTAAGCCGCGCGGGCGCGAAGCCCGTCGGCCTTGGCGCGCTGAACGAACGGATCGTTAACGTGCTCCGTCATCCATGATTTACTAGTCTTGGTGCGCTTCATCGCGGTACAATTACGCCCTTTTTTCAATGGGTTGTAAAATGATTGATCTCACGCCCGCACAGCGGCGAGCGTTTCGCGCGCAAGCCCATCATCTTCATCCCGTGGTCAGCGTTGCCGGCAACGGGTTGACCCCTGCGGTGCTCAAGGAAATCGACCACGCGCTTCAGGCTCACGAACTCATCAAGATACGCGTTTACGGGGAAGATCGCGTCCAGCGGGATTCGATATTGGCAACCGTTTGCACCGAACTGGGCGCTGCTTCGGTTCAGCACATCGGGAAAACGCTGGTCGTATGGCGGGAAAAACGTGAGGAAGAAACTTCCAGCGGGATCCCGACTGAACGGCCGAGAAAAGCCCCGTCAAAAGCGAAATCTGCCAAGGCTCTGTCTTCCCATCGGGGCATGGCATCCCTGAAGAGCAAGGCTGCCAAAAAGCCCCGTTGGTTCCCTACCCCGGCAAAACCGCCCCGCAGCTCGGAGCGCTAAGCCGCGCATGACCTGACTCAGCGCAGGCCACGGCCTTGCAGGGCCACCAACATCAGGCCCAGCAAGCTCTGAATCAGGTATACCACACTGGAAACGCCGTGCCAGGCCATGAAACGGTCCCGCATGGCGCTTTCCATTACCTCGCGCGGAAACGAATCGGCCTTGAGCTGCGCCAGAATTGGCTGAATACCGAAGTATCCCGCCACAGCCAGCAGCAACATCACCAGCACCAGCCAGAAAACACTGCTCTTGAACGCAGCACCATGTTTTCGCAAGGCGAGAAACACCAGCAGATAGGCTGCAGCAGCCATGCCGAACCATGCCACGTAGGTAAACATTTCACCAGCAACACGCCCGGCCAGCGCCCTGTCATCCAGGACACGGAACAAGGTTGGTGCCGCGAGATAACCGATTGCCCACAGCGCTCCGACCCAGAGGGTTATGAGAACGCTGTAAAGATTTTCGGCAACTCGCGACATCGCAGACAGACTCAAACGTAACGGACGTTGATCAGTTCCAGTTCACGTACGCCCCCAGGGGCCCGAAGCTCGGCGACATCACCGGCGAATTTACCGATGAGAGCCCGGGCAATCGGAGAACTGATGGCGACCTTGCCTTCCTTGATATCCGCTTCGTCGTCACCAACAATCTGGTAAGTAACGGTATCCCCGGTATCCAGATCCTCAAGGTCGACGGTCGCACCAAACACACAGCGACCATCCGCATCGAGCAATTTCGGATCAATGATCTGTCCGTTGGATATCTGGCTTTCGACCTCCCGAATACGCCCCTCAATGAAGCCCTGACGCTCCTTGGCTGCATCGTATTCAGCGTTCTCGGACAGATCGCCGTGAGAACGGGCCTCGGCGATAGCGGCAATCACATTGGGACGCTCCACCGTTTTCAGGTGGTGCAGTTCCTGCCGGAGCATTTCTGCGCCGGTTACGGTAAGCGGAACCTTGCTCATGCTTTGCCAAGCTCCGCATGAAGATCTTGCAGGGAGTAGGCTTCAAGCCCGGACAGATGACGCATACCCATACAGGCTGCACGCGCACCTTCGATGGTCGTGTACACCGTGACCTTGGCTGCCAGCGCGCTGGTACGGATCGAGCGGGAATCCGTAACGGCCTGACGCTTCTCTTCAACCGTGTTGATGACCAGCGTGATCTCGTTGTTCTTGATCATGTCCACAATGTGCGGACGACCTTCATTGACCTTGTTTACCGCTGACACCGCAAGTCCAGCAGCCGAGATGGCCGTTGCCGTACCGCGAGTCGCGACCACGGAGAAACCGAGATCGATCAGCTCACGGGCCACTTCAACAGCCTTGGGACGGTCAGTGTGCTTGACGCTGATGAAGGCCTTGCCAGAAGTGGGCAGACGAATGCCGGCACCCAGCTGACTCTTCACAAAAGCCTCGGCAAACGTACGGCCTACGCCCATTACCTCACCGGTGGACTTCATCTCGGGCCCGAGGATGGTATCCACGCCGGGGAACTTGACGAAGGGGAACACCGCTTCCTTGACCGAGTAGTACGGCGGCACGATCTCGCCCGCAATCCCCTGATCATCCAGGCTGCGGCCAGCCATGCAGCGGGCGGCGATCTTGGCCAAGGGCAGGCTGCTGGCCTTGGAGACGAAAGGAACAGTGCGGGATGCGCGCGGATTCACTTCCAGCACGTAGACCACCGCATCGTCACCCTCACCCTGGATGGCGAACTGGACGTTCATCAGGCCGCACACATTGAGCGCGCGAGCCATCGCTTCGGTCTGCTGACGCAGCACATCCTGCAGCTTGGCAGACAGCGTGTAAGGCGGCAGCGAACAAGCGGAGTCACCCGAATGCACACCAGCCTGCTCGATGTGCTCCATGATCCCGCCGATCATCACGCGCTTGCCGTCGGACAAGGCATCCACGTCCACTTCGGTCGCATCGTTCAGGAAGCGGTCGAGAAGCACCGGCGAGTCATTGGAAACCTTGACCGCTTCACGCATGTAGCGCTCAAGATCCTTCTGCTCATGGACGATTTCCATCGCCCGACCGCCCAGCACGTAACTGGGACGGACAACCAGCGGATAGCCGATTTCGGCGGCCAGACGCACGGCATCTTCCGGCGTGCGGGCAGTGCGGTTGGGAGGCTGCTTGAGACCCAGCTCGAACAGCAGCTTCTGGAAACGCTCGCGGTCTTCGGCAGCGTCGATCATGTCGGGGCTGGTACCGATGATCGGCACGCCGTTGGCTTCCAGCTCACGTGCACGCTTCAGCGGAGTCTGGCCACCAAACTGGACAATCACGCCAACGGGCTTTTCGACAGCAACGATCTCAAGGATGTCTTCCAGCGTCAGCGGCTCGAAGTACAGGCGATCGGAGGTGTCGTAGTCGGTGGACACGGTTTCCGGATTGCAGTTGACCATGATGGTCTCGAACCCGTCTTCCCGCAGCGCCAGCGCGGCATGCACACAGCAGTAGTCGAACTCGATGCCCTGGCCGATCCGGTTCGGACCACCGCCCAGCACCATGATCTTCTTGTTGTTGGTCGGCAGCGCCTCGCACTCTTCCTCGTAGGTGGAGTAGAGATATGCAGTCGATGTCGAAAACTCGGCAGCACAGGTATCCACCCGCTTGTAGACCGGGCGCACACCAACCGTGTGGCGATGCAGACGGACGGAGGTTTCGTCAGTGCCCAGCAGCTTGGCCAGACGACGGTCGGCGAAGCCCTTCTTCTTCAGCTCGCGCAACTCGGGGGCAGCGATGCCCTTAAGGGAGCGGCCGGTCAGTGACTTCTCGGTCTTGACGATATCTTCGATCTGGACCAGGAACCAGGGATCGATGCGTGTCAGCGCATGGACCTGCTCCAGCGTCATGCCCTCCCGGAAAGCCTGGCCAACGTACCAGATGCGCTGGGAGCCCGGATCACCAAGCTCGCGCTCCAGGTCATCCTTGTCGGCTTCCACTTCGTCCAGACCGTAAGCACCGGTTTCCAGACCGCGCAAGGCCTTCTGGAAGGACTCCTGGAAAGTGCGGCCCATGGCCATCACTTCGCCCACGGACTTCATCTGGGTCGTCAGACGATCGTTGGCCGTCGGGAACTTCTCGAAGGCAAAACGGGGAATCTTGGTAACGACATAGTCGATCGACGGCTCGAAAGACGCCGGAGTTGCACCACCAGTGATGTCGTTCTTCAGCTCATCGAGGGTGAAACCCACCGCCAGCTTGGCCGCGACCTTGGCGATCGGGAAACCGGTGGCCTTGGAAGCCAGTGCAGAAGAGCGGGACACCCGCGGGTTCATTTCGATGACGATCATGCGGCCGTCTTCGGGATTGATCGCGAACTGCACGTTGGAACCACCAGTATCGACGCCAATTTCGCGGAGCACCGCGATGGAGGCGTTACGCAGGATCTGGTATTCCTTGTCGGTCAACGTCTGGGCAGGCGCAACGGTGATCGAGTCGCCGGTATGCACGCCCATCGGATCGAGGTTCTCGATGGAACACACGATGATGCAGTTGTCCGCGGTGTCGCGGACCACTTCCATCTCGTATTCCTTCCAACCGATCAGGGACTCTTCGATCAGGAGTTCGTTGGTCGGGCTGGCCTCAAGACCGCGCTTGCAGATCTCGACGAACTCTTCGGGGTTGTAGGCAATGCCGCCGCCAGTACCGCCGAGCGTGAAGGAAGGACGAATGATGACCGGAAAACCGATTTCGGTCTGGACCTGGTGCGCTTCGTCCAGGCTGTGCGCCACGCCGGAACGAGCAGAACCGAGACCGATCTTGGTCATCGCATCCTTGAACTTCAGGCGATCCTCCGCCTTGTCGATGGCTTCTTCCTTGGCACCGATCAGTTCCACGCCGTACTTGGCGAGCACGCCGTTCCTGGCGAGATCCAGCGCGCAGTTCAGTGCGGTCTGGCCACCCATGGTCGGGAGCACAGCGTCGGGACGCTCCTTTTCGATGATGCGCTCGACGACCTGCCAGGTGATCGGCTCAATGTAGGTGACGTCGGCAGTACCCGGGTCGGTCATGATGGTCGCCGGGTTGGAATTCACCAGCACGACCTTGTAGCCTTCTTCGCGCAGGGCTTTGCAGGCCTGGGCGCCGGAGTAATCGAATTCACAGGCCTGGCCGATGATGATCGGGCCAGCACCAATGATGAGAATGGTCTTTATGTCTGTACGTTTGGGCATGGTTCTTCAGAGACTGTAAGCGGATGGTCCGGAATGGGCGCACCGCAGTGCGCCCGCATGACAATCGGCCTTAGCCCCTCGCCTCCATCAGCGAAATAAATCGATCGAACAGGTAAGCCACGTCGTGCGGACCGGGGCTGGCTTCCGGGTGTCCCTGGAAGGAGAAGGCCGGCACATCGGTACGGGCCATCCCCTGCAGGCTGCCGTCGAACAGCGACACGTGGGTCACTCGAACGTTGGCGGGCAGCGTGGCGGCATCAGCGGCGAAACCATGGTTCTGGCTGGTGATGAGGACCTGACCGGAATCGAGATCCTTGACCGGATGGTTTGCACCGTGGTGACCAAACTTCATCTTCATGGTCTTGGCCCCCGAGGCCAGGGCCAGCAACTGGTGCCCCAGACAGATGCCAAAGGTCGGAATACCCTTTGCCAACACGTCACGGATAGCCGTGATGGCGTAGTCGCAGGGCTCCGGATCGCCAGGACCATTGGACAGGAAAACACCGTCTGGATTGAGGGCCAGCACTTCGGCAGCGGAGGTCTGGGCGGGCACCACGGTCAGGCGGCAACCACGCTCGGCCAGCATGCGCAGGATGTTGCGCTTCACACCATAGTCGTAGGCCACAACGTGGAAACGGGTTTCTTCCTGGGTAACGTAACCTTCGCCGAGCTGCCACTCACCCTCAGTCCAGGAATAGGACTCGGTGGCAGAAACGACCTTGGCAAGGTCCAGACCAGCCAGACCGGAAAAACTGCGGGCCTGAGCCAGAGCGGCCTCGACGTTAAGTTCGGCTGCTGTGGCGGCAGTAACGATGCACCCGCTCTGGGCACCCTTTTCGCGAAGGATGCGGGTGAGCTTGCGGGTGTCGATGCCGGAAATGGCGACGATGTTCTCGGCCTTGAGATAGGCATCCAGCGACTGCTCACAACGCCAGTTGGAAGCAAGTAGCGGCAGATCGCGGATCACCAGACCGGCAGCGTAGACCTTGTCCGCTTCGCAATCTTCCCGGTTGATACCGGTATTGCCGATGTGCGGATAAGTGAGCGTGACGATCTGGCGACAGTAACTGGGGTCGGTGAGGATTTCCTGATAACCGGACATGGAGGTGTTAAACACCACTTCGCCAGTCGTCGCTCCTATCGCCCCGATGCCTTTACCGTAAAACACCGTCCCGTCGGCAAGAGCAAGAATGGCGGGCGGGAAAGCTGACACGGTGAACTCCTCGAAATCTTGTGATTGGACGACAGACATGCATAGCCGGACTACACATGAAAAACGGGATCAGCCCTAGAAGGCCATCCCGCTGAGAAACTTTCTAATTATAGCCCGAGGACACGTTTGGGGCAAATCCAGATGTAGGGATACTGACAGAACGCTGACAAATCATGGCGCCCGGCGCGCCCGGCGCAAAACCCCGGCAAGGTTTCCAAGCTCGGTCAACAGCACCGGAATCTCGCGCCGCACAGCCGCAGCATCCCCGTCCTTCCCGGCGGTTTCCACCAACTGGGCTGCAGCAAGGGTGGCCGCTGCATTGAAAACCCCCGCCGACCCCTTGATGGAATGGGCCAGATTCCGGATCGTCACAAAATCATTACTCCGCTGCGCAATCTCCAGGGTTTTGCGATTGCGCTCGAGATCACCAAAGAACAAACCGATCAACTGCTGCAGCGCTGCCTCGTCGCCATCCAGCAACTCCCGCGTAGCCCCCAGATCGGCCACTGCACCATCCCCACCCAGATCGATGCACGCACCATCCTGCGCACCTTTGCCACCGTCCTGAGCGCGGGCATCTCCCATGACACGATCGATCACGCCATGCAACTCCGCGGGCTTGATCGGCTTGGCGATGTAGTCATCCATGCCCGCCATAAGGCAACGATCCCGATCTCCCTGCATCGCATGAGCCGTCATGGCCACAATGGGCGTAGGCTGCCACTGCCCGCCTGCAGCCCAGCTGCGCCGAGCCTCCCGGGCACGGATGGCCTGGGTTGCGTCAAGCCCCCCCATCACCGGCATCTGCACATCCATCAGAATGAGATCAAAACGCCCTCGGTCAAAGCAATCAAGCGCCTCCTGACCATTGGCAGCCACAGTCATCACGTGCCCTACTTTTTCGAGCATTTTGACGGCCACGGTCTGATTAACCGGGTTGTCTTCCACAAGCAGGATGTTGAGACGCTGGCTTGAGCGGGACAATGGCGGCGCGCAGGCGAAGGTCTGCTCGGCCTCAAAAGCCAGGAACTTATCCTCCTCCGCCGGACCACCCTGCAGAGTCAACCCCAGGGCATCAACGAGGTCAGACTGAGAGAACGGCTTGATCAAACGCGCCCCAACCTTAAGACGCTCGCACTTGATCGTATCGCCCCGCTGCGTATTGGCATCCAGCATCATGATCAGCCGGTCCAGCCGCGGCCATTCCTTGATCAGCCGCTCGGCCAGGGCATAGCCGCCAGGAGCGGGCATGGCCGCATCCATCAGCACCCAGTCGAAAGGCGAATTGGCTTTTTGTGCAGCAGCCAGCATTTCCTCAACCACCACACCGCTGGGAGCCTCACGGACATCCAGACCGATTGAGCGCAACTGCAGGCTGACACATCGACGCAAGGCCGCATTGCGCCCCGCGACCAAGGCACGTCGTGCCCCGAAAGCCGGGGTGCTGACCAACTGGGACCTGCCCGTTTCGACATGGACAGTAAAATTGAAGGTGCTCCCCTCCCCCGGCCTGCTTTCAAGGGTGATCGCACCGCCCATGAGCTCGACGATTCGCCGGCAAATGGCAAGACCGAGACCTGTACCACCATACTTTCGCGTAGTCGATTCATCAGCCTGAGAGAAGGCTCCGAAGACGAAGGCATGCTTGTCCTCAGGAATACCAATGCCCGAATCACGCACAGCAAACTCAAGAACCAGGTCACTTGCACTCCCTCCCCGGCAGTGCACCGAAACCTCAACCTCACCCTTCTCGGTAAATTTGATCGCGTTGCCGACAAGGTTGGTGAGTACCTGGCGCAATCGGGTCGTATCTCCCACCAGCACGGGAGGCACGTCGGGACTCACGTAATAGAAGCACTCGACACCCTTCTGGTAAGCACGTAGAGCCAGCGACTTCATCGTGTCGCCAAGCAGACTTACAAGGGAAAACTCGACCTTCTCAAGACTCAGATGCCCGGCTTCGATTTTCGAGAAATCAAGCACATCATTGATGATGCGCAGCAACGAGTCAGCTGAGCTTTTTACGGTCTGCAAGTATTCACGCTGCTCCTCGTCGAGCCGGGTATCGAGCGCCAGTTCGGTCATGCCGATGATGCCATTCATCGGCGTGCGAATTTCATGGCTCATGTTGGCCAGAAAATCACTCTTGGCACGATTGGCCGCCTCGGCCTGTTCCTTGGCGTGAAGCAGTTCGAGTTCTGCGCATTTGGAATGAGTGACATCCCGATAGGTCCCGACCATGCGCGCCCAACGTCCGTCAGATCCCCGGTTCGAGGCTCGTCCCCGCACAAGAATCCAGCGCCAGCCACCGGCTTTGCTGGTAATCCGGAACTGGGTCTCGAAATAGTCCAGCTCACCACGAAGATGGGTGCCGAGCTGGTGACGCGTCAAAGCCAGGTCATCAGGATGAACCAGCGGCAACCAGGAAGAGAAATCGGACGTCCGCTCGAAGGCATCATATCCAAGCATTTGTCGCCAGTAGTCGTCCATGACGATTTCGCCATGGGCAAGATCCCAGTCCCACAGCCCGCCTTCCGTGTTTTGCATCGCCAGATCGAGGCGCTCACGCGTATCGCGGACGTTGCGCTCGGCCCTTTCGCGACCGGAGAGCAGGCCTTCAAGCAGGCCAAGGATGTCGGCCGACGAAGCACGAGAGAGATCGAACGGCACCCCCAACCGACCGTCGGCAACACTCGCAGCAAGGAATGCTCTAAGCGCCCGTCCGATTTCAGCATCGGGCGCATCAGGATCGGCATCAGAACGAATCACGTGGGCGATCAATTTGGCGACATCGAGGTAAGAAAGGCGCGCCAGACCAGCCAACACGCCTAACCGGGAACCTGAATCATAACGGCAAACGGTTCTCGATCTTGAGCGCCAAAAGACGCCCGCCTTACTTCAGACCCAGCACATCCTGCATATCGAACAGACCTGCCTTGTGAGCAGCCAGGAAGCGCGCTGCGCGCAGGCTGCCCGATGCATAAGGCATGCGACTGCCCGATTTGTGAGTGATCTCGATACGCTCGCCGATCCCGGCGAAGAGCACGGTGTGATCTCCAACAATATCCCCACCACGCACCGTAGCAAAACCGATGGTCTGCCCATCACGCTCGCCAGTCACACCCTCGCGCCCGTAGATCGCACAGGACTCCAGGTCGCGCCCCAGCGCCCCGGCCACAACTTCGCCCATGCGCAGGGCTGTACCGGAGGGAGCATCAACCTTCAGGCGATGATGAGCCTCGATGATTTCCACGTCGTAGTCTTCATTGAGAATGCGGGCAGCCACATCCAGCAACTTGAAGACGGCGTTCACACCAACCGCCATGTTCGGCGCAAACACGACCGGAATATCCTGCGCGGCAGCCGCAATCTCAGCCTTGCCTTCAGCCGAAAAACCGGTCGTTCCGATCACCATGCCACAGCCTGCAGCCCGGGCCAGCGCCAGATGCTGGAGCGTGCCTTCCGGACGGGTGAAGTCGATCAGACAATCGGCCTTCGCCAGACCCTCAGCCACATCACTGGTAATCGTCACTCCACACGAAGAACCGACCAGATCCCCGGCATCCTTGCCGATGAAGGTACTTTCGGGACGCTCAAAAGCCGCCACCAGAACGGCGTCGTCCGCCTTGAGGGTGGCTTCGATGAGCATTCTGCCCATGCGTCCGGACGCACCGGCAATCGCGATACGAACTTGATTCATGTAATCCCCGGAATTAACGATATAAAAAGAGAAGGGGCGTATCAGACGGCCCCGGCGCCTTACTGCGAAGGCTGAACCTCACCAGGCCGGACATCACCTTCGACCCGCACAAGCTTGCCTTCCTCAAAAACCACAGCCAGACGGCGCTCCTGCAACGCACCTTTGCCCGGCTGAAAACGATAAACGTAATCCCAGCGATCACCATGAAAGACATCCGTCACCAGCGGCGTCCCAAGCACGAAACGCACTTGATCGCGACTCATGCCCGGCTTCAGCTGGGAGACCATCTCCTGGGTGATGAAATTTCCCTGCCGGACATCAATCCGGTACGGCTTCAGGAAATCACCGACTGCAGTACAGCCGGAAACCCCCGCAATCAGCAGGACGGAAAAGAGCAATTTGCGCATGGCGTTTCTGGAAGCAGGAGCAGGCATTGACTCAAAGGCCACATTCTCAAGGATGGTCGGAAACTATATCATACGGGGCTGGCCGGGCTTCCGGCCGCCTTCTCCAGTTTTTCGGGGCTCCCCATGTCTAGCAACTCCCAGAACCTCAAAAGTATCGGCCTGAAGGCAACCTTCCCAAGGCTCAAGATTCTTGACCTCTTCCAGAAGGTCGAAACCCGCCACCTGACCGCCGAGGACGTTTACCGCCTCCTTATCGCCGAAGATATGGACATCGGCCTTGCCACGGTCTATCGCGTGCTCACCCAGTTTGAGCAGGCCGGCTTGCTCGAACGCCACTACTTTGAATCAGGCAAAGCCGTCTTCGAGCTCAACGAAGGTCACCACCACGATCATCTGGTCTGTCTCCAGTGCGGCAAGGTGGAGGAGTTCTACGACCCAGCCATTGAAGAGCGGCAGAACAAAATCGCCGAAGAGCGTGGTTTTATCGTCCGCGAACACGCTCTTTACCTCTATGCCGACTGCCAGAAGACCAATTGCCCCAACCGCCCCGGCAGCAGCTCCTCCAGCGGAGAATAGCCGCCCCGGAGCGCCACGACAAACGACATCCGAGCCCTCACGGGCCCGGATCTACGTAAAGGGGGCAATGCATCACTCCCCCTGTAAATCAAAGCGTACCGGCAGTCGAATGACGAACTCCTGCCCTGGCATAACGGGCACAGTCCTTACCGCGCGCTCAAGCAGAGCGAGCGCCTCACCATCCAACTCGCCGACGCCACTTGAATGCCCCAAGCGGACAAGCGGCACCCTCTGCACTGCGGTGACCTGAACCTCGACAATCACCGTCCCCTCGCGCCCGGCCTCCATGACCGCCCGGGGGTAACGCTGCATTCGCACAGCCGCAGCGGCCAGTGCCAAACGATAACGGGCAAGGGATGCCCCCTGGACAGCTTGCCCGACATTTGCAACAGGGACGTCCCCCGCCAAGGAGGTCGACACCTCTGGATCCGGGACGACGTGCTCCACGGCTTCCACGGACAGCCTGGCCACTTTTTTCTCTCTCTTGCCGGAGACCGGACTGCCGTGTCGAACTGACGCGGCAAGATCGCCGCCACCCAGCAAACGCGGCTCTCCCGAACCTCCGCAACAGTCAAGCACGGGAACATCTTCCGATGCCGGCTTCACAGGAAGGGCAGGGGCGAAACTCACAGAAAATGGCACAACCTTCACTGCCCCCAGTTTCACTTCAGGCGCAGGCCAGAAAACCAGAAGATGGAACAAGACCGAAATGCCCAGCCCCACCAAGCAGTCACGCCATTGCACACGCACCCCTCAACCCAAAACACATATTTTAGAAGTGTAATGAGCAACACTTCAGCCGCAAACCCCTGGCCGCATTTTTATAAACCCATGCGCATAACCGGCAGACAACTGAAGCGGAGTTCCGCGTTTGGCAGGAGATGAGAGCCCCCCCTTGGAACAAGTGGCGGACCGCGAGGCTGGGCTAGCCTTTAGCAGAGCGGTGCCGAAAGAAGCGCCCTCCCCGACACCCAAG
>JAVEXE010000108.1:0-7803 GCA_034004105.1 Azonexus sp. | reverse complement strand
GGTTTTCTGCTGTGATGGGCTGTGACTGGCGCATGCCGGTTTTCACTTCCGCCTGCACGCGCTCGAACAAGGGCTGAAAGGTCTCGAAATCCTCGCAAAGCTTGCGATCCGCGACCTCCTCGGCAGCACGCTTTCCGGCGTTGGTACGAACATGGCGCAAGACCGTGATGTCATCCGGGCCGACCACATCGCCCAGTTCGGCGGCCAGGTCGTCGATGTCGATGGCTTCATCTGCCGAAGCGCCAGCGGTAGATGCCCCCGCAAGCAGGCCCTGATGATCCAACGGCTCAAGCAAAGCTCGGCAATCGGGGAGCGAACGCAAACGATCGAGCCGCACGGCGTACAGGCGCTCGAAGATGTCGCGGTGTTCACCATGCTGCGGCGCGCGACCATGCTGTTCATGGAAGCGCTGGATTTCCTCGAAACCGGCGATAACGCGCTCCTCACTGGCTGGCCGTCCGCTCTTCTTCTCAGACGGTGCGAACTCGGCCAGTTCCGCCGCCAGGTCGTCCAGATCGGCGTTACTCATAGCGTCCCTCCGCCCTGAAGCGCATGAAGGCAGCCGCGCCTTCGGCGAGGTACTTCTCGTAGGCATCCTGGGAAGTCACCGATGGCGCCCTGCCGCGTTCCCGCTTGAACGCGACCGCGCGGATGGCAATTGCTTTGGCATCGTCCGGGCTGATCGAGGTGCGCTTGGCCGAGATGGCCGCCGCCACCTGCTTCAAGCTGTCCTCGCTCATGGTCCTGGCGAGGATGGCGTAGGCTTCGCCAAAGGGGTTGATGCGGTCGATCAGGTCAATGTCCAGTTCGCGCACATCCATCGCGAAGCGGCGGACGCCATCAATCAGAGCAGTGTTGGGCGCCCCGTCCTCCACGTTGATATCCGCGCCTTCGCTGACCAGCCGCTTGGCCTGCTGCGTGAGGTTGAGGGCGGCAATGGCGTGCTGGCGCACCGCCTCCTGATCTTCGGCGTCCAGCTCGGGATACTTGTCCTTGATGATCTTGCCCATGCGAACCTGGGTCAGCTCCTCGGGCACCAGCTCCTCATCGAACAGACCGCGCTCGATGCTCGGCTTGTCCTGCACAAAGGCTGCGATGACTTCGTTCAGGTCTTCCTGACAGATGCGCGCCGCCTCCTTGCTCTTCGGCACGGCCAGGCCCTTGATCTCGATCTGGTACGCCCCTGTCTGCTCATTGGCGCCGATGTTGCAGCGGTCCGGGACGTAGCCACCCTCGCCATAGTCAAAGCCCGGCGTCGGGCCGTTGTCGGGATGCTTGGGTTTGAACTCGAAGCGCGGCGCAAGAACCTGCTCCATCAGCAAGCTCGCCGCGATGGCCTTCAGCGTATCGTTGATCGCCTCGGTGACCGCCTCCTCGGCGGCATCCGGCTGGGCAATCAGGTTGGTGAACCTTGCACGGGTCTTGCCAGGCGCGTCGCGGGTGGCGCGGCCGATGATCTGCACGACCTCGGTCAGACTGGCGCGATAGCCCACGGTCAGCGCGTGTTCGCACCAGATCCAGTCAAAGCCTTCCTTGGCCATGCCCAGCGCGATGATGATGTCGACATGGTCGCGATTGTTCTTCTGCGCCGGATCTTTCAGTGCCGCCGATACGCGCTCCCGCTTCGAGGCATCGTCATCGACCAGATCGGCAATGCGCAACACGCGGCCCGCGTCTGGAGTGCCTGGAGGACGCTTGACGAGCTGGAAGCCGGTTGTCGGGTCGATGCCCTGCCACTCACCCAGCGCCTCGATGATGTGCTCCACCTCGCGCATCTTGTCCTTCGTGCTTTCGCGCGAATTGACATTGGGGATGTGGAGGATGGTCTTCTCGGCAGGGTCGAGGACCTTGAGGATGTCATCGACGTAAGGCCCGCTGTAGAAGAAGTAGCCGATGTCAAGCTGCTTGAGGTATTCGTAGCCGTTGAGCTGTTCGTAATAGGTGTAGGTGACGGTATCGAACTTCGATTCATCCGATGGCGCCAGCACGGCCTCCGCATCACCGCGGAAGTAGGAACCCGTCATGGCGACGATGTGCGTCCTGTCGCGCGCGATGAATTGCCCCAGATGCTGGCCGAGCTTGTTGTCGGGGTTGGCCGACACATGGTGGAACTCATCGACCGCGATCAGCCGGTTATCAAACGCCTCCACACCGTAAGCATCGACTGCGAAGCGGAAGGTCGCGTGGGTGCAGACCAGCACTTTGTCGTCGCTGTCGAGAAATGCGCCCAGCGACTTGACCTTGCCGCCGTTGTCGTTGCCCGGCGCGTTGCACAGGTTCCACTTCGGCTCAACATGCCAGTCAGCCCAGAAACCGTACTTCGACAGCGGCTCGTCATTGAAGCTCGCCCCGATCGACTTCTCGGGCACCACGATGACGGCCTGCTTCAAGCCCTGGTTCTCAAGTTTGTCCAGCGCCACGAACATCAGCGCACGGCTCTTGCCCGATGCGGGCGGCGACTTGATCAGCAGGTATTGCTCACCGCGCTTTTCAAAGGCGCGCTCCTGCATGGGCCGCATCCCGAGGGCATTGGCCTTGGTCGACACCCCATTGCGGGCGTAGGTGACGGAAACAGAAGGGACTACTTGGGTCATGGTGTGATGCCTGTCAGGCTTTTTTGCCCGGATACAGTTAAACGGTAGCGCTGCAAGCGGCTATTGGGCTTGTCCGGGAGGGTCGGCTCGATAAAACCTTCATCAATCAAATAACGAACTTGCCGATGAATCGCACCCGATACCGTTTTGTGGCCCAGCTTCCTGGCCAGCTCTGCCCTACCCAGTTGAGTCGTCTTGCTCAGCAAGATCAGAATATTGCGTGCCAACTCCGACTCTAGCCCCGACTCTAGCCCCGACTCTAGCCCCGACTCTAGCCCCGACTCTAGCGGCGGCACTGAAACAGCACCGCCCCCGACGGCATCATTGGGGTAAGCAAAATGGAAAATGGTCCAAAAATCACCGCCAGACACCTGCCATTCAGGCACCGGGTTGCCGTTGTCCTCGCAGGCTTTCACTATACGTTCGATGCCGCGCCCCCAGGCTTCGATCAGCCCTGAGCGGAAAAAGGCATTGGCAATATCCGGGTTGAATGGGCGGGACGAGTGCTTGCCCAGCAAGGTATCCAGCGTCCAGTGATCGGGTAGCTCGCCCGGATTCCAGATCATGATTTTGTCGGGATACACGCTGATCTGGATCGGCGCCGCACTGGCGTAGTCCTTGTGCACCACGGCATTCAGCACCGCTTCACGCAGGGCCTCGAGTGGCACAGGGAAGCGTTCCTGGCGCACGATGCCGTCATAGCTGATTGCCGCTTTCAGGTATTTCAGCTTGAGCACTTCAATGGTATTGAAAACCTGATCAAACAAGGTGCCATGCACTTCATCATGGTGCAGCAAGTTGGCATGGTCATCGGCAAAGAAACCAATTTTCACAAAAGCATTGCTTACCCAGCGCTCAGGTTTGACATGGAACAACAAAACAGCTGCACGTTTCAGTTGGCCACTTTCCAGCAGCAACAGTTTTTCCAGCAACTCTTCATTGCCGTCCTGCAAAGCGTCTTCTTCCAGCCGGTTGTTATGCACCGCCATACGCTTGAAACGAGCAATGGCAGGCTCATGCAGCTCACTCAGCACTGGTGCCGACACCGGTACCGCATCCCAGCGCAAGCCCTGCTTTTTCAACAGAAAGTGATCCAGTGCTGCACCTTTCAATTCCTGCTTGGTACTGCCCGCACGCAGGTGATAACTCCCCTTGTAACTGACGGGATAAGCGAAAGCAGGCACCCGAATTTCCAGGGTATCCTGCCCCTGACGGGGTACAAGGTTTACCTCGACGACGATGCCCAGAACATCGCGCACTTTGTTGGGAACATCTTCCAGCAACCTGGAAATTTGCGGCACACCAACCGCTTGACCCCTGTCATCAACACCGATGATCAGCGTGCCGCCCTGAGCATTGGCAAAGGCGCTGATCCACTTGAGCAGATCGTCTTTCCACTCGCGCTTGAATTCCAGGTTGTGGGCCTCTTGCATGATTTACCAGCCTTGTGCTTCAGGCGCCTGGTCGGCACAGAGAGTGCCCCCCATCAACTCCTGTTCGATCTGTTCAATGCTCGGAAAATCTGTCGCCAGCTCCGGCGGCAGGGATTCAACCAGCTTGTATTCGGTCACCATCTTTTTTTGGGCAACTTGTCCAGCAGTGCAGGGTTGTGGTCCGAAGGAAATTTGTGCAACACCTGCTGCATAAATTGCAGCTCGGATCGGACCAGCGAGTCAGGTGGCGTAGTGAGTCTGGCCGGCCATTCACTCATACCTTTTGCTCCTTGTGATATTCCTTGCGACTGGCTCACGATTGCGCATCACCTCAGTAACTCGCCGATAGCGGCGAAAATACTGGTTTGTAGCTATGTAGCAGTAGCTCATAGCCGCTCATAGCCGCTCATAGCCTGGGGGCCTGAACCCAAAACGTAGTAAGCCCAGCGTCTCTGTCCGTGCTGCTCAAGCTTGCCCTCTTCTTTGATTTGTCCAGCAACGCCAGCTGGTGATACCACGGCAATTGTGCAAGCACCTCTTGCACAAATGAACCATCCGGCCATGCTTCCGCAAAAGCACGTATGTACTTCAGGTTGCGCGGGGAAAAACCCTTCATTTGCGGGAAGGCCGAGCGCAAGTCCTGCGACAGCCGCTCGATGACTTTCGCGCCCCAGCCCTGCTCAGCCTGCCGTGCCAGGATATCCTGACCAATCTGCCAGTACAGCAGCACCAGCTCACGGTTCACTGCCAGCGCAGCACGCTGCTGGGTGGTAAAGATGCGAGTTTTGAGGTCGGCCAGCCAGTCGACGTAGCCTTCGGGTGCTGGTGTCAGCTTGACAGACCTTGCATCGTTGGCAGTCATGCTTTCTTTCCCCACGGCACACTTGATGAGTCAGTCACGTACTTCGCCGTCAAACGACTGACATAGGTGCCGTCGTAGCCGCACAAGGCCAGAATAGACAGTTCCAGGTACCACAAGCTCAGCTTCCATGCATCCACGTAGCAGTCGTTCACTTTCTTCTTGCTAACGGGATGAACCAGAGAATTTCGGATGTCGGTGAGGGCATGCGGCGCATCCAACCATTTGACATTTTGGTTGAAGGTTTCATTCGTGCGATATATGTCTGGCGTGATGTCCGTGATGTCGTTGGGAATGCCACAGACAGAGAAAAGCATCCGTAACCGATCAGAGGCACGCAGGTCATCGAAACCTCTGCCGGAGATCATCTTGCGATGCACCACAAGGTAGTGATGCGCCAATCGCTCCAAGGCAGCCTGTGCCAAGATGATGGCCGCGTCGATGCCCGGCGAACCGCCGCTCGTGTTGGCCTGCAGATACCAGTAGATCGCCGAGCGCAGACAGTCCTTCCACTCTTCCGACTGCTGCCAACGTTTTGCGAATAGCGGAAACAGAAGTTCGGCCTGACTCGCCTTGAATGAGTTGAACCACGAATAAGGCGGTCTGACAGAACGCGGAGAAGCAAAGGACTTCCAAGTCGCCTCGCCCGACGCATCGAGTCCCACCCCACATACGGGCCAACACCGCCCTCCGTTAACGAACGACAGAAAGTTGCCCAAGAGAAAACATTGCTCTTGGGCATCTTCGCCGGAGAAGGGCTCGCCATCCTGACGCTCCACCTTGACCACATGAGTCAAGAAACTGCCATCTCCGCTTTTGATCCGCTCCCATGCTTCGCGCGTAGCACCTTGAGGAAGCTCCTGAAGGGAGATTTTCCAGTCTTCAGATTCCAGCACCAGCAAAGCACATCTGAGAGGGGCCATCTCCTGATACTGCCCCCCTCGGAAATCCGGAAAATTGAATAGGTGAAAAATTGCACCAACTGAATTTTTCGGCTGCATGTCGCATAACGCTACCGGTTGGGATCTCGGGATCCAATCCAACTCCAAGGTGTCAGCATTTGCCTTCCACCTCCCACGAAACCCCTCAATCTTCTGTCCATTGAATGAAACCGAAAGATTGTCTGGAACATCGAAGGGAAAAGGAAACTCCAACTCTGGCGTGCTTTGGACAGTTGTGTGAAAAACCAAGCGAGGGCTGGGAAGAAATCTCAGTAGCAACTCAGCCGTTCCGAAAAGCCTGCCATTATCTAAACCGACTTCCATTGTCCCTTGGTGCAGGCTGACCGAGTCCTGATTAGAGGAAAATTCGTACACCGGCTTCAACGGCTCCGGCCGACTCATACCTTCCTCCTCGTCGCAGCTCTTTTCGTCTTGTCTCTCTTCGTAGGTACGTTATCCGCAGCCTCCTTCATCTTGGTATAAAGCTCAAACAGCTTCTCCAGCCGCTCAGTGTCGTTTTTGAAGCGCCGACCAATGTAGATGCGCTCCAGCACTTCGTCGTTGCGTTCGTGGGCTGCGCGCAGGTCGGCGGGCATGGTGTCGGGGTTGTACAGATCGGCGATGGTGGCGGGG
This sequence comes from Azonexus sp., assembly GCA_034004105.1. GTDB lineage: Bacteria > Pseudomonadota > Gammaproteobacteria > Burkholderiales > Rhodocyclaceae > Azonexus. The sequence continues at coordinate 1,343 of JAVEXE010000108.1, read as the reverse complement.
AAGTGATGCTCTCGCGTCAACAGAATATCTTCGGCGCAACGCGTCAGGTCGGCCATGTTTTTCTCGGTCAGTGTCGGCACCGGGAAGGTGTTCCAGCCGAGGGTGTTGGAGTAGCGGAAGTCGGTTTTGAGCTTGCCGCAGACGGTGGCAATCCAGACCAGATGCAGGCGGCTGGCGATGAGAGCCATGTTCCAGAGTGGGGCGTCGTAGAGGGCGAAAGCGAGGTTGGAGACGATGCTGCCCTTTGGTAGCAAGCCCACGGGCAAATAAGGCCGCGACTCGGACGAAACACTTGGAATAATCAAAACGGTCTCGCGTCCCGTTTGTCTGATCTCTCCAAAACGATAAGGCTGCCGTGCCAATGTCCTCGTGGTCTCCCGCCCAGACGCCGCACGCTGCCGGCGCACGGCTTCAAAGCGTTCGTTCAACCATATGTTGCCGGCGACGTCGTCCAGTTCGTCCTCACCGACCCATATGCAGCGGCGCTCCTTGCCTCGAATGAATTCCTCCGAACCCAGAAAGGGACGAATGAAATGGGGCTGGACACCATGCCGCTCTATCGCTTGATCTGCTTCTTGCGCATCAAGGATAAGGTGCCCGCCGTCGTTCGCCATGTTGCCAAAACTCATCTGAGCAACGTCGGCGATGGATTGCGCCGACGCCTCCACTGCCACATTCGCACCGGGGACAAGGTAGGCGTTGATATGCGCGACATCCTTGACCACGATCGATCCATCATCAGCCGTACTGTAAAGCTTGCGCGTGCTTGGCGGTTTGCGGCTGATGCCAACTATCGCAACAGTTACCCCCGCGTTGTGACTGGCGAGGTTTGCCCATTTGAATGATGTATGTGCAAAATTGATCTCGTAACCACTGGCATGGATAAGCGGCCACAACGTTGCCACCTGTCGGCCCTGACAAATAGAGTTGGTCGAAACGAAAGCCGTTGCAACAGCGCTGTTTTGTCCATACTGCGCAGCCTTGAAAAACCAACCCGCAACATAGTCGAGCGATTTCCAGTTTTTTGTGCTGGTCGCGAAAACCGATTCCAGATCGGCCTTCTGCTCGTCTGTTTGTCCTTGACTTCCTTTATAGGGTGGATTCCCGCAAATGTAGATCTCACCACCTTCGTTCTCAAAGTCGATTTCAGCCTGGTCAAGTGGAGAGCCGAACAAATCATCGGCCTGCAACTTCACGCCAGTCCCCGTCGGCGGGCAAACACTCAGCCAGTCGAGCCGCAACGCATTGCCGCAGGTAATCCAGTTTTCATTGCGCAGCGGTAGAAACTCCGCCAGCGCCAACCGCTGCCCCCGATGCAGCACGTCGCACTGATACTCGGCAAT
>JAVEXE010000107.1:2244-7825 GCA_034004105.1 Azonexus sp. | reverse complement strand
AAGGCCGTCGAATCCGGCTGGGCCAAAATGCAGGTCGAAACCTGTGCCGCCGACAAGCAAGCACGCATCGACTCCGGCAAGGACGTCATCGTTGGCGTTAACAAGTACAAGCTGGCCAAGGAAGACGCGATCGACATTCTCGATATCGACAATCACGCCGTTCGTGACGCCCAGGTTGCCCGCCTGAAGCAGATCCGCGCCACGCGTGATAGTGCTGCGGTCAACGCTGCCTTGGAGGCCTTAACCAAAGCCGCGGAAACGGGTGAAGGCAACCTGCTCGACCTGACCGTCAAGGCCATCCGCCTGCGCGCCACGGTCGGTGAAGTCTCTGATGCACTGGAAAAAGTCTTTGGCCGCTTCCGTGCCAACAACCAGACCATTTCCGGCGTGTACGGTGGCGTTGTGGAAGGGATGGAAAGCTGGGAAGAAATCAAGGCGGATGTCGCCAAGTTCGCCGAAGAAGAAGGCCGCCGTCCGCGCATCATGATCGCCAAGCTCGGCCAGGACGGCCATGACCGCGGCGCCAAGGTCGTTGCCACGGCCTACGCCGATCTGGGCTTCGACATCGACATGGGGCCGCTTTTCCAAACGCCGGAAGAGGCTGCCCGCCAAGCCATCGAAAACGACGTCCACGCCATCGGTTGCTCGTCGCTGGCCGCCGGTCACAAGACCCTGGTGCCGCAGATCATCCAGTGTTTGAAGGACCAAGGCGCTGACGACATCATCGTTTTCGCGGGCGGCGTTATTCCGGCCCAAGACTACGATGCTTTGTACGCGGCAGGCGCCAAGGCCATCTTTGGCCCGGGCACCCGTATCGAGGATTCGGCCAAGCGCGTGCTCGAAGAAATCCGCAAGGCCCGCGGCTAATTCGGGATGAAGCAGGACGAACCGCCGGTAGCGGCGAATCCCCTGTCAGACGCAGACCGACAACTGGTCGACGGCTTGCTCGCCGGCCAGCGTCGGTCGCTGGCCAAGGCCATTACCTTGATTGAGTCGACTCGGGCCGACCATCAACAACGCGCGAAGCAGGTGCTGAACGCCTTGTTGCCGCACACAGGCAACGCAATCCGGATTGGCATCTCCGGCGTGCCGGGTGCGGGCAAGTCGACCTTTATCGAAGCGCTCGGAGTCTGGCTGATTGAACAAGGCAAGAAACTCGCCGTTTTGGCTGTTGACCCGTCGTCGACCGTAAGCGGCGGCTCCATTCTCGGCGACAAGACGCGGATGGAGTTGCTCAGTCAGCGCGAAGAGGCCTTCATCCGGCCCAGCCCGTCCGCCGGTTCGCTAGGCGGTGTCGCCGAGAAGACGCGTGAAGCGATGCTGCTCTGCGAGGCCGCTGGCTACGATGTGATCATCATCGAGACTGTCGGCGTCGGTCAGTCGGAAACGACCGTGGCAGGCATGGTCGACATGTTCTGCCTGCTGCAACTGCCCAATGCCGGTGACGACCTGCAGGCAATCAAGAAAGGTATTGTCGAAATCGCCGATCTGGTGGTGATCAACAAGGCCGACATCGACAAACAGGCAACTGCCGTCGTTCGCGCCCAATGGCGCAACGCGCTGCACATGCTGCGCCCAGCCTCGCCAAACTGGTCACCCCCGGTTATCGCGCTGTCGGCTTTACACAAGCAGGGCATCAGCGACTTTTGGGAACAGGTCGAAAAGTATCAGGCTGCCCTGAAGCCCACAGGAGAATTCGCGGCCAAGCGCCAGCATCAAGCACTGGCTTGGCTGTGGCAATTGATCGACTCCGGTTTGCGGCAGCATTTTCGCCAGCATCATAAAATACAGGACAACCTGCCCGCGCTAACCCGATCCGTCGAAGCAGGTCAGACGACACCGGCTGCAGCCGCGTATGCCCTGCTCGATTTTCTGAAACACTGATTTTCAAATCACCCGATCCATTGAGGGAGTTTTTTATGCACGACATCATCCGCCAGTTGGAAAAGAAGCGCGAACTGGCCCGCCTCGGCGGCGGTCAGAAGCGCATCGACAGCCAGCATGCCAAAGGCAAGCTGAGCGCCCGCGAGCGTATCGAGCTGCTGCTCGATCCGGGCTCATTCGAAGAATGGGACATGTTCAAGGAACACCGTTGCGTTGATTTCGGCATGGACAAAGCCGAAAAGACGCCGGGTGACGGCGTCGTGATCGGCTACGGCACCATCAATGGACGTTTGGTCTTCGTCTTCTCGCAAGACTTCACCGTCTTTGGCGGCTCGCTGTCCGAAACCCACGCTGAGAAAATCTGCAAGGTGATGGATCAGGCGATGAAGGTCGGCGCCCCGGTGATCGGCCTCAACGACTCGGGCGGCGCTCGCATCCAGGAAGGCGTCGCCTCCCTGGGCGGCTACGCCGACGTCTTCCAGCGTAACGTGATGGCTTCCGGCGTCGTGCCGCAGATTTCCATGATCATGGGTCCCTGTGCCGGTGGTGCGGTCTACTCGCCATCGATGACCGATTTCATCTTCATGGTGAAGGATTCGTCCTACATGTTCGTGACCGGTCCGGAAGTGGTCAAGACCGTGACGCACGAAGAAGTCACCGCCGAAGAACTGGGCGGCGCGGTCACCCACACCAGCAAATCCGGCGTTGCCGATCTGGCTTTCGAAAATGACGTCGAAGCCCTGTCCATGCTGCGTCGTTTCATGGGCTTCATCCCGGCGAGCAACCGTGAAAAGCCGCCTATCACGCCTACCAACGACCCAGCGGATCGTTTTGACTACTCGCTCGACACCCTGGTGCCGGATAACGCGAACAAACCCTACGACATGAAGGAACTGATCATCAAGGTAGCCGATGACAGCGACTTCTTCGAACTGCAGCCGGACTACGCGAAAAACATCATTATCGGTTTTATGCGTATCGACGGACATCCAGTTGGCGTGGTTGCCAACCAGCCGCTGGTACTCGCTGGCTGCCTGGATATCAAGTCTTCGATCAAGGCCGCCCGCTTCGTCCGTTTCTGCGACGCCTTCAACATTCCGGTCGTTACCTTCGTCGACGTCCCTGGATTCATGCCGGGTACGCAACAGGAATACGGCGGCATCATCAAGCACGGCGCCAAGCTGCTCTACGCTTACGCAGAATGTACCGTGCCGAAGGTCACCATCATCACCCGCAAGGCCTATGGTGGCGCTTATGATGTGATGTCGTCCAAGCATCTGCGCGGCGACGTCAACCTCGCCTGGCCGTCGGCAGAAATCGCCGTCATGGGCCCGAAAGGCGCGGTCGAAATCATCTTCCGTGAAGAAAAGAACGATCCCGCCAAGCTCGCCCAGCGTGAAGCCGAATACAAGGAAAAGTTCGCCAACCCGTTCGTCGCTGGCGCCCGTGGCTTCATCGACGACGTGATCATGCCGCACGCCACGCGCAAGCGTATCGCCCGCTCGCTGGCCATGCTGCGCGACAAGAAACTCGACAATCCGTGGCGCAAGCACGGCAACATCCCGCTGTAAGCGTCAGGAAGGAATAGAAACATGTTCAAGAAGATTCTGATTGCCAACCGCGGCGAAATTGCCTGCCGCGTCATCAAGACCGCCCGCAAGATGGGCATCGCCACCGTTGCCGTCCACTCCGAGGCCGACAAGGATGCCTTGTTTGTCGACATGGCTGACGAAGCCGTCTGCATCGGGCCGGCTGCCTCGAAAGAGTCGTATCTGGTCGCCGACAAGATCATCGCCGCCTGCAAGCAGACCGGTGCCGAGGCGGTTCACCCGGGTTACGGTTTCCTGTCGGAGAACGCCGAGTTCTCGCGTCGTCTGGAAGAAGAAGGCATCAAGTTCATCGGCCCGAAGCATTACTCCATCGCCAAGATGGGCGACAAAATCGAGTCCAAGAAGCTGGCCATCGAAGCCCAGGTCAATACCATTCCCGGTCATAACGATGCCATCGACGGCCCGGACGCCGCCGTGGAAATCGCCCGCAAGATCGGCTATCCAGTGATGATCAAGGCCTCTGCTGGCGGCGGCGGCAAGGGTCTGCGCGTGGCTTACAACGATGCCGAAGCGCACGAAGGTTTCTCGTCTTGCGTCAATGAAGCGCGCAACTCCTTCGGTGATGACCGCGTTTTCATCGAGAAATACGTACTGGAACCACGCCACATCGAAATCCAGGTGCTGGGCGACTCGCACGGCAACTACGTCTACCTGAACGAGCGTGACTGCTCGATTCAGCGTCGTCACCAGAAGGTCATCGAAGAGGCACCGTCGCCGTTCGTTGATCCGGAAATGCGCAAGGCGATGGGCGAGCAGGCCGTGGCCCTTGCCCGTGCGGTGAATTACGAATCGGCCGGTACGGTCGAGTTCGTCGTCTCCGGCGCGACCAAGGAGTTCTACTTCCTGGAAATGAACACCCGTCTGCAAGTCGAGCACCCCGTCACCGAACTGATCACCGGCCTCGACCTGGTCGAACAGATGATCCGCGTTGCTTACGGCGAGAAGTTGCCCCTGACCCAGGCTGACGTTCAGATCAACGGCTGGTCGATGGAATGCCGGATCAACGCCGAAGACCCGTTCCGCGGCTTCCTGCCGTCAACCGGCCGTCTGGTCAAATTCCAACCGCCAGCCGAATCGACCGATGCCAACGGTACGACCCGCGTCGATACCGGCGTGTATGACGGCGGTGAGATCTCGATGTTCTACGATTCGATGATCGCCAAGCTGATCGTGCATGCGCCGACCCGCGCTGCCGCGATTGCCCGCATGCGGGATGCGCTGAACGCCTTCGTCATCCGTGGCATTTCCTCGAACATCCCGTTCCAGGCCGCGCTGATGCAGCACCCGGTCTTCCACTCGGGCATCTTCGACACCGGCTTCATTCCCAAGCACTACCCGACCGGCTTTGACGCGTCGATGGTGCCCCACGATGATCCGGCCTTGCTGGTTTCGGTGGCTGCCTATGTTTACCGCGCCTTCACCGACCGCTCTGCATCGATCAGTGGTCAGCTCGAAGGTCACGAACGGATCGTTGGCGATCAATGGATGGTGGTCCGCCTCAATGGCGAACAGAAGGAAAACCACCCGGTTACCGCACGCCCAATCCCAGGTGGCTACCATATTGAATACGCCGGCAAGCAGTACGAACTGCTTTCTGACTGGCAACTGGGTCAATCCCTGTTCAACGGTACCTGCAATGGTGAGCCATTCACCCTTCAGGTCGAGCGCCACAAGACGAAGTACAGCCTGTTCCACTGGGGTAATCGGGCAGACTTCATGATCATGAGCGCCCGCGCTGCCGAACTGCTGGCCCTGATGCCGGAAAAACCTGCCCCCGACCTCTCCAAATTCCTGCTGTCGCCGATGCCTGGTTTGTTGCGTGACATTGCGGTGAAGGTAGGTCAGGAAGTCAAGGCCGGCGAAAAACTGGCAGTCATCGAAGCGATGAAGATGGAGAATATTCTCAAGGCCGAACAGGATTGTGTGGTCAAGAAGATCTCCGCCGCCGTTGGCGAAAGCCTTTCGGTCGACCAGATCATCATCGAATTCGAATAAACTGGCGTCCTGCGGTCAACCAGCAAAAAGGCCTGCTTTTGCAGGCCTTTTCATTTCTTCAGGAATTCAAGCATGAGCGGTTTTGAGCACTA
>JAVEXE010000107.1:0-2144 GCA_034004105.1 Azonexus sp. | reverse complement strand
CCCAGCATGACCCATCCGTTCAAATCGTCCGGGTTCTCCTGCAATCGTGCCGCCAATTTGGCCACCATGCCCTCGATATCCTGCGCTGTCATCGCTTTTTGCGGCGCGGTATTCATGGGATCAATAGCCTTCGGGGTACCCAGCATGGCATACGCGGCAAGTGAGGCAACCGGCAATAGCAGAATCAAGGCCAGTGCCGTAGGACGGCTGGTCTTGGTCTGATCCGAAACCTTGTCGGCATCCGCCACCTCGACATCTTCAAGCAAGCGTCTTTGCAATTCCGTACGCGCCTGATCAAAATCCTTTTCTGCCAGCAAGCCCTCTCGTACTTCCCGTTCCAGATCGGCCAACTGATCACGATAAACAATCAGATTGGCGGCCTTCCGCTCTGCCTGATCCTTTGGTGCTCGACGGGGAAACCAGAGCGAAGGCAGCATGAGCGCGATGACCGCAACGATCATCAGGGTGGCATAAATTGCAAACTGAGTCATTTGTTATCCAGTTCCTTAAGCAAAGCCTCGGCACGTCGGGCTTCTTCTGGTGACAGCGGCTTGCCAGCCTCAAGCACCCGGCTATTTCGCCGTTTCAGGTAGCTGCGCATCGCGATCAGGCCAATCAACAACATCAACACCGGCCCCGCCCACAGCAACAAGGTAATGGTTTTCACCGGTGGTCGGTACAGCACGAAGTCGCCGTAACGGGTAACCATGAAATCGAGGATTTCCTTGTCCGAGCGTCCATCGCTGATCATCCCGCGAATCTCGCGTCGCAAATCAACGGCAAGTTCTGCATTCGAGTCGGCAATGGTTTCGTTCTGACAAACCAGACAACGGAGTTCCTTGGACAACTCCTGCAAACGCTTCTCTGCCACCGGATCGTTGCTAATTGCCGCCTCGTAGGTTGAGGAGGCATGCACTGCGGTCGACAACGTCAGCAAGGCAAAAATCAACACGCGCCAAAGCATCATTTTTGCAACTCCGCGACCAGAGGCAGAATTTTTTCGCTCAGAATTTTGGGCGTAATCGGTCCGGTATGCTTCATCCGAATGACACCCGCCTTATCGATCACATAGGTTTCCGGCACGCCGTAGACCCCATAATCGATCCCGACACGGCCATCGATATCCATCGCAGTGAGGAGATAAGGATCTCCATGCGCCTTCAGCCAGGCCGTTGCGCGCTCATGCGCCAAAGGAACTTCCTGTTCCGCTGCAACACGCCGCATGTCGATGCTGCCGTCCCCACGCAGTTCCTTGTAATTCAGGCCAACAATCGGCGTATTTCCGCGTCGGGAAAAATCGACCAGAACAGGATGCTCTTCACGACACGAAACACACCACGAAGCCCAGACATTCAGCAGCCAGACCTTGCCTTTCATGTCCTCCGGACTCATCGTCGCCCCGTCTTTACCTAGCACGGCGAGCTTGAAGTTGGGCGCAGGTTTCCCGACCAGTGGCGAAGGCACTTCACGGGGATTCAGATTCAGACCAACCGCAAGCAGGACGACCAAAGCTATAAACGCCCCCAACACCCAGAAATAACGATTCATGCTTGCGCCTCCTGCGGTTCCGCCTCGGCCGATTTTTTGTCTGATTTGCGCCGGCTACGGTAACGCCGATCGGAAATAGCAATCAGACCACCCAGTGACATGACCACGCAGCCCCCCCAAATCCAGCCGACAAAAGGCTTGTAATACACGCGCACAGCCCATTCCCCTTCCGGCAAATCCGGATTGATGGGCTCGCCCAAAGAGACATAGACGTCACGCAAAAAGCCAGGGTCAATTGCCGCTTCAGTCATCGGCATGGTCGAGGAGAAATAGTTACGCTTCTCGGGATATAGCTTACTGATCAATTTACCTTCGAAAATTACATCGAAATCGCCCTGAGCAGCGTTGTAATTGGGTCCGGGAACAGCCTTCACGCCTTTGAAAGCGAAGTGATAACCGCCAACCTCGACGGAGTCACCCGGCGCCATCTTGATATCCTTCTCGATCTCATAAGTGGACACCATGGTGACACCCACAATGACCACTGCAATGCCAATATGCCCCAGATGCATGCCGACAAAACTGGCTGGCTGGCTGAAGGCTGCCGCCATGAAGCTTCGTCCAGCACGGGTCGACTGCACCCTTTGATAGAAATT
>JAVEXE010000106.1:4581-7841 GCA_034004105.1 Azonexus sp. | reverse complement strand
AGTTTTTTTTCTTAAGCTACTATGACTTAGAAAGGTTTTGAAAATCAGAACAAGAAGAAATTAGTGATATAAATCAATGACTCGCAACATTCAATTAAAGTAGAGTATTACGATAAAAACTGACACAAACAACAATTACATTAAAATATTTACCCGATCACCAAAAGCAAAACGGACACGTATAAACGTGTCCGTTTTGCTTTTGTGCAAGCTCCCTCAGGAGCGCGCCAGACTTACTGTTACTGAGCCAGCTTTTGCTCCAGCACCTTCAAGGGAATTGCGCCAGGTACGCGCTCGCCATCGGCAAAAATCACGGTTGGCGTCCCTGTGATGTTCAAGCGCCGACCATACTCCTGATTACGCGTCACTGCCGTTGTATCGCAATTGTCCCTGCCGCCGGGATTCTTGCCATCAATAATCCAGTCATTCCAGGCTTTCGAACGATCCGCAGAACACCAGATCTGACGTGATTTTTTCAAGGAGTCCTCAGAAAGGATGGGATAGAGAAAGGTATAAATCGTTACGTTATCCAGCTTCTGCAAATCCTTCGCCAAGCGCTTGCAATAACCACAATTCGGATCCTCGAAGGTCGCCAGCACCCGTTTACCATCACCTTTCACCTGCTTGATGGCCTGATCCAGCGGCAATTCCGAAAACTTGATCGCCGTCAGTTTGCGCATGCGTTCGTCGGTGATATTGCGACTGTTCTTGAGATCGATCAAATTGATCGCCTGCTGGGCCCGGATCAAATCGCCGCCCACCAACATTGCGGTCAACTTTTCATCCGTGTAGAAAATATGGCCGTCAGCGTAAACCTCATACAAACCCAGATACCCGGCCTTGGTCACACTCTCGACCTTGATGCCCAACTTCGCCTCCAGCGACTTCTGGATCTCGGCTTCATTCGCCGTTGCCGTCAGAGCAAACAAGGACAGACCCAGAATGGTCAGCGTTTTACGCATCATCAAGACTCCTAAATTGCCCCAAGGGCATAACGAACGAGAAAATTCTTTACCAGTGGCAAACGCTGGGTCAGCCCTAAACCAAAGTTGCGCAAAGGACGCAGACCAGGAGCACTGGCAGCAAACAGGCGACGCAAAGCGTCGGTGCCAGTCTGCATCAGTACAACCTCTTCACGCCGCGCACGCTGGTAAGCCTGAAGGAAACGCAAATCCCCAATATCTTCCCAAGGATTGCTCGCCTGCAAACGCTCAGCCAGCACTTGCGCATCCTGAAATCCCAAATTGATGCCATGACCAGACAACGGATGAATCCCATGCCCAGCATCACCCACCAAGGCAAGACGCGGCGCAACCACTTCCGGCACTCGCATCAAACGCAAAGGAAACGCTGCCGGCGGTGTCAGCAAGGACATTTTACCCAGCAGCGCGTTGCCAGCTTCCATGACCTGCTGCACAAACGGCGCTTCTGCCAAAGCACATAAGGCATCCGCGTTTTCGTCCGGCGTAGACCAGACAATCGATATCCGGTTCCCAGGCAACGGCAACCAAGCCAATACACCATCGTCACGAAACCACTGCCAGGCAACCCCATGGTGAGGTTTTTCAACAACAAAATTGGCCACCACGCCTTTTTCGCCGTAATGGCGATTGACCGCAGTCAGGCCGGCAGCCTCCCGAACCCAGGAATCTCGACCATCCGCACCGATCAACAAAGGCGCCGACAAACTTTCTCCAGTCGAAAGCTGGAGCAAAGCCGCATCATGACGAAATTCCAGCCCCTGAGGTCTGGCGGGCAGAAATAGCTGGACATTGGACTGACGCTTCAACCCTTCCCAAAGCTCGCAGGCCATCAGCGAGGATTCGAGAATACATCCAAGATCAGGCACGCCAACCTGGAACGCGGAAAACTCTAGTTCGCCGCCGGCATCGCCGAATATCCGCATTGACTTGATCGGCGAAACCCGCGCCAAGTCCATGTGTTGCCAAGCGCCGATGGAATCCAGAAAAGCGACATTGGCAGGACTGACCGCATATACCCGCGCATCCCAGGCATCCGCTCCAGGCGCTTGAGGTGCCCGACTTTCCACCAGAGCGATGCGCAACCGGGTATTTCGCAAGGCAACCGCCAAGCTTGCCCCGGCGAGCCCACCACCAACAATAATCAGATCAAAATGCTGCATGCAACAAGCGCTTCACGCCCTGTCAAACCGCATCGCCACCACCAGCCCCACCTGACGGTTTCCCCCCTTGGCGAGGACGACGGTTGGTTTTTGCCCGCGGCCGATGCTTTTTCTGCTGGGCACCCGCAGCGCCAGCCGAAGTATTGGACGAGGGTTGCGGCTTGCCTTGCCGCCCCTGATGCTGACGCGCCCCCCCGCCTTGAGTTTCATTAGTTGCGATACGGTTACCAGGGGCCAACTGTATTTCCAGCTCGATGATCTCGTCCCAAACTTCGTCGCTGCGGTCACGCTCGGGAACGGACAATAACTCCCGGAGACGACGCCGCAAATCCAGCGGCTGGAAATCATGCTGTACTTCCGCAGGCTGCATTTCCACAGACTGCACTTCGGGCTGCGTTTCAACCGCAGCACTTTCCAGGCTTGGGGTTTCAGAAGGCTGAATATCAGCCATGGCTTCTTCAGTCGTAGTTTCGCTAGTCGAATTATTCATTGCAAGTCGGAGGCGGAGCCCGCATGACACGAACTCCGCTGAGGTTAACAACAGAATTATTTCTTTTTGGCAGCATTCTTTTTTGGCTTCTCGGCCTTCTGCTTCGGTGCCACAGCGGCCTTGAAGGCCGAACCTGCCGTGAATTTGGGCACGGTGGTCGCGGGAATTTCCAGCGCCTCACCTGTTTTCGGATTTTTCCCGGTTCGCGCCGCCCGCTCTGCCGCCTTGAAGGTACCAAAACCCACCAAGGTGACTGAATCACCTTTCGCCACAGCATCCACCACTGCGCCAATGATTGCCGTCAAGGCCTTGTCTGCCTCGGCCTTGGTAATACCCGCTTCTTGTGCAGCAACTTCGACCAACTCGGATTTATTCATCTAAGTGCCTCCTAGTTACCTTATTCAAGTTAAGAAAACCGGCCGTCTTGACGGCAGCCCGACAAAATTAGCACACCTTCCCCGATAAGTCTTGCCTGGACGGCAGTTTATCCAACGCGCACAATACAAATCGCCGGAAAACAACGCAGCACCGGCAATCAGGGCGATTGACAAACATAGTCGCCAACTATGTACCATATTTAAGCAATCAATTGGAGCAATGGGCAACCGGGCTCTAAGATTCGCCCTG
>JAVEXE010000106.1:0-4481 GCA_034004105.1 Azonexus sp. | reverse complement strand
AGGTCGGACAAAATCAGCCAGCCCTCACCGTCGACCGCAAGATGCTCGCGTAACCCTGCCAGAAAGCCGCGCAACATCTGTGAATCCGGGTCGTAGACGGCGTATTCAATCGGCGAACTCGGTTGCGCCGGCAGCCAGGGGGGATTGCAGACAATGAGCGATGCGCGACCTGGCGGAAAAAGGTCGGCCTCAAGTAACTCGATTTTTGCGGTCAACCCGAGTTTTTCGACATTTTCTGCCGCGCAAGCCAGCGCACGAGGCGACATATCGGTAGCAACGACATTGACGCCGCGCCGGGCCAGAACTGCCGCCAAAACGCCGGAACCGGTGCCAATATCAAACGCCAGCTCGCAACCCGGCGGCAATGGTGCCTGCGCCACCAGATTCACATATTCGCCGCGCACGGGGGAAAAGACCCCGTAATGCGGATGAATGGAGCCGCCAACCGCTGCCACCGGCACGCCTTTTTTCCGCCATTCGTGGGCGCTGATCACGGCCAGCAATTCGCGCAAGGCCACCACACTACTGCTGCCATCCGGCTTACCCCAGGCCTCACGGCAAGCGAGGCGCACATCCTGAGCACGCGGCAAGGCCAGCTTGAAATCCGGCCCCAAGGGCACCAAAAAACGCGCCAGTACAGCAGCCCGTTGCCCCTGCACTATTCGATGGCGGGAAAACTGCGCTGCTGCGGTCGACGCGGTTTGAACGACAAAATCCCGCTCGGCCAGACGGCTCAGCGCCTGCATCAACTGCCGGGCACGCGGCCAGTCACCCCGCCAGAGCAGGCTTTGACCAGCCCGCATCTGCTGCCAGAGCGCCGCCACAGAATTGGCTGCATCAAGCACGTCGACCGCAAGCGGTGCCGCCAGCCCGGCTTCGGAACGCCAGCGAGCGCGGCGGATCTGGCCCTTTTCGAGCCATTCGACGGTGGCGTACATGTCTGGCACTCCGAACAATCAAAAACAGAAAATGTTGGAAAGCCGGCCGATAAGCCGGGTTCTGTTCCCCTCTTGCGAGGTTCGGCAATCATTCCTCTAGGCCTGCCGTCACCGACAGGCTCAAGCAACCTACCCGGAAGCAGCGCGGGCCACGCCTCAGCTTCCCTATTTGGTCTTGCTCCGGATGGGGTTTACCGTGCCGTCCGCCGTTACCGTGGACGCGGTGAGCTCTTACCTCGCCGTTTCACCCTTACCTGATCCCCTTGAAGTTGCCTCCAAAAGGCCATCGGCGGTCTATTCTCTGTTGCACTTTCCGTTGCCTTAATCGCTCAACTTGCGTCTTGCGACTTATAGCACCCAGCCGTTAGCTGGCATCCTGCCCAATGGAGCCCGGACTTTCCTCCCGGCATCGAAGTTACCCTCAAATGCCCAGCGATTGCCTGACCGACTTTCCGCGGCGGATTATACGCTGGCGCAGCACGGAAACCGCCAAGAAGACCGCATGAGCGCCTTATTCCGGGCTAGCTATCGCTCTCGTCGCTAACTTTTCCAGCCAGAGTTTCCAGCGCATTGACCACAACCTGCAGTTTTTCGTGCACTTCACCCGGACGGCTGACAATGTCACCAATGCTGTGGCGCAGGTCGACCAGACGATTGATCAGCACATTTTCGAGCTGGGGCTCCATGCCAACCTGCATGAAAGCCTCTTCGAATTCGTCAATCACCTGATTGACCAAACTACGCGTCTGTTCCAGATCCGCCAGTTGCCGCCCATTCAGGTTGCTCACCGAATCACGGATTTCGCAGACCGCGTAACGAATCCCCTGCCGCTTCAACAGCACCGTATGCTCCATCAGCAAACCCAGCACCCGTGACTCGACCCCTTCGGTCAAGGTAGCGATGTTGTCGCGGATACGGCCACAACGCTGGCTATCATCCACCGGCAGATTCGAAATCAGGATGCTGACGTGCGGAAAATTCACGACCAGACTGGTATCGATTTCGAGCAAGCGCCCAAGCGTGCGACGTTGGGCAATCAGCGTGCGGGTCGCGGCGTCGACCTCTGCTCCATCGGTAGACAGCAGCAGTTCGCCCCCCTCCCACTGGATATCAACCACGCCAGTCAGGTCGTATTGACGCAAGGCTTCCAGGGCAAGACTCGCCACCGAACTGATGCTGTGACAGGTAAAGCTCCGGGAAAGGAATTGCATCACCACGCCCAACTCCCCCATTGACGACATGGCAGTCAACGCGACACCTTGGGCATAGCTCAACTGACTGCGTGCATTGGCAGCTTCGGCAAAACGTTTTTCGATCTGCGTCCATTTACGCTGAAAAACATGCGGATCAAGCGGCTTGAACAACTGGTCATCGGCGGAGAAATCCTCCAGCGCCAGCGCATCGGGCTGGCACAAAGCCAACTGGAAGACATCGCAGGTATCGAAGTCGTCGCGCAAAGCACGGTGCAAATCCAGCCCTTCGCCGTCGGGCATGTCGAAGTCGATCATGATCAGGTTGGGAACTCGCTGCCCCAAACCCTCGCGACATTCAGACGCACTACGATAAACCGCCAGATCAGCCACTTGCGCCAACCAGCCCTTATTTGCCTCGATCAGCGCCGCATCGGCCGTGACGAGAAATGCGTGTAATCTGTTTTCCATGGTCGAAGCATATCAAACTGGCAGCGTGTTGCGGTCAACGACTTTACGAAGCACAAAACTGGTATGTACGCCGGTGACGCCCTGAATGCGGGTGATTTTGTTCAGCAGCAGATCCTGGTAGGCATCCATATCGCGAACGACAACTTTCAACTGGTAATCCGACTGCTGGCCGGTAATCAGCAGACACTCCAGCACTTCCGGAATCTCCGAGATCGTCGCTTCGAGGTTGGCGAAGCGCTCCGGCGTATGCTGGTCCATCGAAATGCCGATCAGCGCCATCAAGGTCAGGCCAAGTTTTTTGGCATCAAGCCAGGCACGATAACCCGCAACAATTCCGGCCTCTTCCAGCGTACGCACCCGACGCAGACAGGGTGACGGCGACAGGCCGATGCGGTCGGCCAGTTCCTGGTTGCTGATCCGTCCATCCTGCTGAAGGATGGATAGAATTTGCCGATCGTAGCGATCGATCGTTAACTGATTGCTCATGGATTTATATTTCCGCAATTTTCTGCCAAACAGATGGCAAATCATGCCACAAAACGCAAGCACCTGCCGCGCACTTTTGCTTAACATTTCGCCATCACAAAAGTTTTCCGGAGCCGCATCATGTCGCAGCAGAAATCGTCCAAATACACCGCTTTTCCGCCCGTCGGCCTCGTCGACCGCCAGTGGCCGAACAACACCATCACGCAAGCGCCAATCTGGATGAGCACCGACCTGCGCGACGGCAACCAGGCCTTGTTCGAGCCGATGAACGCCGACAAGAAGATGCAGATGTTCAAGACGCTCTGCCAGATCGGTTTCAAGCAGATCGAGATCGCCTTCCCATCGGCCTCCGAAACCGAGTTCGGTTTCGTCCGCCGGCTCATCGAGGAAAAGCACATCCCCGACGACGTCAGCATCGAGGTCTTGACGCAGGCACGCGAACACCTCATCCGCCGCACCTTCGAGTCGATCAAGGGTGCCAAGCAAGCCATCGTCCACGTCTATAACGCCACCTGCCCGAGCTTCCGCGACTTCGTTTTCGGCATGAGCAAGGCCGAAGTAGTGAATATGGCGGTCGACGCGGTCAAATTGATCAAAACGCTTGCCGCGCAGATGCCGGAAACGAAGATCACCCTCGAATACAGCCCGGAATTGTTCACCGCCACCGAACTCGATTTCGCCAAGGAAGTCTGCGACGCGGTCACTGCCGCCTGGGGCGCGACGCCGGACAACAAGGTCATCCTCAATCTCCCGACCACGGTCGAGATCGCCACGCCGAACATCTACGCCGACCAGATCGAGTGGATGCACCGCAACCTCGAACGCCGCGACAGCGTGATCATCAGCCTCCACCCACACAACGACCGCGGCACGGCAGTCGCTGCCGCCGAACTCGGCTTGATGGCCGGCGCCGACCGCGTCGAGGGCTGCCTTTTCGGCAACGGCGAGCGTACCGGCAACGTCGACCTCGTCACGCTCGCGCTTAACATGCACACTCAGGGCGTCGATCCACAACTCGACTTTTCCGACATCAACGCCGTCGCCCGCACTTTCGAACACTGTACCCAGCTCCCGATCCACCCACGCCACCCATACGTCGGGGATCTCGTTTTCACGGCCTTCTCCGGCTCCCACCAGGACGCCATCAAGAAGGGGTTTGCCGCGCGAAAGGCGCTCAGTGACGAAAACTCGCAGTGGGCGGTGCCCTATCTCCCGATCGACCCGGCCGACGTTGGCCGCTCCTACGATTCGGTGATCCGCGTCAATAGCCAGTCGGGCAAGGGCGGCATCGCCTACCTGATGGAGACCGAGCACGGGATCGTCATGCCACGCCGCCTCCAGGTCGAGTTCTCCGGCGTCGTCCAGCAACACACCGATACGCACGGCGGCGAAGTCA
>JAVEXE010000105.1:6646-7846 GCA_034004105.1 Azonexus sp. | reverse complement strand
TTCAGCTCGATCACGTCCATCTGCGCCAGCGTCAGTCCGGTTTGTGCCAGCACCTTTTTCACCGCCGGGGCTGGGCCAAAGCCCATGATCCGGGGCGCGACGCCGGCTGTCGCCATGCCGACCACGCGCGCCAGCGGGGTCAGTCCGAAGCGCTCGGCAGCACTGCCCGAGGCCAGTAGCAGCGCACAGGCACCGTCATTGACGCCGGAGGCATTGCCGGCGGTGACGCTTAGCTCGGGGCCATTGACGCCTTTCAACTTGGCCAGTTGTTCCAGCGTGGTTTCCGGACGCGGATGCTCATCGCGGTCGACGACCTTGGGATCGCCTTTTTTCTGCGCAATCTTGACCGGCACCAGTTCGTCGGCAAAGCGGCCCGCGGTATCGGCAGCGGCCCAGCGTTGCTGACTGCGCAGGGCGAAGGCGTCCTGATCGGCGCGGCTGATCTGGAATTGTTCGGCTACGTTGTCGGCGGTTTGCGGCATCGAATGGGTGTCGTACAACTTTTTCATCAGCGGGTTGGGGAAACGCCAGCCGATGGTGGTGTCGTAAATCGCCGCCTGTCGCGACCAGGCGCTTTCCGCCTTGCCCATCACGAAGGGTGCGCGCGACATGCTTTCGACCCCGCCAGCAATCATCAGGCTGGTTTCGCCGGCCTTGATTGAGCGGGCGGCCAGGCCGATGGCGTCCATGCCGGAACCGCACAGGCGGTTGATCGTGGTGCCGGGTACATCAATCGGCAAGCCGGCGAGCAGGCCGGACATGCGGGCAACGTTACGGTTGTCTTCGCCGGCCTGATTGGCACAGCCGTAGATGATGTCTTCAACGGCGGTCCAGTCGACCTGCGGGTTGCGTTCCATCAGGGCCTTGAGCGGAATGGCCCCCAGGTCGTCAGCCCGCACGCCGGCCAGTGCGCCGCCGTAGCGGCCAATGGGGGTGCGGATGGCGTCGCAGATAAAAGCGTCAAGCATGATTCAGTCCTCAATCTTGTTTTGGGCGCTCGTCGAGCACGCGGCGAGCTTTGCCGACCTGGGTGCGTGGAATGGAGTCGAACTCCATCACCGTGATGCGGGTCGAGATGCCGATGATGGTCTTGATGCGGTGCTGCAAGCCCTTGCTGATTTCGCTGACATCGGCGGCGGAAAGCTTGCCGGACAATTCATGCTGGATTTCGCAGCGGACTTCAACATTGTCGAGGTGACC
>JAVEXE010000105.1:0-6546 GCA_034004105.1 Azonexus sp. | reverse complement strand
GGGACGGCAAACAGACCGAAGGGGTAGTTGTCGCGCAGGTCGGTCTTGGTCATGAAGGGGAATAAGGCCAAGTCTTCCAGGCGCTTGAGGTCGTCCGGATGCACGCCTTTTTCCTGGCACTTCTTGCGGTAGGGTTCGACGTTGTCGTAGGTGTGGCGTACCGACCACTGCAGGCGTTGCAATTGCAGGGCGGAAATTTCGTCGCGGCTGGCTTTTTCGATGGCTTCCAGCTCTTCGGGGCGGGACTGCTTGACGGTCATGGTTGTCTCCTCTCTGATTTATTGGCTTCAGGCTGCGTCGGCCTGTTGCAGGCCGGCGATCACCTCGCCAGCGATGCGGTAGCTTTTGCCGCGGAATAGCGCAACGCTGCGGCCACCGGCAATCCGCACCGTGACGTCATAGACGCCAGTGCGTCCGGACAGCGATTGTTCGATGGCTTCGGCTTCCAGCATCTGACCTTCCTTGGCCGGGGCCAGAAAGTCGATGTGGCAGGCCGAGGCAACCGTGTTGGCGTTGTAACTGTTGCAGGCGTAAGCGAAGGCGGTGTCAGCCAGCGTGAAGATCATGCCGCCGTGGCAAATGTGATGACCATTGACCATCGATGGGCGAACTTCCATGCGGATCACGGCGCGACCGGGGGCGACGCTGATCAGCGTCATGCCCAAAGCTTGCGCATTGCGATCCCGCGACCACATTGCTTCGGCGGTGGCTTCGGCCAGTGCTTGCGGATCGGTGAGTGGGGCACTTTGCGGCGTATTTGGTTCAGACATGAATCTTCCTTTGGGCAAAAACCGCACGCTGAATCAGTGGCGAGATGCGGTAACGGTCCTCGCCATAGCTGGCGGCTAGGTGGGCCAAAACGCGTTGAATGCTGGCCACGCCGACCTGATCGGCCCAGGCCAGTGGGCCTTGCGGATAATTGACGCCCAAACGCATCGCCTGATCGGCACCGGCTGCCGAGCAAACGCCTTGGTTGACTGCGTCGGCAGCTTCGTTGGCGAGCATGGCGACGGTGCGCATCACCGCCAGACCGGGAACATCACCCAGGCGCGAAACGGCAAAGCCGGTGGCCTGCAGGAGACCGATTGCGGAGGCGGCGGCACTGGCGTCGCATTGTTCGGCGACGGCAATGGCGATGCGCTTCGCCTGGCTGTAATCCAGCGCCAGATCGATCAGGACGGTATTTGCGACATCGGATTCGGCGGCGCGTTGCGTGGCGGTGCGGCCATCGGTCTGGTAAATCACGGCACGGCCAATTTCGGCAATGCGTGCGTCGCTGTCCGGGGCGCGGCTGAACGACAGGCCGCTGTCCTGCAGACGTTCAACCAGGGCCTCTGCTGCGGTCGACTCGCCAAAAACGGTGATTTTCCCAGCCGGAGCCTGGGCGGTTTCAGTTTGTGCGGTAGGCTTTTCCGCGCCGTCACGATAATCGTAAAAACCGCGTCCGGTCTTGCGGCCATAGAACCCGGCATCGACCAGTTCTTGTTGAATCAGCGAGGGCAAAAAGCGCGGGTCGTTGTAGAAGGCCCGCCAGACCGAATTGGTGACGGCAAAATTGACGTCGTGGCCGATCATGTCCATCAGCTCGAACGGCCCCATGCGGAAACCGCCAGCTTCACGCATCACCGCGTCGATGGTCGCGTAGTCAGCCGCGCCTTCCTGTGCCAGCCGCAAGGCTTCGGCGTAATACGGACGGGCAACGCGATTGACGATGAAGCCCGGCGTCGATTTGGCATGCACCGGCGTCTTGCCCCAGGCGGCGGCGGTGGCGAACAGGGTTTCGGCCACGGCTGGCGCGGTGGCCAGTCCGGAGACGATTTCTACCAGCGCCATCAGCGGTGCCGGGTTGAAGAAATGCAGCCCGGCCAGACGTTCCGGGCGGGCCAGTGCCGCGCCAATGGCGGTAATCGAAATCGACGAGGTGTTGCTGCCAAACAGACAGTCGTCGCTCACGATAGCTTCAAGATCGCGGAACAGCGTTTGCTTGGCTTCGAGATTTTCGACAATGGCTTCGACGACAAGGGCGCAGTCGGCCAGTTCGCTCAGTTTTTCGACCGGAATGAGGCGTTGACCGCAAGCGAGTGCCGCTTCTGCGGTCAACTTGCCTTTGGCGGCCATTTTGTCGAACTGCGCCTGAATGCCGGCAATGGCTTTCACGGCGGCACCGGGGCGATTGTCGAGCAGCTTGACGACATGCCCGGCTTGCGCCGCAACCTGGGCGATGCCGGCACCCATGGCGCCGGTGCCGATCACGGCGATGGGGCTCTGCAAGGGAAGGGGTGTGCTCATGATGGGACCGTTGTTATTCGCCGGTGAAATTCGGCGCACGTTTTTCCATGAATGCGGCCACGCCCTCGGCATAGTCCGGCGACCAGCCGAGTTCGCGCATGAAACTGCCTTCAAATGACAGTTGTTGTTCCAGCGTGTGGCTCAAACCGGCATGCATGGCCTGACGGGTACGCACCAGCGCCTTGGTTGGCGCGGTGGCAAGCTGGGCCGCCAGCGCATCAATGCGGGCGGCAAAGCCTTCATCGTCGACGCATTCCCAGATCAAACCCAACTGCGCAGCCTTTTCGGCAGGCAGTTTTTCCGCCAGCAGCGCCAAACCCATGGCGCGGGCCATGCCGACGCGCTGGGGCAGGAACCAGGTGCCGCCGGTATCGGGAATCAGGCCGATTTTGGAGAAAGCCTGCAGGAAGGAAGCGGATTTGCTGGCAATGACCAGATCGCAGGCCAGCGCGACGGAGGCACCAGCACCGGCGGCGATGCCATTGACGGCGGCAATGGTCGGCACGCGCAGATTCTGCAGACGCAGCACCAGCGGCTTGTAGTTGCGCTCGACGGTGTTGCCGATGTCGGGCATCTTGCCTTCCTTGATTTGCATTGCCCGGTCGCCCAGGTCCTGACCCGCCGAGAAGCCACGTCCGGCACCGGTTAGCACCAGCACGCGGGCGCTTGCGGCTTCGCCTTCGCGATTCTGGATGGCGTCAAGCGCGACGCGCAGTTCGGCGTGCATCGCGTCGGTAAAGCTGTTGAGCTTGTCTGGGCGGTTGAGCGTGATGCGGGCGACCCCGTTATCGACGGTAAAAGTGATGTTCTCAAAATTCATGGCGGTTCTCAGACGTGGTAACGGCGCTGGACGACGCGGAAGCGGTTGGCGACGAAGGCGGAGTCAGCGTAGGAGGCGTTGGCTGCCGGGTTGCCGCCGGTGCCGTGGTAGTCGGAGTAAGCCGCCGACTGGTTCACAAAGACGCCGCCAGTCAGGTTGATCGATAGGGCGACCTTGGAACGCCATGTGGCTTCGGTCATTG
Organism: Azonexus sp.; assembly: GCA_034004105.1. GTDB lineage: Bacteria > Pseudomonadota > Gammaproteobacteria > Burkholderiales > Rhodocyclaceae > Azonexus. The sequence goes on along the minus strand of JAVEXE010000105.1, from coordinate 3,235 downwards.
CGTCGATGATTTCCGGGCGGGTGGAATAGACACCTGCCGTCAACGCGCCGTGGGTGGCAATAATGCGCTCGGAGAGGGCAATGGCCGCGGCGGTGTCGGCAACCTTGACGATGAAGCTGATCGGGCCGAAACGCTCTTCCATGTACTTGGCTTCCTCGCCAGCATCGCAGGCCAGCAAAACCGGCGTGCGTACTTCCGCATTCGGGAATTCCGGGTTCTCCAGTTTTTGAGGGGCCAGCAGCACGGTGCCGAATTCGCCCGAGGCAGCGGCCTCGATGCGGTTCAGCGTGTCGGCGGATTGAATCGCACCGAGTACGGCGTGCGCCACTTCCGGCTTGCCCAGGAAACCCGTGACCGCCTGCGCCAGATCGGCACAGAATTCGTCGTAGGATTTGTGTCCCTGGTCGGTGTCGATGCCGCCGGCTGGCACGAGAATGGCTTGCGAGGTGGTGCACATCTGGCCGGAGTAGAGCGACAGCGTGAAGGCGAGGTTGCCCAGCATGCGCTTGTAGCTGTCGGTCGAATCGACGACGATGTTATTGACGCCAGCGAGTTCGGCATAAACCTGCGCCTGACGGCAGTTGTCGATCAGCCATTGGCCGAAGACATTGCCGCCGGTGAAATCGATGGATTTCACCTTGGTGTGGGTCACCAACTTCTGCGTCGTGGCGCGGTCGTTGGCGACGGCCAGCGTGACCAGATTGGGGTCGATGCCGTTTTCGGCCAGCACGGCGCGGATGGTGCGGACGGTGATCGCAGCCGGCAGGATGGCGTTGCTGTGCGGCTTGACGATGACCGCGTTGCCGGTGGAGAGGGCGGCAAACAGGCCGGGGTAGGTATTCCAGGTCGGGAAGGTGCCGCAGCCGACCACCACGCCGATACCGCGACCGACGACTTCAAAGTGCTTTTTCAGAACCAGCGGCGGGTTTTTGCCCTGCGGTTTTTCCCAGGTGGTTTCGGCTGGCACAAAGGCTTGTTCGCGATAGGCGTAAGCGACGGCTTCGAGGCCGCGGTCCTGCGCGTGTGGCGCACCAGCCTGGAAGGCCATCATCCAGCCCTGGCCGGTGGTCATCATCACGGCGTGGGCGAGTTCAAAGCTCTGCTTGTTCAGGCGATCCAGAATTTCCAGGCAGATGCCGGTGCGGCCATCCGCGCCGACCTTTTGCCAGCCGAGCATCGCCGTTTCGCCAGCGGCGATCAGGGCTTCGATGTCGCAGACCGGGTACTGAACGTTGAGATCAATCCCATAAGGCGAACGCTCGCCGCCATGCCAGCCATTCTGGCCCGGTTGGTCGAGATTGAATTGCTGGCCCAGATGGGCGTCAAAAGCAGCTTTGCCATCCGCGGGGGCGGTTTCACCATAGGCCTTGGGGCTAGGCATTTCGGCGTAAGCCGACCAGTAGCCGCGGGTAGCGATGGCATTCAGGGCGCCATCGAGGGTGGCGCGGTGCTTGTCGAGTAGCGGGTGGGGCATGTTGATCTCCATGAGTAACGAATTGCTACCAAAATTTTACGTTCGGCTTTTGTGTTGTATCGAATTACAGCACAAGGAATCGAGTTTTGTATAGCGGAATTTATTCTGCGACGCACAAAAAATTCAATTAAAAACAGTTGTAAGAGCTTTTCTTGGCGGGCTTTTTGCCCGGTATCATTGGCGAAGTGCTTTCTCTTTTTTCCTGGTGAATTTTCGATGTGATACAAAAAATGTTGACACAGTGGCTTTGGATGTAACATGATTTACCCATGGCGACCCGTTCCGGGTTGCCCTTTGACCCGATGACTTGAACAAGGAGACAAACATGGCAGGTAACAAGGAACGTTTTGCCGACAAGATGGAGTTCCCGCCGGAAATCCAGCAGCCCAACGTCTATCCGCTGTCCTGGAACAGCAAGACCAAGAAATTGCAGGAAGTGTGGGAAGCCGCCCGTCGCGAAGACTGGGACCCGGAAAAGCTGCCCTGGGATACGCTGGATGTCGATAGCTACACTTGGGAAGAGCGCGAATCCATCGCCTACTGGTGGAGCCTGCTGTCGGTATTCGACGCCTCCGCACCTCCGGTTTTCGCCGAAGCGCTGATCAAGACCTATGAAGTTCACGAAGAAGATCCGGTTCGCAAGTGCTTCTTCTCGGTCACCCGCGACGAGCAGAACCACGAAATCATGTGCGGCCTGGCCATCACCAAGCTGCTTGACCATCCGGACCCGATCACTTATCAGCCGAAAACCGAACTCGGCAAGCGTCTGCAGAAGAACGTACAGTGGCTGTACTTCAACGGTGCCCGCTACTGGAACGGCTACAAGCAGGCGGTGCCGAAGTACGACCTGGCGGTTTTGTTCTCATCTTTCCTGATGGGCGAAATTGCTGCTGCCACCATCTTCAAGCAGATGTACGACAACTCCCGCGAGGCCGTATTCAAGGAAGGCTTCAAGAACATTGGTCGCGACGAAGGTCGCCACATGGCCATCTGCATGGCAGTCATGGAGCGTGACTACCCCGGTTTGCAGGAAGAAACCAAGGCCGTCGTCACCAAGCAGATTCGTGCGGGTTACCTGTTCCTGTCTGCCGTGCTTTTCGAGCCGCCGATGGAATTCTGGGACCTGCCGGAAGATTTCATTGCCAATCAACGCGAAGCCGAAGAAGTGGCCCGTAACGCCGGCTTTGGCATCCCGACCTACGAAGCCAAGAAAGAAAACTGGCGCAACGCGATGATCAACCTGAAGGGCGTGCTGGATCGTTATAACATCCCGTTCCCGGCGATTCCGGAAGTTGGCATCACCGGTCAGGAAGTCAGCGACGTTGATCTGGACGATATCATTCCGGTCTTCTGATCGCGGTCGACCGCAGTAGAACGTAAAAATTGGCCGGAGCACCGATTCAAGGGTTCCGGCCTTTCCGCAATAGAGAAAACAGCAAGAACAAGGGGAAGACAAATGGCTCGTATCGTGATGCAGCCCTCTGGCAAATCCGTCGAATGTGCCTACGGCGATACCGTATTGATGGCCTTGGAAAAAGCAGGCTACGCCCTGCCCAACAACTGTCGCGCCGGTGCCTGTGGCGAATGCAAGGTCAAGGTGACCTCCGGCCAGTTCGATCAGGGCATGGTGCTTGACATGGCGCTGTCGCAGGACGAGCGCAAGCAGGGCTACGGCCTGATGTGCATGGCCAAGCCGATTTCCGAAGAGTTGACCATCGAGTGGGGCACCGAAGATGCGAAGCCCAAGCTCTTCCCGCCGCG
>JAVEXE010000104.1:0-8111 GCA_034004105.1 Azonexus sp. | reverse complement strand
GAGCCAGAACAGTAAAAACAATCCAAATCAGCGCAATCATGGTGCCTTCTCCTCAAGTATTGCTGCAGTTTCTTGCCATCAGGCTTGCACTATAAATCAGGAAAATCATCGAGAAAATCTTATTAATGCTTCAAAAAGATTCGATAAAGCCGGAATTTTTGTTTGAAACTTTCATTCTGACATTGGAATTGCTCCAACAAAGCATCTCCTGGCATACCCTCGATGCATCTATAAAATACGATTGTCGTTGGCGAAGACATGTTAAAAAGAGATGTGTCGATTTTTTTAAAAAACATCGACACGTTTGATTGACCTGTCGCCAGCAACGACATATCCTCCGAACTTGTCGCCAAAAATCGATTTCGACACCATGAGCCCTCCTGACTGGCACCCGGAACAGCCCTACAACGCCCTACCCCTCCTGCCGCCCGGTCAAGAAATCGAAACCCGGGCGGTCCTCAAACGCTGCATCACCGCGCGGGCCGCCCTCGCCGAACTCAAACAGGCTGCCGAGCTGATCCCCAATCAGGACATGCTCATCAACACCCTTCCCCTGCTCGAAGCGAAAGACAGTTCGGAAATCGAAAACATCGTCACCAGCACCGACAAGCTCTTTCAATTTGCCCAAAGCGACAGCCAGGCCGACCCGGCAACCAAGGAAGCTCTGCGCTACCGCACCGCGCTCTACCGTGGCTTCCGCTCGCTCGCCGAGCGTCCGCTATGTACTGCCACGGCCATCGAGGTTTGCCGCACGACCAAAGGCGTGGCCATGGATATCCGCCGCACGCCCGGTACACGTCTGGCCAACGACCGCACAGGCGAAACCATCTACACCCCGCCGGAAGGCGAAACCCGCCTGCGCGACCTGCTTTCCAATTGGGAGAAATTCCTGCACAACGAAGAAGACATCGATCCCCTGGTACGTATGGCGATTGCCCATTACCAGTTCGAGGCCATCCACCCCTTCACCGACGGCAACGGCCGCACCGGTCGTATCACCAACATCCTCTACCTCATCCAGCAAAACCTGCTCGGCTTGCCCATCCTCTACCTGAGCCGGCACATCATTACCCACAAAGCAGACTATTACCGGCTGCTGCTCGACGTCACGCGCCATGGCGCCTGGGAACCCTGGATACTCTTCATGCTGCAAGCCGTTGAAGAAACCTCCCAATGGACCACCGCCAAAATCGCCGCCATCCGCAGCTTGGCCGAACACACCGCCAACTACATCCGGGAAAAACAAGCCAAGATTTACAGCCGCGAACTGGTCGACGTCATCTTCGAGCAGCCCTACTGTCGCATCGCCAACCTGGTCGACAAGAAAATCGCCCAACGCCAGGCCGCCTCAAACTACCTCAAGGAACTGGTCAACATCGGCGTACTGAAAGAACTGCAAGTCGGTCGGGAAAAACTGTTTACCCACCCCAAGCTGATGCAACTCCTCACCCGCGACAGCAACCAGTTTGCCGCCTACGCCTGAATCCGGTTCATCACACCGCCGACCGATGCCACCGATCGACACCGTCAACTATTACGATACCCATGCCAATGCCTTCTTCTCGGATACACAGGGTGTCGACATGGCACCACTCCATCAGCGCTTTCTCGCCCGGTTACCGGTTGGCGCACATATTCTTGATGCAGGTTGTGGCTCAGGGCGTGACAGCAAGGTATTTCTGCAACTGGGCTACCGCGTCACGGCGTTCGATGCATCCGCAAAACTTGCTGCCCTGGCACAAGGGCATACGGGCTTGCCGATTGCCCAACGCAGCTTTGCCGATGTTGACGAAATCGCCACCTATGACGGCATCTGGGCCTGCGCCAGCCTGCTCCATCTGCGGGAAAACCAGATCGCGGAAACATTGCAACGCTTTTGGCGAGCACTCAAGCTCAATGGCATTTTTTATCTCAGCTTTAAATATGGCGAAGGTGAACGCGAACACCATGGACGGCACTTTACCGATGCGACCGAAAGCCGGCTGGCTGGCTGGTTAGCGGGGCTGCCTGGTGTTGTCTCGACGGAAACCTGGATCACCACAGACCGGCGCCCCGGCCGGACCGAGCATTGGTTGAACGCGCTGATTTGTCGCACCTCGGCATCCATTGACACCCCCAAGCTGGTAATCGGTGGCCGCGACCATCCGTTCCTGCCGCAACTTTCCCATGCCATTGCGCATGCGGATGAAATCGACATGACCGTCGCCTTCATCAAATCCAGCGGTCTACGCTTGTTGATGCCGGATTTTCAGGAAGCCTTATGCCGGGCGACATCGGAAAACCCAGTCCGTCTACGCATCCTGACCAGCGATTATCTGGATGTCACCGATCCGGAAGCCTTGCGGCTGTTGATGCTGCTGCAAGCCAAAGGAGCTCAGATCAAGGTGTTTGAATCGGCTGGCCAGAGCTTCCACATGAAGGCCTACTTGTTTGCGCATTTTCGCGATGGGCAACTGCACGGCACCGCCTTTATCGGTTCCAGCAATATCAGCCGCCAGGCCCTGACTGATGGTCTGGAGTGGAATTACCGGATCGACTATCCCGGCGATGATGGTTTTCTCGAAGCCCGCAAACAATTTGAAAAGCTGTTCGCTCTGCCACGTTGCGTCGATCTTAGCGATGACTGGATCAGCGCCTACGAAGAACGGCGCAAGCCCATGGTTTTGCCCCTGGCCATCGGGAACAAGGACGACGATCCCCCGCCAGAGCCAACAGAAATTCAGCGGGATGCGCTTGCTGCTTTGCGGGATACCCGCGCCCTGGGCTACCGGCGCGGATTGGTTGTCCTGGCAACCGGCCTCGGCAAAACCTGGCTGGCTGCATTTGATGCACGTCAGGCCGAGGCGCGCCGCATTCTCTTCGTTGCCCATCGCGAAGAAATTCTGACGCAAGCGGCAAGTACGTTCTTGCGCATCCGTCCAAAAGCCCGTATCGGCTTCTATATGGGGCAGCAGCGCGATGCAGAAGTCGACATCCTCTGTGCCTCGATCCAGACCCTGGGCCGTAATCACCATCTGCAGCAGTTTACATCGCAGCACTTCGATTATGTCGTCGTCGACGAGTTCCATCATGCGGCAGCGCCGATGTACCGGCGCTTGCTCCAGCATTTCACACCGCACTTCCTGCTTGGCCTGACAGCCACGCCGGATCGTAGTGACCAATCGGACATACTGGCGCTGTGTGACGACAACCTGGTTTTCGAGCGCAATCTATTTGCTGGTATCGACGGCGGCTTCCTTGCTCCATTTCAGTACTACGGCATTTTCGACGAGTCGGTCGACTACCGGGAAATCCCCTGGCGCAATGGTCAATTCGACCCCGATGCGCTCGCCAACAAGCTTGCCACCCGTGCCCGTGCTCATCACGCCCTGCGCGAATGGCAGGATAAGGCACAAACCCGTACCCTCGCCTTTTGTGTCTCACGTCGACATGCGGATTTCATGGCGGAGCAGTTCCGTGCCGCCGGCCTTGCTGCCGCTTCGGTTTACGCTGGCTCCGAACTGTCACGAGGCGAGGCATTGCAGCAACTGGCCGAAAACCGATTGCAAGTGATCTTTTCCGTCGATCTGTTCAACGAAGGTGTCGACCTGCCCGCCATCGACACCGTGATGATGCTGCGGCCAACCGAATCGAAAATCCTCTTCCTGCAGCAACTTGGTCGCGGTCTACGCCATTCCGAGGGCAAAAACCGCTTGGTAGTGCTGGATTTCATCGCCAACCACAAATCCTTTCTGCACAAACCACAAGCGCTGGCTGGACTGAACGGTCAACTCCGCGAACTGGGCGATTTTGCCCGGCGGATCGAGAAAAACACCTGGCCACTTCCAGAAGGCTGCTTCATCAACTATGACCTGCGCTTCATCGATTTCCTGAAATCGCTCGACAACAATGGTCTGGCCGACGATTACGCAACGCTACGCGAGGTGCTTGGGAGACGCCCGACGCTGACCGAGTTTTACCGGGCTGGCGCAGCACCAACCAAAATTCGCCAACAATACGGCAGTTGGTTCGAGATGGTCCGCACCATGAGCGACTTGAACGAAGCCGAGCAAGCACTTGTCGCCTTGTATCGGCCGTTTCTGATCGAACTCGAAACCACCCGAATGACTGCCAGTTTCAAGATGGTGCTCCTTGAAGCCTTCCAACAACTGGAGGGCTGGACGAACGATGTGCCGTTACACCAACTGGCGCAAACCTCCTGGGAGTTGCTGCACCGACGGCCACCGTTACTCGCAGATCTCCCGGATGCCATCCGCCCGCTCTCCGGCGAGAGCAACGAATGGCAACGTTATTGGCGGAAAAACCCGGTCAACGCCTGGATTGGCGGCAATCTTGATGACAAAAAACGCCCATTTTTCGAAGTCGACCGTGACCATTTCAAGTCGAAACTCTTCATCCCCGCTGCGCAGTCAGAATCGTTTGTCGAACTGGTTCAGGAACTGATCGATTTCCGGCTTGCCACCTACGAAGCCCGCCAAGCACAACAAACCGATACAGCTCAAATTCTGCCCTTCCCGCCGACGAGACAACGACAAACCGTCGAACTGCCCTACTTCGATGACTTGCGTATTGCCTGTGGCCACTTCCGCACCAGTACCGCTGAGATACTGGAACATCGGGCTCTACCGGTTTCTTACGGTCAACTCGATCCGGCACGGCATTTCATCGCCCGGGCGATTGGCAACTCAATGAACGGCGGCAAGCATCCGATCCGTGATGGCGATTTTCTGTTGCTGGAATTACTGACTTCGAACAACGCCGGATCGATCAGCGGGCAGACCGTCGCCATCGAGCGCCAGGACGAGTATGGCGACAATCAGTATCTGCTCCGCGTTGTCAGCAAGCAGGCGCCCGGCCAGTACATCCTGAGAGCCAACAATCCGGACTACGAAGACTTGCCGGCCGACGACTCCATGCGCACGCTCGCCCGACTCAAGCAAGTCATTGACCCGTTCGATCTGGCCATCGGCCAGTCATTCTTGCGCGAGGACATACCCAACCTGTTCGGCGAAGCGTTCAATCCCGGAAACTGGAATAGCGGTCATGTCGTCCTGGGCCAACAAAACGCGCATATTCTTCTGGTGACCCTGAACAAACAAGGGAAGGCCGAAGATCACCGTTATGCGGACTACTGGATCGACGAAAACACCTTCCACTGGCAATCGCAAAATGCCACAACTCCAAGCAGCAAGCGCGGGCGTGAAATCATCGAGCACAAGAAAACCGGACGAAAAATTCATCTGTTCGTAAGAGAGAACAGACTTTCCGCTGGGAAAGCCGCAGCTTTCACCTATCACGGCCCCGTATATTACGTAAGTCATCAGGGCAGTGAGCCGATGAGTGTTATTTTCACCCTTCCGAACAAAATTTAACTTTAAATTCAATGAACAAGAAAAAAATACACGCGGAAATCGATCCCGAGTTTGCCGGCCATACACCTATGATGGTCCAATTTTTAAAATTAAAAAAACAGCATAAAAATACTTTGCTTTTTTACCGCATGGGCGATTTCTACGAGTTGTTTTTCGAGGATGCCGAGAAGGCGGCGCGCTTGCTTGACATTACGCTGACCACGCGCGGGCAGAGTAACGGCACGCCGATCAAGATGTGCGGCGTGCCTTTTCATTCGCTGGAGCCTTACCTGGCGCGACTGGTCAAGCTTGGCGAATCGGCGGTGATCTGTGAGCAGATCGGCGATCCGGCGACCAGCAAGGGGCCGGTCGAGCGAGCGGTAGCGCGCATCGTGACACCCGGCACGCTGACCGACGCGGCACTAATCGACGACAAGCAGGATGTGTGGCTGCTTGCCGTGACCACCGTGCGCAACACCGCTGGCATTGCCCGGCTGAACCTAGCCAGCGGCGAGTTCATTCTGATCGAAGTGCCCGCCGAGCAAATTCCGGCAACGCTGGAACGTATCCGTCCGGCAGAAATCCTTTATCCGGAGAGTTGGACGCCCAATTTCGGTAGCGATGCGGCGCGCACCCGTCAGCCGGATTGGTATTTCGATTTCGACTCCGCTCGCCGCCTGCTCTGCGAGCAATTCGAGGTTGCCTCGCTCGCTGGTTTTGGGGCGGAAGGCCTGAAGCCGGCGATTGCGGCGGCTGGTGCGCTGCTGCAATACGCGCAAGCGACGCAATCGGGCAAATTGCCGCATTTACGCGGGGTGACCGTAGAAATCGAGGGCGCTTACCTCGGTCTTGATCTGGCCACGCGGCGCAATCTGGAATTGACCGAAACCCTGCGCGGCCAGCCTGCCCCGACGCTGTTTTCACTGCTCGACAATTGTGTGACCAGCATGGGTTCGCGCCTGCTGCGCCATACCCTGCACCACCCGCTGCGCGACCCTGCGATCCCAGCCGCGCGGCATGGTGCGGTCGAGGCCTTGCTGGAAGATTACGGTCGACTGGCTGGCGTGACGCGAAATGCCCTGCGCGGTATCGCCGACATTGAGCGCATTGCGGGGCGGATTGCCCTGCGCAATGCCCGGCCACGCGATCTGGCGGCGCTGCGCGAATCGCTTGCCCGCTTGCCGGAACTTCGTGCCCCGCTGTCCGACAGCGCTTCCGAACTGCTGATTCAATCTTTCAACCATCTGGCGACACCGGATGAAGCGCTGGACTTGCTGACTCGCGCCATCGCCGCAGAACCGGGCGCCCAGGTGCGCGACGGCGGCGTCATCGCGCCGGGTTACGACGCCGACTTGGATGAACTGCGCTCGCTCAACGACAACTGCGGTGCCTTCCTGGTCGATATGGAAGTGCGCGAACGCGAACGTACCGGCATCGCCAGCCTGAAGGTCGAATTCAACAAGGTGCATGGCTTTTACATTGAGGTCACGCACGCCAATGTCGACAAGATTCCCGACGATTACCGCCGTCGCCAGACATTGAAAAATGCCGAGCGCTACATCACGCCGGAATTGAAAGCCTTTGAAGACAAGGCCCTTTCCGCGCAGGAGCGTTCGCTGGCACGGGAAAAGCTGCTCTATGAACAGATTCTCGACGCGCTGCTGCCGGTGGTGCCGACCCTGCAAACCATCGCCCGTGCCATCGCCCAGCTTGACCTGCTGGCTGGCTTTGCCGAATCGGCCTTGAAACGCAACTGGTGCAAGCCGGAATTTGCCGTCTCGGACGGGTCGACCGCAAGATTGCTGATCGAAGGTGGCCGCCATCCAGTGGTGGAAAACGAATTGGCCCACAGCGCCGAAACCTTCATCGCCAATGACTGCCAACTCGCCGAAAACCGCCGCCTGCTGCTGATCACCGGCCCGAACATGGGCGGCAAATCGACCTACATGCGGCAAGTCGCGCTGATCGCCCTGCTCGCCCACATCGGCAGCTTTGTCCCCGCCGACCGCTGCGTACTCGGCCCGCTCGACCGCATCTTCACCCGCATTGGCGCTTCTGACGATCTGGCTTCCGGTCGCTCGACCTTCATGGTCGAAATGACCGAAGCGGCTGCTATCCTGCACCATGCAACGCCGAACAGTCTGGTTCTGATGGACGAAATCGGGCGCGGCACATCAACCTTCGACGGCATGGCGCTGGCCTTCGCCATCCTGCGTCACCTGATCGACAAGAACCGCAGCCTGACGCTGTTCGCCACGCATTACTTCGAACTGACCCGGCTCTCGCATGAATATTCCGAACTGGCCAATGTGCACCTTGGCGCTGTCGAACACAACGACCGCATCGTCTTCATGCACGCCGTTGAAGAAGGTCCGGCGAACCAGAGTTACGGCATTCAGGTCGCGGCGCTGGCCGGCATTCCTGGCGCGGTTGTCCGTGCCGCGAGAAAGCAATTGCGCGAGTTTGAGCAGCGTGCTGCGGTCGACCCGCTGCAACCGGATCTTTTCGCGCAGGATTTCGTCGCCGAACCGGCAGTTGTCGAGCCGCATCCGGTGGTTGAGCAACTAAGCGCGCTCAACCCTGACGATTTGACCCCACGTGAAGCGCTTGAAGCGCTTTACGCCTTGAAGAAGCTCTGCGCGTAAACCAGCAGAAAACGATGCTCCGGGGTTACGAGCCCAGAGCATCGATTGCTGCAAGCAATTGCGGCATCTCAAGCGGTTTGAGCAAACAAGCTCGCATGCCGGCATCAAGACAGTT
>JAVEXE010000103.1:5776-8183 GCA_034004105.1 Azonexus sp. | reverse complement strand
GTGTTCGGCCCCAGATACGGCACGATACGATTGAAAATTTCCGGCATCTGCGCCACCGGCGTTGCCACCAGCACGATATCCGCATCGGCAATTTCATGCGCCGGATTGATCCCCGCCCGGTCGATAACGCCAAGCTCCTGCGCCAGACGCAGGGTAGCAGGTGTGCGGCCAAAACCAACCACCTCCTCGACCGCCTTCGCTTCTTTCAAGGCCAGGGCAAAGGAACCGCCAATCAGGCCGGTTCCGAAGATGACAACCTTGCCAAACTCGGGTTGAACACACTGCGCAGGCTGTGCATTACTCATGGTCGGACCTATGACGGATCAGAAATTGCCGCAGTCAGGGCTTCGATAAAACGGGTATTTTCCACCTCGGTGCCGATGGTGACCCGCAACCATGCAGGCAGGCCGTAACCGGCGATTGGCCGGACAATCACGCCTTGCTGCAGAAGCTTCTGATTGACTGCCGCCGCATCACCAGCATTGAAAGTCACGAAATTACCGTAGGAAGGAATGAAGGCCAATCCGAGTTGATTCAACGCCGCGACAATCTGGGCCATACCCTGCTGATTGAGCTCAAAGCTGGCTTGCAGGAATGCATCGTCATCCAGTGCGGCCAGCGCTCCCGCCAAGGCGAGATTATTCACATTGAAAGGCTGGCGAACCCGGTTCATCAGATCCGCCACGGCGGCAGATGCCAGCGCGTAACCCACGCGCAAACCGGCCAGGCCGTAGATTTTTGAAAAGGTGCGACAAATCACCAGATTCGGAAATTCGGCCACCCAGGCTGCGGTATCGACCCGCATTTCTGCCGGGAGATATTCGTTGTAGGCCTCGTCGAGCACAACGACCACATCCGCCGGGACTTTTTCCAGAAAAGCCCTGACCTGCGGGTAAGGCAGGAAATTGCCGGTCGGATTGTTCGGGTTGGCGATCCAGACAACGCGCGTATCGGGGCGAATCGCTGCCAGCATGGCGTCAAGATCGTGACCATAATCCTTGGCGGGGACGCAGATCAGTTCCGCACCGGTCGATAATGTCGCCAGCGGATACACGGCAAAGGCATGCTGGGCAAACACCGCCGAACGCCCTTGCGCCAGAAAAACCCGCGCAATCATGTCCAGGACATCGTTCGAACCATTGCCCAGCACCACCTGATTTGGCGTGACAGCGCAACGCGCTGCAAGTTTGGCAATCAAATCAAATTGATCCGGATAACGCTCTACCCCGGTCAACGCTGCTTCAACCGCTTTTTTCGCCTTCGGGCTCATGCCCAGCGGGTTTTCATTCGACGCTAGCTTGACGATGTTCTCAACAGGAATCCCCAGTTCCCGCGCCAGTTCGGTAATCGGCTTACCCGGCAGATAGGGAGAAATGGCACGCACATAAGGCAGGGCTTGATCGGACAGGCTCATCGACATTTCCTTAAAACGAACTCAATACACAGCGACGGGGTAAGAACCGAGAATTTTCAGGTAGGCGGCGTTTTCGGCCAGTTGTGCCAACGCCTGCCTGACCATGGGTTCATCCTGATGCCCTTCGACATCAACGTAAAAAACGTATTCCCACAAGGCATTGCGCGCCGGGCGCGACTCCAGACGACTCATCGAGACACCAGCCGCGGAGAGGGGCTGCAGGAGTTCGTGCAAGGCACCGGTACGATTGGGGGCGGACATGATCAACGACGTCTTGTCGCGACCAGAAATGCCGGCATCGTGCTTGCCCAGCACAAGAAAACGCGTGGTGTTGTTCGGCTCGTCTTCGATATTTTCTGCCAGCTTCGGCAGATCGTAACGTGCTGCGGCTGCCTCGCCGGCAATGGCCGCCGCCCCAGCCTCCTCGGCGGCCTTCTGGGCGGCCTGTGCGTTGCTACCCACTGAAATCCGCTGCGCCTGCGGCAGCATGCGGTTGAGCCATTCATGGCACTGCGCCAGCGACTGGGCGTGAGAGTAAACCTTGGTAATCGCGTTGAGGTCGGTTTCCCGTGACAACAGGTTCTGGTGAATGCGCAGAACCACTTCGCCACAAATTTTCAGCGGCGTCGACAACAGCAGATCCATGGTCCGCCCAACCGCCCCTTCGGTGGAGTTCTCAACGGGAACGACCGCGTAATGCGCATGCCCTGCCTCAACCTCACGAAAGACATCGTCAATCGAGCCTTGCGGCAGCAAGCGACCGGCATGGCCAAAATGCTTGGTCGCCGCCGACTCGGAGAAAGTCCCCAAAGGACCAAGGAAAGCGATGCCCAAGGGCTGTTCCAGCGACAGACACGCCGACATCACCTCACGAAAGAAAAAGGTAATGTTTTCGTTCGGCAAAGGGCCGGTATTGACGTCCTGCAACCGGCGCAACACTTGTGCCTCACGCTCCGGACGGTAGATGAATCCGGCATCGCCAAATTCAGCCTT
>JAVEXE010000103.1:0-5676 GCA_034004105.1 Azonexus sp. | reverse complement strand
TGCTCAGCGGTGCCATACCCAGCAAGTCGCGGTGAATGATCACCAAGGTCACACCGGATGGACCGATGTTCTTTTGCGCCCCGGCATAGATCAGGCCAAATTTCTCGACATTGACCGGACGCGACAGGATGTGGGACGACATGTCGGCAACCAGCGGCACCCCCGTATCGGCAATGCGCTCGGCAGGAATTTCGACACCGTGAATGGTCTCGTTGGTGCAAACATGCAGATAGGCGGCGAAGGGATCAAGCTTGATCTCCTCGGCTGTCGGCAGACGGGTAAATTTGCTGTCGGCGGTGGTTGCGGCACAACGCACCGTGCCGATGCGCTGCGCTTCGACAAAAGCTTTTTTTGACCAGGAACCGGTAACGATGTAATCCGCCGAACGTCCAGCCAGCAGATTCATCGGAATCTGCGCGAATTGCTGCGTCGCGCCGCCCTGCAGAAAGAGCACCTTGTATTGCTCGGGAATCCCCATCAACTCGCGTAAATCAGCTTCCGCCTGCTCAATCACCGAGGTAAATTCCTTACCGCGATGACTCATTTCCATAACGCTGCAACCGGCACCATGCCAGTCGAGCAATTCGTCCTGCGCCTGGCGCAGCACTTCCTCAGGCAGCGCAGCGGGACCGGCGCTGAAATTCCAGACACGACTCATCAGTTCGTTTCTCCCTCGTCAGATGCTGCTGCCTCCGGACCGGATTCCGCGGTCGACGGGGCAGAGGCCTCATTTTCCATCGCTGAATCTACCACCGTATCCACTACCGATTCCGCCACCTTCTCCAGACCGGCCAGCTTCTCGCCCTCATCCAGCGCAATCAAGGTCACACCTTGCGTTGCCCGACCCATGCCCCTGATTTCCGAAACGCGCGTGCGGATCAGCACACCACCGGTAGTAATCAGCATGACCTCGTCGTTATCATCAACCAATTTCGCCGCAATGACAACACCATTACGCTCGGAATCAGCGATGGCCTTCACGCCCTGCGTACCACGCCCGGAATGGCGGAAATCGGCCAGCAAAGTACGCTTGCCAAAACCATTCTCGGTAGCAACAAGAACAGTCTGCTGATCGGATTCCGCGACCAACAGGGAAATCACGGTCTGGCCGTCCTGCAACTTCATGCCGCGCACACCCCGTGCGCCACGGCCCATCGGCCGTACATCTTCTTCGTCGAACCAGACGGCCTTGCCGGCGTCCGATACCAGCACGATATCGCTCTGCCCCGTGGTCAGTTCAACGCCGATCAAATAATCGTCGTCCAGCAGGTCGACCGCAATAATCCCGGCCTTGCGCGGATTGGAGAAATCCGACAGCGGTGTCTTTTTCACGGTCCCGGAACGGGTCGCCATGAACACGTATTTATCGTCGGCAAATTCCTTGACCGGCAGCACGGCGTTGATCTTCTCGCCCTCTTCAAGCGGGAAGAGATTGACGATGGGCTTGCCGCGACTGTTCCGGCTGCCTTGCGGGGCTTCAAACACCTTGAGCCAGTAACAGCGGCCACGATTGGAGAAGCACAGAATATAGTCGTGGGTATTGGCGACAAACAGGTGATCGATGAAGTCCTCATCCTTGATTGCCGCCGCCTGCTTGCCGCGACCACCGCGTTTCTGCGCCCGGTAATCGGCCAGCGGCTGCGCCTTGATGTAGCCGCCATGCGATAAAGTCACCACCATATCCTGCGGCGTGATGAAATCTTCAATACCCAGTTCCTGCGTATGCAGAACGATCTCGGAACGACGTTCATCACCAAACTGGTCGCGAATCGCGGTCAACTCGCCAACAATAATCTCTGTAATCCGCTCCGGCTTGGCAAGAATATCGAGCAAGTCGAGGATTTTTGCCATGACATCCTTGTACTCACCAACGATCTTGTCCTGTTCCAGCCCGGTCAAGCGCTGCAAACGCAATTCAAGAATGGCCTGCGCCTGCACATCCGACAAACGGTACCCCTGCGCCGACAAGCCATACTCCGGCAGCAAGCCCTCGGGGCGCGAGACATCGGAAGAAGCGCGCAGCAGCATTTCCTCAACCACCGGACTGCGCCAGATGCGGGCCATCAACTCACGCTTGGCATCCGGCGGCGTCGGTGCAGCCTTGATCAAGGCGATGATTTCATCGACGTTGGAGAGCGCGACCGCCAGACCTTCCAGAATATGGCCCCGCTCGCGCGCCTTGCGCAGCTCATAAACGGTTCGCCGCGTCACGACCTCGCGCCGGTGCGACAGGAAAGCCTCGATCATCTGCTTCAGGTTCAACAAACGTGGCTGGCCATCAACCAGCGCCACCATGTTCATCCCGAAGGTGTCCTGCAACTGCGTCTGCTTGTAGAGATTGTTGAGGATGACTTCGCCAACTTCCCCGCGCTTGAGCTCAATGACGATCCGCATGCCCGACTTGTCGGACTCGTCGCGAATATCGGAAATACCTTCGATCTTCTTGTCGTTGACCAGCTCAGCGATTTTCTCGATCAAGGATTTCTTGTTTACCTGATAGGGAATCTCGTCGACGATCAGCGCCTGCCGGTCGCCCTTGCCCATGTCTTCAAAGTGCGTACGGGCGCGCATCACGACACGGCCACGACCCGTCCGGTAACCTTCACGCACACCCATGACACCATAAATCAGGGCGGCGGTCGGGAAATCGGGGGCGGGAATGTATTCGATCAACTCATCAATCGAGATTGCCGGATTTTCCAGCATCGCCAGACAACCCGCGACGACTTCTTTCAGATTATGCGGCGGAATATTGGTCGCCATACCAACCGCAATCCCCGACGAACCATTGATCAACAGGTTCGGAATCCGTGTTGGCAGAACCAGCGGTTCGTGTTCAGAGCCGTCGTAGTTCGGCCCGAAATCGACGGTTTCCTTGTCCAGATCTTCCAGCAACTGGTGACCGATTTTAGCCATGCGAACTTCGGTATAACGCATCGCGGCGGCATTGTCGCCATCGACCGAACCGAAATTGCCCTGACCATCAACCAGCATGTAACGCAAGGAAAAATCCTGCGCCATCCGAACAATCGTGTCATAAACCGCAGTATCGCCGTGCGGGTGATACTTACCGATCACGTCACCGACAATACGCGCCGATTTTTTGTACGCCTTGTTCCAGTCATTATTCAGCTCATGCATGGCGTACAACACGCGCCTGTGCACTGGTTTCAGCCCATCGCGCGCATCGGGCAGCGCCCGGCCAACGATCACGCTCATCGCGTAATCCAGATAGGAACGCCGCATCTCGTCTTCGAGGCTGATCGGCAGGGTTTCTTTAGCGAATTGGTCCATGTCTCTTGTGATTCTGTGCCCTCAAACAGGCACTTTTTTAAAGCAGGATTTGCATTGCTGGGTTAGCACGCGTAATTTTCTATTTTACCATGCCACTTCGCACCAACTGCCCGATTTTCCATGACTCAGCCAACTGAAACCATTGATCTATTGATCGAAGCACGCTGGATTGCCCCCGTCGAAACGCCTGAACTGCTGATCAACCACAGCGTTGCGGTCAATCAGGGACGCATCGTCGGGGTCTTACCCACAGCCCAGGCGCGTTCGCGCTTCAATGCCCGAGAAACATGCCAGTTGAGCCAGCATATCCTGATTCCAGGGCTAATCAATTTACACACCCATGGCGCAATGTCCCTGCTGCGCGGCATTGCCGATGATCTGCCACTGATGACCTGGCTACAAAAACACATCTGGCCTGCAGAGGCAGCACTGGTCTCACCTGCTTTTGTTCTTGATGGAACCCGACTGGCTTGCGCCGAGATGCTTTTAGGCGGAACCACCTGTTTCAACGACATGTATTTTTACCCGGAGGCCGCGGCTCAAGCAGCCAGCGAATTCGGCATGCGCGCCAGCCTTGGCATTACCACACTGGAGTTCCCGACCAATTACGCCAACGACGCAGACGACTACCTCAGCAAGGGGCTGGCAGCACGCGAAGCCTGCTCGGGTCAGGATTTAATCCGGTTCACACTGGCACCGCATGCTCCCTACACCGTCAGCAACAAGACATTCGAACGCATCCTGACATTGTCCGAACAGTTGCATTTACCGATTCACTGCCATTTGCATGAAACACGTCAGGAAATCCGTGATAGCCAACAACAGCACGGCATGCCTCCCATTGACCGCTTGCAGTCTCTCGGATTGATCACCCCCGGTTTCATTGGCGTTCATGCGGTTCATCTGTCAAGCAATGAGATTACAACCCTGGCTGCACACGGCAGTCACATCGCCCATTGCCCAAGCTCGAATCTGAAACTTGGCAGCGGCATGGCACCAACACCAGCATTGCAGCAGGCGGGGATCAATATTGCCCTTGGAACCGATGGTGCCGCCAGTAATAACCGCCTCGACATGTTCTGGGAAATGCGTCTTGCTGCCTTGCTGGCCAAGGGCCTTGCCGAGGACCCCGAACAATTCAATACTCAGCAAACGTTACGAATGGCGACACTCAATGGCGCCAAAGCCCTTGGGATCGACCATATTACCGGCTCAATCAGCAGCGGAAAATCGGCAGATTTGTGCGCCATTTCACTCGCCGATCTTCAGTGCCAACCTTGCTTTGACCCACTTTCCCACTTGATATACGTCGCAGGAAGGGAACATGTCACGCACGTCTGGGTTGCCGGAAAATGCCAGGTAAGAGAGCGTATTCTGCAAAACGCTGCGTTTTCCGATTTGGAAAGGCAAGTTGCACTGTGGCAGAATAAAACGGCAGTTTGTTCAACCATCGCGAAGCAATAAGTGCAGTCTCCAGCACGCCGATGTGTTCATAACGCTTCAACAAGGGAAAACCATGATCAATACCTCCATCAAGAAAACCATTGCTGTTGCCTTGCTCGCCGGCATCGGCTTCTCCGCCGTTGCGCAAGAGCGCGTGTATGTTATCGACCAGCGTGATGTTGTCGCCAAGTCGGGCTTCGGCCTGTGCTGGCGTACTGGCTACTGGACCCCGGCTGCTGCTGCAACTGACAAGGCTGGCTGTGAGTGCGACAAGGATCTGCTGCCGAAGGAAACCTGCGAGCCGAAAGCTGCTGCTGCCCCGGCCCCGAAGGCTGCCGCTCCTGCTGCTCCGAAGCCTGCCGCTGAAAAAATCACCGTTGCCGCTGATGCCCTGTTCGATTTCGACAAGGCCGTCCTGCGCGCCGAAGGCAAGGCCAAGCTCGATGAGCTGGTTGCCAAGGCTGGTCAGATCAAGCTGGAAGTGATTCTGGCCGTTGGTCACACCGACCGTCTGGGCTCCGCTGGTTACAACCAGAAGCTCTCTGAGCGTCGTGCCAATGCGGTCAAGGAATACCTGGTCGCCAAGGGTATCGAAGCCAACCGTATCTACACCGAAGGCAAGGGTGAAACCCAGCCGGTTACCGGCAACACCTGTAAGGGCAATGCCAAGACCAAGGCCTTGATCAGCTGCCTGCAGCCAGATCGCCGCGTTGACATCGAAGTCATCGGTACCAAGTAATTCACGCTCACTGCTACAATGCAAAGCCCTGCTTCGGCAGGGCTTTGTTTTTCTCCCGATTCCCTCTTGTAGAACACCACCATGATCAACGCCGACCCTGCCGAACTGGAAAAATTTGGTGAACTCGCCCATCGCTGGTGGGATCCGAACAGCGAATTCAAACCGCTGCACGATATCAACCCCCTGCGCCTTGGCTGGAT
>JAVEXE010000102.1:2663-8277 GCA_034004105.1 Azonexus sp. | reverse complement strand
GGGTCGGGAGCACCTGATCGTTGAAGGAGAAACAGCCATTCAGGTAATCCGATCAGCCAACGACGGGCCAACGACAGCAACCCGCACAACACCGGCCCAACATCTGACACCCTCAATGGCTGGTCAGACCGAACTGTTGTCGGTGATGGACAGCGCTGCACGACTGGTCGGCTCAGAAATCCTCCGTTGAACCTCTGATGGAGTCAGTATTTCTTGTGGGGCAGATCCGACTTTAGCGTGATTGCGAAACGGCCGTTGAACATGCTGACAGCCTAAATAGCGGGATTTTTGGACTGCAGATAAACAAAGGCGCACCGCCGATGACAGCAGTGGCCAAGTAGTAGTGCCCTTCACCCAACCGACTTCACCAACCCTTCGTCATTATCCTGTGTCTTGCTGACTCGCCTATCGACGGGCCATGCCTGTAGCAGGTTCGCATCACATGGCATGACAAGAGGTGCGACCGCTTCCATCGGTGCGGACAACCAATCCTGCCGATGTTCTGGCGCTACGATTACTGGCATGCGATCGTGGATCAGCGACATCACTTCATTCGGGTCCGTCGTAATCACGCAGACCGTGCGCAGCAGGCTGCCATCCGGCGCCTTCCAGGACTCCCAGAGGCCGCCCATGGCCATCGGCTCCCCATCCTTCGGGCTGATGTAGTAGGGCTGCTTGATCTTGCCTTCGGCCTTCCATTCGTAGAAGCCTGATGCCGGAATCAGGCAACGCCGGCGCCTGAATGCATCGCGAAACGAAGGTTTATCGGCCACCGACTCTCCACGGGCATTGTTGAGTTTGGCGCCTATACCCGGATCCTTCGCCCAATGCGGCACCAAACCCCATCGCAGTAAATGCAGCACCCGCTTGCCTTCTGGCGACTGCCGGATAACCGGGATGTCCGTCCCGGGCGGGATGTTGTAGCGCGGACCGAAATCGACGCACTCATCAAGTCCGAACCGGGACGCAAGTTCGGAAGGGGATGCCTTGAGGACGTAACGACCGCACATCTGTAGATTCAGGAACGCCGGGGTTTCAGCGTCATGAGTTCCTGACTTTGTAGGATATCAAGATGCTTCAGCACATTTTGTCCCAGCAGCGGTTCGCCTGAATTGTTGGGCAGGATGACGATACGCACGTCGCGGATCAGTATGTCCCCAACCGAAACGGTTTGTGCGAGCACTTCTTCAGCCTGGGTATAACCGTTGGCGGTTCCCACCATGACTTGGCGTCCTCTGGGTAGCCCCAACCTTTGCGCGTGTTGATAGCCTACAGAGACGGTACTGGCTCCAGTATCGACCATAAAGGTCACTGGCTGCCCATTGATCGCGCCGGGAACGTAAAAGTGGCCATCTCTTGATCGAGGTGACTGAATTTCATTATTGCCAAT
This sequence comes from Azonexus sp., assembly GCA_034004105.1. Taxonomy (GTDB): domain Bacteria; phylum Pseudomonadota; class Gammaproteobacteria; order Burkholderiales; family Rhodocyclaceae; genus Azonexus. The sequence goes on along the minus strand of JAVEXE010000102.1, from coordinate 6,887 downwards.
AACGGTGGCGACTTTGGGCCTCTGGGTGGCATCGATGACGAAATAGACGCCAGCGAAGAGAGCAACCCAAACAATGGCTGCCATGAAATGTTTCGTGGGGAGCGATAAAGGCATGGGCCAATTGTGCCACCGATGCTATGTAGCTCAGCGGTTCCCAACGTTGTTCAAGAATCAGCCCGAGAGGGATAGGGGCGGCATTAACAGGTAAACAGCGGGGAGCGAACGTCCATCAGCTGCAGACTAACCTAGACGATTCGAAGACCGATATTCACGGCCTCCAGTTCCTGTCCAAGCATGACGAGGCTTCCCGGCCGCCGGTTGTTGCCGGTATCACTGTATTCGAACCGATAGATCCGCCGGAGTACGAATTGGCCGTCATCATCCCGTGCCGGCCGAGTTTGGGTCACGGCAACCGTCTCGTCCAGCAACTGCACGCCCTCAGCCTGGCAGGTTCGTTCAGCGACACGGACGGCGATTTCGCGCACCTTGAGGCTGTCGTACCAGAACCAAAGGAGGACAGCGAGGAGGACGATACTGAGCAGTTCGAAGACCGGCATCGTTACCGCTTTTGCCTGCGCCAGTCCCACGGCGCCACCGGGTTCTTGTCCGCCCACAACCCCTGACGCTGGACCTTCGCGTTGAATTCCGCCACTTCGTAATCCTCGCGATCTTTCGGCGGTTGTTCCTTCGCATATTGCCGATACCACCACGCCATCCCTGACATCACCTGCATCAGATTGACGTCATGGATCTTCGGGCAGGCGTGTACGTTGCAGTTCGGGTCGGCCGCCATGACTTTGCCGATGGTGCGGCCATAGCGATCCTTCTTGTCGCCGATGACTTCGACGTCACGGTTGAAGACCATCGCAGACAGGCTACTCTTCGACTTCTGGCCAAACGGCTGGGCTTTTTCCGGGGCATCGATGCCCATCAGCCGGATCTTGTGCTGCTGTCGGTTGGCATCGAGTACAGTGATCGTGTCGCCGTCGGCAATGCCGACGACGCGGCCGACCAGGGGTTCGGCATAGACTGCCGTTACCTCCAGCATCAAAAGGAGAAGAACAGGGAGTTGCCTTATGGACGCCAACAATCAGACCTTTCTGGAATTCCGCAGTTACTGGCAGCTATCGGAAGAGTTGATCGCCGATGCTACCAAGGAAGACCTGGCCGAAACTGCCCGCATTCTGGCCATGCAGGCAGCTCACTTCGCCCGCAAGTATGGAGAACTTCAGTTGCCGGATCTTCAGCACCTGCTGTCGGTCACTCATGTCGATGATGACAACATCGGCTTGCTACGGGACGGTACCGAGGCGCTTGTTGGCGTATTGGCGATCGTCACGGGGGTAGGAGGTGCCGATATCGATGAAACGGTACAGTAAGCATCATGCACCCGGAGGATCTCGAACTGCTTGTCACCCGCGAGATGCCCTTCGGCAAGCACAAGGGTAAGTTGATTGCCGATCTGCCCGGCAACTATCTCAACTGGTTCGCCCGCGAGGGCTTTCCGAAGGGCGAGATTGGTCGACTCCTAGCGTTGATGCAGGAAATTGATCACAACGGGCTGAAAGACATTCTGATCCCGCTCCGTCAACGATCAGGTCATTGACGCATGTCCATCGATAACCAGATCGAACCCCCGCAGTCGTTCATGGCCATGTACGTCAAGCCGGGACAGACGCGACCCAATGCACCGCAAGAGGTTGTCCTCGCCCGCTATGAGCAGTGCGAAGACATGGCCACGATTCTTGCTGAACAGGCCCAGACCATTGCCTTCAAGGAAAACCTCTCCGAACAGGAAGTCCTTGAACGCTGCCTTCAGGGACTGATCACCGATTCGTCTGACTTCAACGAGAAGGAGGCTTTGTGGGTGATCTTCCGGCTTGCAGAACTACTCAATTGGGAGCCACCCAGGGGAACCGCCCAGTGATGACTGAACGGCATTACGCATTGATCATCTCGTTCTTTATTGCAGCCCTGCTGTTGATGGGAAACGCCAACCCAACGCATGCCGAGATGCCCAATCAGGACTTGCACAGCTATTCAGTTCATCCCGTGGGCTGGATCAGGAAGGCGGAAAATAGGACATACATAGAAATCGATCGGCGCTATCAACCGGCCCTGATGGGAGTCGAAAATCTGAAAACCATCTGGGTGCTCTACTGGTTTGACCGTAACGACACACCAGAGAAACGCGCAACGCTGCAAGTTCATCCACGTGGTAATCCTGACAATCCATTGCGTGGTGTATTTGCCACCCGCTCTCCACTTCGGCCCAACCTGATCGCCCTCAGCCAAGTCAACATCATCGACATCAAAGACAATGTGATCGAAATCGATGCTATCGATGCCTTTGAAAATACGCCTGTGCTGGATTTGAAGCCTTGATAATCGGTGCGCGGGATTTCCTCATTCTCTTTACCAGCATCGGACTGACATCGTGGAATATCGGGCAGGCATCCTCACCACACGCGTAGCAAGGCGCATGGTCTTCCCAGTCCTTTCCGTATTCTTTGCCCTGTTACCTGTCCATGCCCAATCTGCTGACATAGAACGCTGCATAGATAACAACGGACACGCGTACTACACGGAAAGTTGCCAGGCAAACCGCATGGAGCACGACAGGAAGGTGGCCGACAGGATTTCATCGGCCGAGCCTCAGGCGAGTAATTCAGGCAATGAAAAGACGGCACGCCGACAAGGTGATGCGATCCGCTTTTATTACAGCCGTCTGAAGGAACCCTGGGGTGTCAAGCATTACGAAATGGATGACATCCTGAAATACGCCGCAGCGGCATGGAGCCATGCCTGCGGCGTTCGCATCGAATACGCCGGCGTGTCGAATTACAGCAACGACGAAGGCGCCCCCGTCGTCCGCTGGAGCAACGAGCTCTGGGCCGGCAACCTGAAGAGCCGAAACGGCGTCAAGATTCTTGGAAGGGCAGGCAGGGATACTGATGTCAGCCTGACAACCGATGCAGACATGAACAATCCCGGAATGGTCCGCCGCGTCGTGCTGCACGAACTTGGCCATGTGCTCGGGATCGGCCATATCGGTTCCAACCCGCGCGCAATCATGTATCCCTCGCAGACGCGCCAGAATCGAAATATCTTTGCGCTTTCTCCCGAAGACAAGTTTGCATGCAAACAGGCCTTGCTTGAGCGCAGCAATGGCACCCGGGATCGATTAAGCATCAGATGACACAATGCGCCCAGAGGATCTGGAATGCTGGTTACTCGCGAAATGCCCTTCGGGAAGTACAAGGGCACATTGATCGCCGATCTGCCTGGCAACTATCTCAACTGGTTCGCTCGCGAGGGCTTTCCGAAGGGCGAGATTGGTCGACTCCTGGCGTTGATGCAGGAAATTGATTACAACGGCCTGCGGACCCTGCTGACTCCGCAGCAAATACCTCCATGAATGTGCGTCGGTGGCGTTGCTGATATCGATCGAGTCATCGACCGCATCAACGGGATATGGGGGAAGGGAACGTTCCGATCCGCAGCAGAAGGTACCGAAAAAGGCTGGAAAATGAAGCGTGAGCGGGAGTCGCCCAGCTACACGACGTGTTGGGAGCAGGTGCCGGTGGTGGCATGATCTCCCGGTATCATGAATGGCATAAACGACATAAAATCGGCCGCCATGGATCGTATCCCCGCAAACTCCCGCGCTGTGCTGCGCAATCTCCGAGGCTTCACGCTGATCGAGCTTGCCGTGACCTTGTTCATAATCACTTTACTCATGGGATTCTTCATCACGGCCACGCCTGCATTGTTAAATAGCCAGAAATACAAGCAGACCGAGTTGAAGCTATCGCTGGCTGAAGCAGCTCTGATCCAGTTCGTCACCCAAAACAAACGGCTTCCCTGTCCGGCCGATGGATCCCTGGCAACCGGTATTGAAATGCGCGATGCTGGAACAGGTGATTGCACAAGCCAGACAAAAGGCGTCGTGCCATGGGTGACCTTGGGGCTGACGGCTGTCGATATCGAGGATGGATGGAACAGTCGGCTTACTTATCGTGTTGCACCGGGCCTGACCCGCGACAATGCAATGGATATGTCCGGGTGCGATCCGGCTGGTTCAGCCGCTGCCGTGGGTGCCGCTCCCAATCAAACATGCCAGGTCGCTTGCACTGCAACGACGCTTGTCACCAATTGCACCCCTCCGGCAGCCTTCCTGGCGAACAAGGGGCTGACTATTCTTGACGCCGCGGGTAGTGCGAC
>JAVEXE010000102.1:0-2563 GCA_034004105.1 Azonexus sp. | reverse complement strand
TAGCTGACCCAGCGACCGCAAATGCCACCTGTACCTATCCAGATGGGACGATCCCATGGCACACGCTTGGAATCCAGCAGAGTGAGGCCATGGATAGCTGGAATCGAAAAATCTCCTATCGTGTTTTCGCGGGCAATACTGGTCTAACGCAACCCGGTGGGGCCAGCATGGTGAATTGTGACTCGCAAAAGCCAGGCGGTGCACCCGCGATCGGTGCGAATGGGCAGTGTGCAGCTGACCACTCAAACCTCAGCGAACAGTTTCTGTCGGGCAAGGGGCTCACGCTGATAGACAACGGAGTAACGAATACTGGAATTGCGTTTGTGTTGATCAGCCATGGGCCGACAGGCTATGGTGCCTGGTTGCAAGGGGGAGCTCGAATGACACTTCCGGATGCTGGCAACACGAATGAACGGGCCAACACGGGAAGTGCCGGAACCTACTACCGGGCCCAAGCGACCGCGACCGGGGTCCTTCCTGACAGCACCAATCACTTTGATGATGTGCTGCTCGCGATTGGCATCGAGGAATTGGCCAAGCGAAGTGGATTGGCTGCGCGTGACTGGCCTGATGATGATGTCGAGTTGTCTGCCGATACCATGACGGACATGACGACCGCCAGTTCCGACCGATTCAATGCATCGACGGCCCCGGGCGGACAAACACTGACGACCACAACAACAACGGGCGAGGGCGGCGCTCCCGTTGCAACCCTTGATTTTGCTTCGACGGGGGCCGGCGCCTACTATGCCAACTGCCTCTGGTGGCCCCAATCGCTCATTACCTATAACGGAACGGACAAGTTCGCCATCAATGTGTACCTGGAGTATTCGACGGCGGATGGCGCGCGATCAGGTAGTGCGTACGATGATCTGGGCGGCATGGTCGTCGGATTCCTGCCGTGGCGGACAACATCCACGTACACTTCGATTGTGCCGGGGCTGTGCGGCAACGATACGGTATCGACCTATCTGGGCTGGGAGAACTTTGGCGGCGATGGCAACCTTCCTGCGCCGAGATTCGGTATTGCTTACGATGCCTTCAGGCATCCCCAAACGAATGACCCGACACCGGGGCACTTCTCGTTGGTGTATTCCGGCGTAACCCATGGAACGGCAGACTCTGCGCCTGCCTGCAGTGCGACATCAAGCACGTATTCCGGTACGACTTGCTATACCGGGCCAGCGACGAGTTGGCTCCGTGATGGGCTGACCAGTTTCCACAAGCTTCGCATCAAGGTATCGCCGCGGGATGCAAGTTGTACCAATGCTCCAAAACTGACCGCCTGGCTGTTTCCATATACAGTCTGTGCCGATGCGGCCAATGCGACCATCTGCAGCCAGTTGGCGAATCTCTATACTGATTTCGCCCCCGCATCATTGCCGAGTGGCGCTATTTCCGTCTCTGGGTGTATCAACACACCTGACCCGACTGATGCCTTTGATCAGCTGTACTTCGGTATCACGCTGGCAAACCGCAATACGGGCTATTCCGGAAGCGGCATGTACCTCAGGAACTTGTCGATGAAGAGTCTTCTTGTTCCTTAGCCATGCTTCAGATTTTTAAAACCCTCACGCAATATATCGGCGCAGCTGCAGCAAAAGTCGAGAGCGGGAGGCTGTTTGACGAAGCCAAAGCGCTCTTCGATGCTGGGGAACACAAGCAGGCTTTGCCAGTCATGAAAGAGGCTGCTGAGAAGGGGGCGCCATTCGCCATGGCCCATTTGGCAGTCATGTGCCTGAAAGGGCTGGGGACTGATTGCAATTGGAAGCGGGCGGCAGAACTCTACGAGATGACCCTGAAGCTGGAGAATTTTCAGGGAACCGATTTCACAAGTACAACAATCAAATCACACCTCGGGCTGATCTATGGCATCGGTGGGTACGGATTGAAGCGTGATACCGAAAAGGCCAAGGCATACCTCAAGGAGGCTGCAGACGAGGGGGATGAGCGGGCGGGGGATACCTTGAAGCTCGTCACGCAACGTAAAGGCGTTTTCGGTCAGAAGGAACGTGCTAGACCTGAAATTAAGTGGTGATTCAGGCACCCCCGAAAACAGCATTTCCACCGTGCCGGTCATGCCATGGGGAGGAAGATAAACATGACCATGAAAATCGCTGCTCCCGACAGCAGCCCTGTCCTTGATGAATTCGATGTGATCTTCGCAGAACTGCCGATGCTGAACGCGACAGTTTTGGAACTCGGCTGCGGCAAGGCGGAGAAGACCCGCAAAATCGCTGCCTCAGGCAAGGTGGCCGCCATCGTGGCCATGGAGGTGGATGAGATCCAGCATGGCAAGAATCTCAAAAACAGTGATTTGCCCAATGTCACGTTTCGGCGGGGTGCAGCTGAAGCCATCCCGGCGGATGATGGCAGCTTCGACATCGTCATGATGTTCAAGTCGCTCCACCATGTGCCGATGGACAAGATGGATGCGGCCTTCAGCGAAATTCACCGGGTACTCAAGCCGGGCGGATGGGTATGGATCTCCGAACCGGTCTATGCTGGCCCATTCAACGAGGTGATCCGGCTGTTTCATGATGAAAAGCAGGTCAGGGAAGCC
>JAVEXE010000101.1:4231-8329 GCA_034004105.1 Azonexus sp. | reverse complement strand
AGTTCGAGTTGTTCGTTGGGCGAAAGACTTTTTTTCATGGAACGCATTATCGCATCCAAACCGCTGTCAACCGAACTCAGGCTGACTCGTTAATGGGTACATGGTGTCTATGCACCGTAACTCACGGAGAATTAAATGGGCAGTCTGAGCAACGAATCCTTCGAACAATTTCTGGATTCCCTGAAGAAGGCAGGTGTTTCGATTTCCAACGAAGCGCAGTTGCGCGAACGTCTGGCGGAGGCGCAGCGCTGGCGCTACGCTTTTCAGACACTGGCAGCCAATGGCAAGAGTCTTGGTATCAGCTTCGCAGACCAGTCCTCCGGTAACAACCAGTCAGAAATCGAACGTACGCTAACCGAATATCAGTTTTCTGATAAAGGTCGGGCGGTCTTTACGGCCAGTCTGAAACACTGATTTGGTCTTTACCGCTGTGTGCGGTTGCAGACATAATCAAGCCCGGGGTTTCCCGGGTTTTTTCATGAAAATTCAACAGTAAGTGGCTGATCGACTATCCCGGTGAATATTTTTCCGGGTAGCTAGAATAGCCATATTGCTTTTATTGGTTTAGACACGATTGAGAATAATTGGATTAGAATCGGGACTATCAATTACTCAGGAGTGTTGAAATGAACTTGAATGAACTTCCGCTGGCTCGTTTGCATGAATTGATGCAGGAAATTCCGCTGGAAATCAAGCGTCGCGAAACGGTCGAGAAAGCAAAGGTACTGGAAGAGTTCAGGGCGCTGGCCAAGGCGCGCGGTTTTGTCTTTGAGGAATTGTTTGGAAAAGAAACCAAAGCCAAAGTCGTGACAGGGACCAAGGTGAAAGTGAAATATCGTCACCCGATCAATGCAGAATTGGAGTGGACGGGGCGTGGCCGCAAACCCAAGTGGGTCGAGGCTTGGGTGGCTGATGGCGGCTCGCTTGATGATCTCCTGGTCTGAACATGCGGATTTTACTGAGTAACGATGATGGTTATTTCGCCCCGGGGCTGGCAGCCTTGGCCGATGCCTTGGCGGCTCTCGGGGAAATCATTGTTGTCGCACCGGAACAGAATCGCAGTGGGGCAAGCAATTCCCTGACACTGGATCGGCCATTAATGCTGAAACAGGCAGCAAATGGTTTTTATTTTGTGAATGGAACGCCAACAGATTGTGTTCATCTGGCAGTTACCGGAATGCTCGATACGCTGCCGGATATTATTGTTTCCGGCATCAATTCCGGTGCCAATATGGGCGATGACACGATTTATTCTGGAACGGTTGCTGCTGCCACGGAAGGGTATTTGTTAGGCATTCCTTCCATTGCGATTTCCATGACCAGTTTTGACGGGATTAATTTTGCGACGGCTGCTCGGGTGGCTCACGAACTGGTTGAGCGTTTTGTCCGTAATCCTTTGGATGGACCGATGTTGTTGAACGTGAATGTCCCCGATATTCCTTATGATGAATTGAGGGGGACTGAGGTAACGCGGCTTGGGCGCCGGCACAAAGCAGAGCCGGTCGTGCGCATGACCTCACCCAGACGGGAGACGGTGTACTGGATTGGTGCTGCGGGCGCAGCGGCGGATGCCGGGCCAGGCACCGACTTTCATGCCGTCGAACAAAATCGGGTTTCCATTACGCCACTACAGATTGATTTGACGCATGTCAGTCAGTTACCCCTGTTGCGTCAGTGGATGCAATGAATTCACTTCAAGGCATCGGTATGACTTCCCAGCGTACGCGAGCGCGTATGGTCGAGCGTTTGCGCGAAAAGGGAATTCGTCACGATAGCGTATTGAAAGCGATGGCGGCGGTTCCCCGGCACGTTTTTGTCGAGGAGGCGCTGGCCTCGCGAGCGTATGAAGATACTGCCTTGCCTTTGGGTATGGGACAGACCATTTCACAGCCATTCATCGTTGCTCGAATGATCGAATTGCTGATCAATGGTCGTGAGGGTCTGGGTAAAACTCTCGAAGTTGGTGCAGGCTGCGGCTATCAGGCCGCTGTACTGGCGCAGTTGAGCAAAGATGTATATGCCGTTGAACGAATTGGGCCGTTGCTTGAGCGGGCGAAAGCCAACATGCGAACCATTCAGCAATTCAATGTGCGTCTTAAACATGCGGATGGGCATTGGGGTTTGCCAGAAGCCTCGCCATTCGATAGCATCATTGTTGCTGCTGCAGGGGCCAGCGTTCCGGTGGAGTTGCTCAGGCAACTGGCGCCGGGTGGCAGGATGGTTTTGCCCGTGGGTACACATGACCAGCAGCTTTGTCTCGTAGAACATACGCCACAGGGATATGTGGAGACGCGCCTTGATTCGGTGCGCTTCGTCCCATTACTTGCTGGAACACAATGATCCGAATTCTATCGCTGTCTTTTGCTTCGCTTCTCCTTGCTGCCTGCACGCAGGCGCCCGCGCCAACCGTTCAGCCCGTTCCGACGGCGCAAGCCCGATCCGCCGGTCCGGGAGAGCATCAGGTGAAGCGTGGAGAAACCTTGTTTCGTATCGCCCGCGATCATGGCCTTGACCATCGCGAACTCGCCGCGCTGAATAACATCACGGATCCGACAACGCTGCGTGAAGGGCAGATTCTGCGCTTGCGGCCCGCAGTACCGACAGATACGGCCAGCGTTGGGGCAGGGGTTGCGGTGGTTTCACCGGTTGGCGTCGGGGCAGGCGTTGAGTCCAGACCGCTGTCCGGACCAGCGCCCGCAGCGGTGGTTTCCAGTCAGATTCGTGAGCCCAAAGGCGGTAAGCTACCTTATTCCGACGAGGCAGATGCGCGTCTGAATTCGTCAGCGGATGCCGCCAGGTCAGGTCCCGTCGAAACTTCGACGGCGGTTGCACCAGCCGCTGCGTCGGTTGAAAAATCTTCAACGGCGACCGTCGAAGGGGTGGTCTGGGCCTGGCCAACAACAACCTCGATTCAGCGTGGCTATAACGTTGGTGGAAATAAGGGTATTGATTTTTCCGGGAAGCAGGGCGATCCGGTTCTGGCGGCTGCAGAAGGGCGTGTGTTGTATGTGGGTGAAGCGCTCGCAGGTTATGGCAAGCTGGTAATCATCAAGCACAGCAATGACCATCTTTCGGTCTACGCTCACAATCATCGCATTCTCGTCAAAGAGAGCCAGCCAGTGAAATTGGGAGAAAAGATTGCCGAAAAAGGCCGTACTGGAACAGACAGTGTGAAATTGCATTTCGAGATTCGTAAGCAGGGTAAGCCCGTCGATCCCATGCCCTTCTTGCCCAAGCGATGAGTCGATTTGAAGCCGACGAAGACAGTGATTTTCCGCTCCTGACCGCTGAGGAGCACGAAGCGTTTCAACTGGCTGTGGATACCTATTCCGGTCAAGCTGGTGTGCTGGAAGACGTTACGCAGCGCTACCTGAATGAAATCGGGGCGAAACCCCTGTTGTCGCCAGAGGATGAACTGGAAACCAGTCGCCTGGTGCGGCAAGGAGATTTTTCAGCCCGGCAGAAGATGATTGAGCACAATCTCCGGCTGGTGGTGAATATTGCCAAGCATTATCTGCACCGAGGGATTCCTTTGCTCGACCTGGTTGAAGAGGGCAATCTTGGCCTGATTCATGCACTGGAAAAGTTTGACCCCGAGCGCGGTTTTCGTTTTTCGACTTATGCAACCTGGTGGATACGCCAGTCGATTGAGCGCAGCATCATGAATCAGGGGCGGACGATACGTCTGCCGGTCCATGTCATCCGGGAAATCAATCTGGTTTTGCGGGCGATGCGTCATCTGGAATCGGATGAAAATCGGGAGTCGACCGTAGAAAAGGTCTCGTTGCTGCTGGATCGGCCGGCAGACGAAATCCGTCGCATCCTTCAGCTAAATGAGCATATCGCTTCCCTTGACGCTCCGCTTGAGGTCGATCCTGCTCACACCTTGGCTGAGTGGGTGATTGATGAAACCGAGGCGACGGACCCTGTCAGCCTGCTCCAGTCGAGTGAGGTGAATCATCTTCTTGAAGACTGGGTTGGCCAGTTAAGCGAGCGGCAACGGGTGGTGATTGAACGGCGTTACGGCCTGAACGGCCAAGACCAGGCGACGCTCGATGCTATTGCCGGTGATCTCGGCCTGACCCGGGAGCGAGTACG
>JAVEXE010000101.1:0-4131 GCA_034004105.1 Azonexus sp. | reverse complement strand
ATGGCGACGATGATTTCTTCAGGTACGCCGTACAGCGCACGAGCGCGGGCGAGGGTGAGGGCGTTTTCGTTCCAGAATTCCACGCCGGCAGCAACGCGTTGGGCGTTGACGAAGCGTGGCCGGTAGCGCTCCCACGAGCGTTGCGTCGGTGAGCTGGGTGGGGCGATGAGTTGCAGTATGCGCGGATTGCTGCGGATGCGGGCGAACTGGTCCAGCAGTTGATCGGCCTCAAAGCCGTGCCTTTGGGCGAGGTCGTAGGCAAATTCACGCGCTTGCGGCAGGTCGGCGATGCTTGGGCTGGCGGGGGCTGCAGTGCTGGCAGGGTTGAGTAGAGCGAGGCTGCCAGCAAGCAGGAGAAGATGAGGAAGTCGGAAGAAACGCATTGTGCAGGGTTGGGGTGTGGTAAATGGGATGACAGATATCTACGCAGTGCCTGACTGGCTTGGCGGACGCAAGCGGTGGACGGCCAAGCGCAGCGCGTTCAGGTGATCGGCATTGTCCGGGGCGTAGTGGGCGAGTAAGAAGTGGTGTACCACTGGCGAGAGTGCCCGAGCGACCTCGGGTTGCTCGTGGCGCAGACGTTCCAGCAAGGCCAGCGGTGTCTCTGACGGCAGGGGCTGGATATGGGCCTTGCGTAATGCTTTTTGCCAGTAAAGGGATTCGGTGGCCTGTTTCGGGCGTTGACGCAGCGTCCACCAGGTCAGCAACAGCATCAGGAGGGTGGCGGAAAGTCCGAGTGCGATGGCCAGTGTGCGCCAATCCGCGTCGGGCAGGCCGAGGCGGCTGAGCAATTCGCGTTGCCGGCGCGCATCGTAGCCGAGGACTTGCTGGTTCCAGGCGTTATTCAGGGCTTCCCAGCGATGGCGCAGGTCGCGCAGCCAGTGTCCGTGCTCACGAATGAAGGCCGGCAGTGGGTCACCAACGGGCAAGGCGCTGCCGACCCCTTGTTCTATCCTTTCCGGTGCGACGGCTGCGGTTGGGTCAACCCGCACCCAACCCCGATTTTCCAGCCAGACTTCAGCCCAGGCGTGGGCATCGGATTGGCGCACAACCAGGAAGCCATCACGCGGATTGATTTCGCCACCCTGATAGCCGCCAACGACACGGGCAGGAATGTCGGCATGACGCATCAGGACAACAAAAGCGGCGGCATAGTGTTCGCAAAAGCCGCGGCGGGAGCGGAAGAGAAAATCATCAACGCCTTGCGGTCCCAGCAAAGGCGGCTGCAGGGTGTAGTAAAACGCTTCCTCGCGGAAATGGCGCAGGGCAGCGTTTACGACGGCTTCCGGCTGCTGGTGTGTCTCTCGCCAGCGCTTGGCCAAGACCTGGGTTTGCGGATTGCTGCCGCGGGGCAGACGCAGATTTTCGGCCAGCGTTGCCGGGGTCGCGTTGAGGTTGTAACGGTAATCGGTGCCCGAAGCGAAGTTCAGCCGCTGGCGCGTTTCTATTGGGCGAGGCTGCAAGGCCGTCAGGCGACTGTCGAGGCTTGCGCCAGTTGGCAGTTGAACGGGGGCGTCGAGGGCAAGCAACCAGCGCTGACCGTGCGCCTCCAGGGTCATTTCATATTCGATACTTGGACCTTGAATCTCGACCTGTGCTGTCCCGGTCGCGAGTGGCGACGGACGCCAGGTAGTGCCGTCGAATCGCTCCAGTACCGGGCCGCGCCAGTAGAGTTTTTGCTTGGGCGGCGGCGCATCGGCAAATCTGACCCGGAAAGCAATTTCCCCGCTTTGCACAAGGTTGGCAATGCTGCCCGGCGACATGCTGTCGGATAGCCCGGTCTTGCCGCTGAAGGCATCTTTAGGCAAGCCCCAGAGCGGGCCGCTGACCCGAGGAAAAAGGAGGTAAAGCAGCAGCATCAAGGGCAGTGCCTGAAGCAGGAAGCGGGCTGCCTGACGCAGGTTTTCCCGGGGTGTTATTTCCGGTGCCTGGATCCGGATCAGGCTGGCTGTGACGACCCAGAGGGCAAACAGGAGCCAAAGGCCGGTCGGGATGTCTTGAGAGTAGAAATAATGGGTCAGCAGCAGGAAATAACCGAGAACGATCAGCACCATGCCATCGCGTCGGCTGCGTACCTCCAGCAATTTCATCGCGATCAGCATGACCAGCGCGGCAACCCCGGCATCACGACCAAAGAGCGTCCGGTACTCGAAGAAAATCCCCAGGCAACCGAGAAAGACCAGGCCGATCAGCAGCCAGCGGCCCGGTAGGCGATGATCCCGCCACCACAAATTGATCGCCCACAGCAGGCATAGCCCGCTCAGCGCAGTCAGCCAGAGCGGTTGGTGCAAGGCATGCGGTGCCGTGGTGACTGCTGCCGCTGCAAATAGCCAGGGCGTTGTCGTGTGGGGCAGGGTTTGTTGCGGCTTCATGGGCGAAATAATGCCAGTGCTTCCAGGCATTCTGCGAGGTGGGCCGGGCCGGTTGCCGGGCCAATCATCTGGCCGGGCAAATTCAGGCGGTAGCTGCGTTGGGCCTGACTGGCCTCAATGACCCAGCCAGTCAGTATCGACAGGCGCTGTTCGATGTCCAGTAACGGGTCGGTCAGCGACCAGTCCAGATCAAGCTGTGCGTCGTTGCCGCCGGCAAATTGCTTGATCAGCAAAGAGCGATGACCTTGGTCACGGGCACTGGCTTTCCAGGCAACGTGGCGCAGTGAATCGGCGGGTTGCCGTTCGCGAAAGCCGGCAAAATCTTCCTGACCCGCATCACCAGCGGCGCTGCCTTCGACGGCATGCTGACTCTCGGGGAGTGGCGAGTACAGTGGACGCGGATAGACCAGACAGCGCATGGCCGGTTGCAGGTAAGCCCAGGCAGTGAAGAGTCCGAGCGGATATCGGGTGGATAGGTGGATACGTGGGAGTTCAAGCCAGCCACGCTGCTGGGTGACAACCGGGATATCGATTTTTGCTGTCTGGCCGGCGTTGACCGCAATCGTCGAGGCAACTTCGCCCTGTGCTTGAAAAACGAGGCCGTAGCGGGTGTTTGGCCCCTCGCTGTCGAGTTGCAATTCGAATTGCGCCGCATCGCCAGTAAATACCGGCGGGCAGCGGCCCGGCGTAATCCGCAGGCCGTGCAGATTGCGAAAGCTGTGGATCATGCCGATCAGTCCCAGGCCGGCAAGCAGGAAGACGAGGGCGTGGCCGAGCGCCAGATTGTAATTGATTGCCCCGAGCAGCATGACCGCCAGGGTTAGTGCGTAGAGCAGGCCACCCCGGCTGGGCAGGATGAAAATTCGCCGCCGCCCCAGGCGCAAGGGCTGCGTACCGTCGCTGTGCCAGCCGAACAGACGTTGTTTTAGCGGGGGCAACCAGGGCATCGAGATCATGGCTTGCTCAGGCAACCGTCAGGGAATGGGGATCCCGGCCATCAGCGTCTGAATATCGCTGTTTGCAGCAAAGCCGCCTCCTTGGGCGAGGTGCAGGCGATGGCGGGCAACGGCAGGAAAGACGGCCTGAACATCATCTGGCAGAACGATGTCGCGACCCGCCAGCCAGGCCCAGGCTCGGGCGGCAGCCAGCAGTGCCAGACCGGCACGCGGTGACAGGCCATGCCGGAAGACCGGGCTGCGGCGTGTTGCTTCGAGCAGTGACTGAACGTAATCGATCAAGGCCGGCGCAGCGTGCAGGCGATGGACTTCGCGCTGAAGTTCTTGCAAGTGTGCCGGCGTCAGCAGGTTGCCTTGTTGCTCCAGCATCTGACGCTTGCCGCCACTGCTGAGCAGGGCACGTTCGGCATCGCGACCGGGATAGCCCAGTTCGAGGCGCATCAGGAAGCGGTCCAGTTGTGATTCTGGCAGTGGGAAGGTGCCGATCTGGTGAGCCGGGTTTTGCGTCGCGATGACAAAGAAGACGGGCGGGAGCGGGCGTGTTTCCCCTTCGACGGTCACCTGTCCTTCTTCCATCGCCTCAAGCAGCGCGCTCTGAGTTTTTGGCGTCGCGCGGTTGATCTCGTCTGCCAGGATCAGTTGGGAAAATACGGGACCGGGCAAAAAGCGGAAACTGCCTTGGTCGCGGTCGTAGATCGAAACGCCGGTGATATCCGCCGGCAGCAAGTCGGCAGTGAACTGAATGCGGGCAAATTGCAGGCCAAGCAGGCGGGCCAGCGTATGGGCCAGGGTTGTTTTGCCCA
>JAVEXE010000100.1:0-8361 GCA_034004105.1 Azonexus sp. | reverse complement strand
TGAAATCCTCGAAACCGGTAACGATTCCTACCGCTTCAAACAGCGGAAAAAATCCGTCAAATTAACCTGAGCAACTGGAAAGATTTGGACGCTGATACCTGGAAACTATTGGACGCTGATTGACATCGTAGTCAGCCAGATCGGGACGATGGGTCTGCAACCAAAGGCGTTTTGGGCACTGGCGAAAAGCCAACAGCTTTGATTTTGAGAGTTTGTAGTGGCGTGACATGGAAGCCTCGTTGCTTTAATGATGTGATCAGTATATCCAGCACCGAGTCAGAACATGTCGCACATCCGAATCGGACATATATTGTCGCTTTCCTGAGGCAAACTTCTGGCAAACCCAGGATACCCCGATGCACCTCGCGCTTAACTTCCCTACATCATCATCACAAGATGTTCTCTATGCCAGCAGCGCTCGCGCTGCGATTGCCTTGCTCGCCACGGGTTTCGTCACCGAAATTTCGTTTTCGGAATCTTGGTGTCAAAAACATGATCCCGATGACTCGATTGTTCGCTTTCTCGACCAGCAGGTAAGGTGCGCGGAGATTCCGATGCTTTCCTGGAAAACTTCGGGTGCCTGTCAGGCAGCTCAAACTATCCTATCGGCACTCGATGCGCATTGCCGACAACGTGCTATGGATCCGCCATTAACGCAGGCATACAAGGAACACGCTATTGCATGCGGTTTGAACTTGGCCGAGACTCTGGAGCAGTATGTTTGCGGCTCAGGCAATGAGGCAGCTTATGCATATGCTGTCATTGCCAGCCATGGGCAATCACAAGAAAGCAATCCTTTATTCATTATCGGGCCGACTGGCAGCGGCAAATCTCATTTGCTCAATGCGATAGGTCTGCAGCATTTACGTTACGCAAACCAGGCCAAAGTGCGTCGCATCGAAGCCTCGGCATTTCGCTATCCGGAACGGCTCGATCCATCACTCGCCACGCTCGACCTACTCCTGATTGATAACCTTCAGGCAGTCATCGGCCACCCGGTTGCCCAAGCTCACATTAGGTTTGTTTGCGAAACACTGGCACTACGCAGGTGCCAAGTCGTACTGAGCCTACGCACCGAGTTGAACGAATTTCCGGAACTTGAGCAGGGTCTGCTCAACTACATCAACTCGGGGGTTGCCGTTGCTAGTAGGCGGATATTCGCGTGATGTGGGTTTTAAGATCGGTCGGTTTCCAGCGAATCGCGCAGGCATTAATGATAATGATGTCCTCAGCGCGTTCTTCGTCAATGTTTTTTGCATAGGAGGTCGACGATTTCCCAATCGTCAACTGTACGAAATGCTTCGTATTCTGAGATTTGGCGTTCCTGAGCGAGGGTTGTGATAGCCCGTTGATAAATTTCAAACTCTGGCTCAGTCGGTGCGCCATGTTCCTGCACGGCCTCAATGAAATCTTCATAAGCCAGTCTTTCTTCTACTGCCTCAATCACTTCATCCAGAATGCCCATTTTCTTCACCCTTTGCTGAATGCGCGAATGTCATAATGCCGCCACAATTGATATGCTGAGATCGCGGTGCAGGTTTGGCTCGATCACCGCTCCAGAGATTATCAGCGCCTGTGGGTCGGCTAACACCGCACTGATTGACTGCAACACATTATTGACTGTGCTCATTACCTGACTGCTGGACCTCAGTTGGATCGCAACGAATACCCCCTTGGCACTTTGCAGACGATCAAGACCTAGCAGTTGGTGGTTTGCCGCAGCGGGAAAAGCAATATTTGCACTAGACAGCCCATCACCCTGACCATGGCCGAAAGCAACCATCCCCTTACCCTGCGACATTACTGCCAGGAAATCCTCAAGATCGACCCCGATCAAGCCGTCCTGACTTAACACTGAACTGACAGTGCGATAAAGATCCAGAAACTCCCGATTGGCATTGCCAAGGACAGTTTCCAACAACGCATCCTCATCCTCGGTATTGAAAGCTTCGTTTGGCAGTTCGATGGATGCCGTGACACGGCGAGTGATTGCACCTAGCCCTGCTTGCGCGATTTGATTTCTTCTTGGGCCTTCAAAATCAAACGGGGTGATCGAAGCGGCAATGACAGGGATACCCAAAATCCTGGCTTCGTCGGCAACGATTGGCGCAATGCCTGTACCAGCAGTACCGCCCAGGGTAGTTACCAACCAAATAAGGTGCAGGCCCGTCAGCGCGTCACGGATTTCCGATCTGGCCTTCTTGGCTTCCACGCGAAGCGTCTTGGGGTCGGTGATCTTGTCTGCTGACCGTCCTACCCTCACAACGTGGCTCCCCCCACTACGCGCAAGTACAAACGAATTAGTGTCGATAGCAACACTGCGGGCCAAGTAAGGGAGCCCACCTTGCCATTGCCTCAACAATCCGCAGGCACCACTTCCAACGGACACAAGACCAATTTTTGGGAATCCTGACGTTGAAGCATCCCTAGAAAAGGCGAAGTCGGTTCCGTATTGGCTGGGAGGCTCTACATGAAGCGCATTTAATTTCGCAGCTGCAGGCATTGCGGTTGACGTAATGCCTGCCAGCGCCATTAACCTCATAAACTCTCGACGATTCATCGTTACCCCTCGATAGTGATCATAGTGGCGATCACTATCGAGTGAACACGAGACAAAATACGTCGCATTTGACTTGATGATGGGATTGGGCAACAGACTTCACATTACCCGTAGTGCCTTGGATATTCCGATGGTGGTGTCGTGGATGTGCTTGCGATGAAAACAAACGGATTGCCAGATGGTTTTGGATTCAATTGCGCCGTAGCATTAGTTGCTCACCCTTGAAGCAAGGCGGAAACGAGCATCAGGCCAATCGCAGCTTTCGCGCCTGTTTCCTGATGAACCATTATTTGATGTTGATAAGCCGAAGGGAAGGGCGGCGGCAAACCAGGGTTTCCCCCGATTATCACCCATAATGCTGTAAGTTCACTTGAACAGAGTGCAGGATTCCTTATTTTCACATTTCAGGATGGCCAAAATTTTCGCGAAGATACCTGATCTAAAGTGGTACCACGTCACTACTATTGATAAAGATAGTGCGTTCAAGTGCCAACAGTTGCAATTCTTCGTTTTGAAAACCAGTTGGTAGTCGGCCAAACTGGCGATGGCGTTGGTTGAAACGTCAAAGGGCGGCTGAACAACATCTTGATGACAGCCTATCATCCGATTCACGTTGCTACCTTCTTGATTAATTTATCTAAGTTAGCTTCCAATAGAGCTTTGAGAGCCTCAATATCCAACCCTTCACATTGGATCTTTGCCTCTTTAGCGGTAAATGCTAATTTAACTGTAACACCTAGTTCTGGACGCGTGATTTTTACATCATGCCGTAAAGCTGTTCTGAGGTTAGTTTGCTTGAAATGATCTTCCACCCATTTGCGAATCTGGTTTTGTTTGATTTTTCCGTTAGCCAGTTGCTCTAAAGCTTCTGTAAAGATATCAGGATGACTCTTTGCAAGATCCTTAACCTCGTTAGCAGTTGTTGCCCCAATTATTGTCGGATTTTTCTCTAAAATATCCTTAGCTCCGACAGGGTACTCGTCAAAAGCAAGCAGGAATCCGATCAATTGACGGGACACACCAAGTACTGAACCCAGATCACGCATTGATCTGCAAAAACCATTCTCCTTAAGCAGCTTTGCATGTTTGTATTTTTCGTAGTCGGACAGTTCTTTTCGAATGAAGTTGTCCGATGTCAACGCGCAAGCTGCCTCACTATCTGACATCTTCTTAACAACCGCAGTGATCGTGGTCTTGCCAAGTTTCTTCGAGGCCTCAACCCTGTGATGTCCAGCTATTACCTCATATTCTCCAGCGGGAATTTTTCTTACGATGATCGGGCTGATAACGCCAGAACTCACGATGCTGTTCATTAAACTTTCTATGTATTCATCGTCAGCTAAGGCTCTAACTTGATACGGGGACGGTCTAATCGATGAAATCGGTAGCTCTACTGTTTGCATCACGCTAGAGTCTAGCGCGATGCTAGACTCTAGCATCCGAACCTCTTGTTGGTCAGACAGGCTGTTTTGCGCGGGTGAAACAGTCGGCGCTTCGGGCATAGCATCAACGATAGACTTGTCCGGCGTTCCAATTTTTCCAGCACCAATGAGTCCACTAAGTTTTGCCATCATCTTTTCCTTAATTATTACCGTTGCCACGAATTGATGGGATTGACTCATCGAAACCGGCCAGGCGGATTTTGTACCGTCCGAGTAGTGATTTAGCTAAATCCATCATGGCTTTGGCTCCAGCCGATGAATGGTCTTGCTCAATGGTAGAACCTTTGGCGACGCCGCCCGGCAAAGGTTGTTGCGCATTGAACCCCGAAAACTGTTGAATGACATTCTCGTTTAAAAGACGTGGATACTTTGCAACCAGCAACTCTAGGCACTCCTTGTTGTGTTTGAAAGAGGCGTTGTACCCGTTCGCGATAATTTCCACATCCGAGGCATGGCTTGGATAAGCGGAATTAATTTCCTCTACGTTGCTCAACAAGATTGGTAGCGCTTTCAGGCTTTCCCTATCCAGCCAGCAAACGGCAAGTTGCGTTTTTGCTGCAACCATGATGTTCATCGAAAGTAAAGATGTACCAGGTGCGGAGTCAGCAACAATCACATCGTATGATGACAAAAAATCTGTATTAGCACTTAAAAGACGATCGAAGACTGTTTCGCGTTGCATCTGATTGATTAGCCAACCATCAATGTTGGTTAGCGTGATGTCCGATGGAATTATGTCAAGCATTCCATTTGGAAATATGTGGCGAATTGCAGATTGAAAATCTGCTGGTCCTCGATTGGTGATTGACTGCTCCATCAGATTTCCAACATGAATCAAGTCTTCACTTGAGGCATCAATCCCCATCATGTTTGTCATTGATGCTTGAGGGTCCGAATCAATAACCAGCGTTCTGTACCCCATGAAGGCAAATGCCGTTGCTAAATTCGCTGCGATCGTTGTTTTGCCGGTTCCGCCTTTAGCCATGCGGCAATTCACTAACGGTGGTCTACAAGAGTTAACTGCTGTTGGATCAATCCCATATTTTTGCAATTTCGCGAGACGCACCTCATATGGCGAGTAGAGATGACGAGCGCCATCACCACTCTCTTTGCCAGTCATCTTCTTCAGCATGTGCAAGGATACTGATGGCCAAATTAGTGTTTCGCTTACGTATTTGCCACGGAATTTTGGATCTCTCAGAGCATTAGTGGTCATTAGGTGGCCGTTCGTTTAGAGTGACGATGTTTCGATTTTATTTGATTACATCGAAAAAATCTATACGAGTTCGACAGGTCGGCACTGGACGATTTTATCTTTTATGTCTATGAAAGGCTTTTGCGTTTGTAAGATGTTTATAAGACCTTTTTAGTTAGTTTTTATCTTGTTTATAGACCGTACGAAAAATCGAAATTTTCCTTTAATATCATGCAGATATAGGTGTTGCTCGTTCGGTAAAAGTGACTTATAGGTGGTGTTCAGTGACAAAAAGGTGGTAAAGGAAGACAAACAGGTGGTTAACTAAGACAGATAGGTGGTTAGCGGTGACATTAAGGTGCTGTTATCCACAGCGTCGAAAAAATTGGGTTTGATTGCGTGTTTCAAGGGCTCAGAGCCTGAAATTTTTTGCATGGTGAATTTATTGGATATCGGCTATGGTTCGAAGCAAGTCTGAAAGTGACAAAAAGGTGGTTGCACAACCGCATGCTTTGCTTGACGTATTCGGGTACAAACTATAGTCTGACTGACATCAAATTTAATTGTCACCCATGTCAGACATCATTGAACCTGCAGATGTTCAAACGGATCAACCCGACGAAAACGTTAATGGGTGCGGGTTTTCGCTGGTTGACAACAATGTATCGAAGTCGAATTCGCTAGTAAGAGCTTCGTACAAACTAAACTTGCAAGAACAAAGGCTTGTTCTTGCCGCAATCAGCAAGTTGGACTCCAGAAAAAGTTACATGCACCCACGCAATGATCAAACAAGGGTGAGGATATCGGCTCTGGAGTTTGCTGAAACATTCGGCATTGATCGTCGCAAGGCTTACGAAGAGCTGAAGCAAGCGACGAATGAGCTTTTCGAGAGAAAAATCACTGAAATCAATGGTAAGCAAACAACTAAGATGCGGTGGGTCTCGAAGGTTGTCTACCATGATGGAGAAGGGTGGGCTGAGCTTGTGTTTAGCCAGGACGTCCTTCCACTTCTTACGTTACTCAGAGCTCAATTTACGAGCTACAAACTGAAGCAAGTAGCTAGCCTACGAAGTACTTACAGTATCCGGATATTTGAGATGCTAGCTCAGTTTTCCAACACTGGAGTACTCTGGATCACTTTGGATGACATGATTCGACAGTTGGATTTACCGTACTCACGGTATGCCGACATTGCACGCAGGGTGATCAAGCCGGCAGTTGATGAGTTAACAGCTAAATCAAATATCGAGATCACCTGGAAGCCCCACAAGGAAGGCAGAGCAGTGAAGACGATAGAGTTTCGTTTTCAAGAAGCTGCTCAACAGAAGCTCAATATCGATTAGTGACAAAAAGGTGGTTTCCAAGCAACCTTGACTCAGGTGCTTTTGTGCCTGTTTTTCACCTTTTCGATGCTTCAAAAGCGGCAGATTTGGTAACAAAAACACCGAACACGACATGCTACTGGCTCCGCGTAGAAGACTAAGGTGACAAAAAGGTGCTAGTTCAACCACCGCAACCTATTCTGCAGCACGCTTAGGCGCTCCAGCGTAGTCAGTGTTGATGGCTGACTATCCTCGAATGAGGGCAATGGATTACCTTGAGATAGAGGTAACAAGGGAAGGCGGCCTTGTGGATGCGGCTTTTGGCGTTCCAAAAGTGACCAATTTCCCGGTCGGCTGGCGGATCATTTCAGCCCCCGCAGCTTATCCCGGAGGGCGTTTTCGTGCTCCAGGAAGCATTCCTTTGCTGCGACAGCCAGGTCATCGGGGATTTCTGGCCAAGTCTCCGGTCTTCCACCGCCCCATCGGATGGGTTTTCCGAATTCTCGGAGATCAGCAGAAGCCTGGCTGCGGCCGAAGAGGGTGAGTTGCATTGCTCGAACACGTTCTCGGCTGGGGTCGATGTTGAGTTGGCTGATGATTTCCTTGGAGAGTTCTCGGATGATGGCGGATTTCCATGCCCGTGAAAGGCCGGAGAGTTTGGCGGCTTCGGAAGTTGCGGGAGAGCTGAGAGGGCCATGAAGGTCGATGGCGATGTGAATTTGGTTGAGTAGGCGTTGTCCTGCAGACAGGAAGGATTCAGGGGCTTCGCCGGTTTCGAGTTGCTCGTTGATCCACCGTAAGGTGGCAGGGAATTTGGTTTTCATGATTGTTACCGTACTGGTACGAAAGCAATAACGGATTTTACACCGCAAGCGCAAAAGCGGTGAGGGCAGGGGCCAACCGGCGACCGGGTGAAGAAGGGTAGGGCGGATGACTGCCGCCTTACCTGGCACGCCGTTCGATACGCTCGGCCATCTGGTCAAACGCCATAGCGACGTTTTCCAGAACCCACGGTTCGGCACCCTGCGCGCGTAGGGATGCTTTGAATGCGGTGAGGTCGGACAGCCATTGCTGGTATAGGCGGGGCAGTTCGTCAAGCTGAGGCCTAAAAACCGGAAGATTGCCGCTCGCACGATAGGATTGGAAGCCCCGTTCAAGTGTGGCCGCTGTGGTCAGCAATTTCGCGCCCATTTGCTTGTGCTCTCGGCGAGCCTCTTCTGTTTTGGCCACCGCTTGGGTAGCAAGAATGTTGATTGCCATCGACGCGGCAATGGTAATCAGACGTTCGCGGTAAGACTGCATGTTGTTGCCTCTTCGTGTGTTGTGACGAAAAGGTATAGCTCTGCCCTGATAAAAGTTTGCAACAGCAGGCTTGGCGGAACGCTTGGAGTCACTTGCGTTTCAGACCGGATGTCGCTATTCTAAAAAGAGTGCCTGTCCGGCCGAGTTGCGAGCGACTCAAACAAGACAGTTGTACCTACCCTGTAGCAATCAGAAACACCAAACCACACGATTCTCAATCGCGCGGCCAGGTAATCGCTCGAATGTCCGTGCAAATAGTAATGAGGACCGTCATGGTTGATATTTTTTCTGTTGCTTTCGCCGTCCGTACGGCATCCAAGTCCACGTCTAATCGCATCCAGCTGAGTCACGCCCAGCAGTTGGTCGCTGCCGCTTTGGGCTACAAGTCCCTGGCTGCCTTCCAAGCATCCCCGCTGGAAGCTCCGACCTTGGACCAGTCTGCGCACTTCGTTCTGGACGGTGGTCTTCTTGCTGACCGAGCACGCGAACTGGGGGTGCCGCACCAGCTTCCGCAGTTGGCATTGTTGCTCGAGCAGGCCT
>JAVEXE010000099.1:0-8429 GCA_034004105.1 Azonexus sp. | reverse complement strand
TCAGCTTGGCAGTCTGACGGATTTCGAAGCGAGCCATGTTGGATTGGGTGAAAGACTGGTGGACGGTATTGTATCAACAATTCAATAACTTAGCCTGAATTTATCCCGGGAGAGCACGGATTCAGGTTGTCCTCAAGCAGCTGGTCCAATTCTGGAATGATCTCGCCCTTGCGCTTGGCCGACCCGATCTGCGGGATGTACTCGGGGTGAATCTCCGACCGAGTTGATGGGCGCTTGAGCAGGAAGCTGGTCAGCCAGTCGATGGCGCTGCGCTCGTCGGAGACGAAAAGCTCCGCCTGTTTCACCTGCGGAATACGCGACCTTGCCTTTTCGTACTCGACCAGTTGATCGGGCAAGAACACCATGCCATCCATCTCGCGGAAACGAACGGGCAGCTCAGCCAGAAACTCCGGCGTCGAGATCGGCACCATCGCGCCGTGTCGGATAAACCAGGATGCCATGCGGTCGTAGATGCGACGTGGATCGCGCTCTACGATGTTCAGCAACTCTTGCGGAAAACCTGAGGTGACCTTAACAGCGGGCAATTGCTTCAAATGGGTCTGAACGAAGTCCCATGCCGACTCGACGGTTGCTCCATTTCGAGTGAAACGATCTTCCAAGCCTCCGTTTGGCTTGTAAGCTGAAATGATCAGATCCTGTTTGACAGCGTTCGGTGAGGTAACCTGCTGGAAGCTTCCGAGCTTTTTATCTAATGCAGTAACTTCTGCAACGACGAAACCAACCTGCTGCAGAGAAACCTGAATAGCATTCCAAACAGCGGCCCGGCTGTTGGAGAAAATGATGGTTATCCAGCGGCCCGGTTTAAGCACCCGGTAATACTCAGCAAAACAATTCTTCATCAGATGCTGGTATTCCGCCACCCCCTTCTGACGCACGCGATCGACGATTGCTTCTGGTTTTGCATCGGTGGTCACGCCGTGCCACGATTCGACAAGGATGTTCAAATCGGCGTAGTAAATATTTTCTCCAAATGGCGGGTCTGTGAATATGTAGTCGATACTATCAGAAGGTATTCTCAGGTTGGCAGCAGTACCCGTGGTGACGCACGTAGAACCGGTAGCCCTGACAAAGCTTGCAAATACCTTTGCTATGCGATCGCCACGGGCCCCAATTGCATACCAAGGCGATACTTCGCAGATCTGAGATGGCACGTAGAACACGCCCGGCAAGTATTTGTTGACCTGCTTAAATCCCTGCGGCTGGAATCGATTCATCACTGAAGTTGTCCAGATTGCCTGCTCAACAAAAAAGAGCAGTGCCTGCCGCATCCGCTCATCTGGATGTGCCTTTGCCTTCTTCCACAAAAGACCAAGCATTTGAGCGGCACGAGGCAAGAACATGAAGTGCGTTGCAATCGTATTGGTCGTTCGCATCCTGCCAACTCTCGTCATCTGGCAGTCTGGCAATACGGTGGTGGGAACCTCATCAGGCAGCGGCAATGCGCCAATCCGCTCCAGAATGGCTAGGTCAGTGGCATCTGGCCGCTTTGTAAATGCGACCTTGCCAACCTTGTAACTAATGAGCGTTGGCAATCGCTTTGGTCGCTTCTCAACTTTTCCAGACGAGCTGTCTAAGAATGATTCAAATGCCAGCTCCATCTGCTCCTTTTTAGAGGCTGCGCCGCAATGCGGGCACTCAAGCATGTTTGCAACTCGTGCCTTTTTTTCATCCATCGCGGCATCGGTAAAAATGATGTCTCCCGAGCAGGATGCACAACTGAAGACCTCGCTCCAGATGGTGAAGTCAATGCGCGCCTTCGTTACATTGTCAGAATGCAGTGTTTCATACATCCAGCCGATCTCTTGCTCGACTTCCTTGAATATCTTCTTTACGGCCACAGAGAAGGTATTGACATCAAATGGGATGTTGAAATTCGCGGAGATAAAAGTCGCTGCTGGCGACAGGTCATTCAGAATTGCGCGACGCGCCCCCCACTTTGGTGCCGCTTTGCCGCGCTTTTTCCATTCAGTCTCAAGCTCGTGCCGATAAACTGGAGGAGCTGCTCCACACCACTGAGCGGCTACTCCCGTCATACCTGAACCGGCGAACGCGTCGAGCACGAGGTCCCCAGGATCTGTAAAGTGCAAGATCGATGGCACGATAGCCAAGTGGGGCACCTTTGTGTGATAGGCATGGGCTTGGTAGATCGGATCAGTCTTGCCCACTGACACGTCGATAGTCTCTGGCTCGCGGCTGTACCTCACGTTCGGGTCATACGGCTTGCCATAGTGACGCACGAAGTCTTCGATGAAGGGATTCGGGCACGCGGTGTAGTACGGCGGGTCCGACATCGCCAGGATTGCTTCGTCGGTACCCTGCGGAAAGCCTTCGATCTTGCGGAACGCCGGATCTCTCAGCTTCTCGGCCAGCAGCTTGGTGAAGTGCTCGCGCCGGGCTTGTTCGCTGGGGAATGTCTGGCCAAGGCATTCCACCGGGCCAGAATCTTTTTGTGTAGTGCTGAATAGATTAGTCATTCTTTTCCTCGGCGCTTTGAGCCTTGATTGCCGCGTTCGCAGACTGCTTGACCGCGTCGCTCAGGTTATCGATTGATTTTCTGACCCGCTCCAACTCCTCTACGACAGGATGGTGCGGAACGCTGGTGCCCATATAGGGCTGCAGATCCACGTGGGTCTTTTCGCTGTACTTGTTCTTTCCATATTCGTACTCGGCCGACACTTCGAATGTGTGCGGACAAATCGTCGGATCAGCTCCGCCTTCGAAGATCTTGAAGCCCATTCCGAGATCGAAAAGCAACTCCGACATGGGAGGCAGACAGTCGATCGGCTGCGAAAACGCCGATTGCTTCGCGAGATTTCGCCCCTCGCCTTTTTCGCCAAACTGAAAGAAGTCTCGATCAAGGCGTAGCCGAAGATGCTGTGCCGGCGAGCGACCGACATTCCTGACCAGCAATTGGATGACAGGTGTGCCCATGCGCACCTGCACGGTCACTGCGACAAAGGGGCGATTCTGATCAGCCATCTGCTCACGCATTGCACCTACTGCAGCACGGTTAGCGCGCAGAATGAAAAACGTGAGTCCGGCGAACGTTGCGGTCAACAGGACGTTGGCCAGCGTCAGCCATTCGGACAAGTTCGCTGGAATCGTCAGTGAGGTGACATCATTCATTGATTGCGTCCACTTCTATTTCTTGATCATCGTCTCGGGGTTCGGCGGATCTCTTCGGTTTGATGGCGATGGCCACCGCTTTGCCCGTTTCCAGGGTTGTCCGAATGACGTCCTGAAGCACTTGCGACTGGCTGGGCGTCGTGCCAACCCACGCCCTGGACACCACCGTTGTGAACGCGGTGTTGTCTAAATGACGCTGCGCGTTATCGTAGGTAATCCGCAGGCCACCCTTCGGCCCCTGGATGCCAGGATCCTTCTCCAGCAGCTTCCAATAGTCCAGCGGCAGGTACATGCCCGGTACAAGACCTACATCATCCGGGTTGAATATGAGCCTGGAGCAGAGTTTGAGGAAGAACGGGTTTTCGGTCAGGCGGAATCCGCCAATACCGGTGTTGGGGGCACAAGCCTTCAGCGCATCGAGCACGCCATCCATGCGGTCGAGTTCTTCCTTCAACTGTGCGTTGGGCAAGCGGTAGACGGCTTCAGCTGGCCCATCACGCCGATCCTCACGCTCCATCGCCTTGTACTGAACCATGACAAAGCTCTGGTAGGTTTCGTTGAAATAGATGAGGTCGGTGCCAGTTTGTTCTTCGAGCGGCAGGCGGTTGGCAAGAATGACAGTGAGACGTTCCGACGTGGCTTCGGACTCGAAGACGGCTGCGCCGTAGGGGTAGGTTTTAATCACCTCGAAACCGGGCAGGTTCTGCAAATCGTGGACCACCATCGGATCTTCGCGCAGCCGAACGCTGGGCAGGCCGTCGAGAAAAGACACCGGTGTTTCATCCGATGGTGTCCACTCCTGAACAGGGTCGCGACTGATCCCGGCTATCGACAACGCCGTGAGTAACGCTTCTTTTTGCTGCGCCAAGTTGTCTCGTGCTCGCTCCGACAGCCGTCGGATGCGTTCCGTTCTGGTCTGACTGAAGCGTTCCAACAGTGTGCTGGCTTGGGGCGCGATCTGGCGGATGACTTCGACGACGGCGGTGAAGCCTTTGTCCGTCAACAATCCACCCGACCGAAACCGTTTACGCACGTATACGGCATTGCGCTTGGGCAGACGATTCAGCAGTTTCCGAACGGACAGCGGGTTCGCGAGTTTTTCAGCCTTGTCGATATTCAACCGACTCATGCCCGTACCAGCGCGCACACCACGACGCCCAAGTCCAATGTGCGTCAACTGCCCAGTGTTAACCACAAAGCAAACCAGTGGTGCGGTTCGGCTGTGCTGAAAGTCGGCGACAGGCTCGGCAAACGCGCGCTCCTCGGCTACACATTCAAGGAATGTGTCCAACCGATCTTTCGTGAGGAATACGACGAAGCCGCTTGCCTTGGCCATTTGACTAGTTGCCCATCTGGCCCGTGGCCTGTTGTGCGGCGTACTCCCTCATGCCATTGCGCAAGATTTCGAGGAATGTGTGGTTCCTGCTTTCGGCATCTGCCACGATGGCATCGAAGGACACGACGAAAGTTGGAGTCGGAACCACAGTTCCATCTCGTCGCTCGGTTCGGAATTCCTGGTAGTAAAGCTTCCCCATGGAGAAAAGTGGCGCCCAGTTTTGCTGGCGCAGCCGAGTTCCCATCGTGTCGCTGATCTGGATGACGGCGTAGTACCAGATTCTCTGGATGTTGGGGCAATGCGCCGCCAGCTTCACCGCACGATCAAGCAGTTGATTGATGGCGTATTGGTTTTCTTTTTCATCGTCTGTTTTCTTCTTTATTTCGATGACGACTACGTCCACTGCGTTGGCATCTTTTGGATCAGCGGAGAAGATCATTGCAATATCTGGTCTGCCCGCATCCTTCTCGCTTTCTTCATCAAGCCGTATGGCATTAACGACGGTATCCATCCGTTGCTCGCTCAGGATGGTACGAAACACCATGAACTTGTCATCGAGCAACCAGGCGTTGTTCTGGTAAACCTCCGAAGGCATGGCTTCTCGCGAAAATTCCTTGAATCTCGGAACGATGAGGTTATGTATTTCGGATTCGGCATTGTCGGCCGTCATTTCCTTCATGCGGCCGATGATCTTGTCGCGGTAAAGGATGTATTCGGTCAAAGTGCGCGATGACAGCTCCAGCGACTTCACATACGCCGCTTCGGTCAGTGTCTCGCATTGCAGCACCTGCTTCTGAGCACGGAAGAATTTCTGTTGTGCGATCTCCAGAGCATCATCACGATCAATCAAGCCAACGGTATCGTTTTCGAAATAGCCCAGAAGATGCGGGAATTGCTCCTCGAACTCTTCCTTTACCTTTTCGTTCTTCTCTGTGATCTTCGGAATCTTGTCTGCCAACACCTTGCCAACTTCCCGGCGCAAGACGCGATATAGACTTGCTTCTTGGAGCCCTTCCGGCAGTATCAGCTTTTGGCGCGAACTGTCGGCATTGGAGTGAAACATCTCCGACTCGAATAGGAACACACCCATGTAGCCCGGAGGAAAAGACGAAGTTGGTATCAAGTTGACCGGAATCGTCCGACCATCAATGCTGAAGGCAACAAGTAGGCTTCCTTTGCCCGACACCGGCTCGACGTGATAGTGCATGTCAATGGTCGAGAACGCATCCAGAGAATCATCCTGGATGGTGATCTTGGTCATTGAAGGCAAATCGGCGGGCGTTATCTTCACCTCGTGAGGAAAAAATTCCTTTTGCGTGTTGCTCTCGGCTGTCTTGAGGTTGATCGAAATCGTGAACGCCCTGCCATCACGTTTGCGCGCGTCAAGCGTTGGCAGGAATTGTTCGATCAAAAGCGGCTTGATGGCATCTGGCTTCAGATCGTCATAGGACTTGACGCGCGCGCCCGCAAAGCCGGTGAACGTCAATATCGTTTTGGCTCCCTGCACCTCCCCAAGCTCTTGGAGTGGCGCGTTGCCATCAAAGCCTTCTTTGAAAACAAACTTCCGCAGCCACTTGTCTCGCGTACTGATGACTTCAACGCGATCAAAATAGTTGAGGAACACCAAGCGACCAATACCCTTGTGGAATTTGTCTCTGGGCTTCAATAAGGTTTTGAAGCGATCAAAATTCTCGTCCGTGAATCCATCGCCGTTATCTGTAACGGTGATCTTAAACGTGTCCGGCTTGTCGTATGCCTGCACATCAATATCGATGGACACTTCGGTCGCACCCGCATCCAGCGCATTGGCAAGGGCTTCGAAATAGACCAATGTCAACGATGGGTTGGGGAAAAACAGCTTGATGGCCCCAGCGGTTTCAATATCCATTGCCTTCCTCCGTTGGGTCCATCACTCGATCACGAAGCGCAGCTTGGTTGAGTCCTTGCCCTTACAACGTTCGTTCAGAAAGGTGTCGAAGCGCTTGCGCAGATCGTCTGGCATGGCCGGCGAGCCGCCTTGCAGCAGTGCCTGTTTGATCTCGTCGCCCTTCACCGCGATCTTCTCCAGCCCCGACAGCGCTTCCTGCACGGCATTGGCGAACTCGGTGGTCATCGGGTCGGGCAGCTTGCGTGAGGTCAGGAAGGCGTCGATCAGCTTCTTGGACGCGGGTGGCAACAGGCCCAAGCTGTCCTGCGTGAACGGGTCTTCCAGGTTCTCCAGCAAGGTCTGCTGCCAGTTGGCCAGCAGTTCGTCCAGATCGTCGTCCAGCTTGTGCAGGCGGTTGGCCGCCGGGATCAACTCCAACTGCTCGGCAGACGGGCGGAACTGGCAGTGCGGGCAGACGGCGGCCGTGACCAGGGTCGGCTCGTCCAGCGAAGAGCAGCTCTTGAGACCGTTGAGCGACTCCTCGAAGGCGGTGAGCTGGCTGGTGGGCATCAGCGACACGCCGGCCAGTACGCGCAGTGCCAGCAGGCGATCGTCCTTGCGCAGGGCGTTGCGGGTTTTGTCCTCGGCCACGCCCAGCCGCGCCTTGCTGTGGCTGGCGATGTAGGCGGTGATGTAGTCCTTCTTGAGCTGGTTGAGCGTCTGCCGGTAATCGGCGGCGTGCTCGCCGGTGCGGTCCTGGCTCAGCTTTTCCTGCAGCGCCTTGCGGGCGGTCTCGGCCTGTTTCACCCAAGGGTGATCAGCGGGCAACACCATCTCGGCCTGCGACAGGTAAGACGCCGTGCTGCCCAACTCCACCACCAGTTCGAGCAGTCGCTCGACGGCGGCCAGGATCTCCAGATTCTTCTTTTGGCCGTCCAGGTCTTCCTGCGTGACGCGCAGGTTCTTGAGCTTGCCGACAGTGTTGTAGGGCGCCAGCGATTCGGTGAACTTCTTCAGCGAATCCAGCCGGGCGTGCCAGTCTTTGGCCTCTTCCTCGCGCAGCAGGTTCTGGCCCCAAAAGCCGAGCTTGCCTTGTTGCAGATCGGAGCCGGCCTTGAGCACGCGTGGAACCAGCGCACTGACTTTCTCCTGCAGTTTGATGACCGGCTCGGTGTCGCCCTGGCTGGCCTTCTGCGCCAGCCCGGACGGCAGGTCGAATAACTCGAACAAGGCGCGCAGCACCGCGAGGTTGATCTCCTTGGGCGCCTCGACATGCTTGAACTGCTTGAGTTCTTCCAGGGAACGCTCTGCAAGCTGCACCAGCTTGCCGGAGTCGATCTTGTCGCCGGTGATCGACAGCACGATGTCGCCGGAGTAGACGAGGCCGCCCAGCACGGTGACCAACAGGTCGGGCTCCAGCCGGTACTTGATCGGCGCGAAATACTCGACGTCCGATGTGCCCGACAGCAGTTCGCTGCGGTTGAGCACCTGACCGTGGCCCTTGGCCTTGAGCCGGTTCAGCACTTCCTGCGCATAGCGGGAGTTGGCCGGATCGACGCGGTCGCCATCGAGCAGCTCCAGCGCATCGAGGATGGCTGCGGCATCCTTGGTGCGGGTGCCGCCGGCCAGGGCGCGCAGTGCATTGCCCACCAGTTGCTTGCGGTTGGCCTCGGTGACCAGCACCGAGAAGGTAGGGTACTCGGGCGAGATGTCAGCAAAACGCTGGCCCAGTGCCAGACCAGAGACGATGTTCACCACGTCGCGGAAGTTGATGCGCTCGTCCGGGCCCAGTCGCGCACGGTCGCGCAGGGACACACCCTTGGACCAGTCCTGCAGCGTCTTGGTCTTGCCCTGGTAGGTGACCTCGAACGCGGTCATCTGCTTTTCCTGCAGCCACTTGCTCATGGATCGCAGCGAATCCTGGGCCTTGGAGAGGTAAATGGCCTTGGCGCTGTCGGCGCCGGTCCAATATTGACCAGGTGTACCGGTTGAATTTTGACCAGGGGCGATAGCTGCTCGTCATTGCTGCAGCTGTGGATAAGTGTATCGGATTCGCGGTCCTGTTTGCCCTCCTGTGTG
>JAVEXE010000098.1:0-8489 GCA_034004105.1 Azonexus sp. | reverse complement strand
GCAGCCGAAGCAAAGTTCGGCGACGGCAAGTAAGCCCCGCGTCAACACATGGCGCGCCGGAAACCCCGATGACACGTCACCTGATCACCACCGGCATCCTGCTTGCAGCCCTCGCCCTGTATGCCGCCGGCGCCGATAGCGGCAGCGCGGGCTTGGTCAGCTCGGGCGTCCTGCTGGAACTCGTCTTCTGGTATCGCCTGCACCCCTTCGCGGGCCGCGCGCCACGCCGGCTGGATAGCTCCACCAGGGGCGGCCCTGACTGCAGATTCAACCGCGAGGCACTGTCCAGCCGGGGTGCTGAAAATACTTCCCGTAAGTCTTGAGCGCTTCGCGCACCCGAACAGCACCGGCCTTGCGCGACGCCGTCGTTTTGCCCTCCATCGCCTCGGCGCCGCCCATCAGCTCGGCGATCAGCAGGTGGAGCATGCCGTCGGCTTTCGGCTCCAGCTTGCAGTGCTCGACGGCATGCGCCACCTCCTGGCCAATGGTCCTGGCCAGCGCCTGATACCCTTCATTGCTGAATTCATTCCGGTGAATCCGGGGAAGCGCCTTGGTCATCGCCTGATTGATGTCATTCATGACCTGACGCAGCGTTGCGTCCGTTTTCCACTTGCTGCCGGCATTGAGCTGGAGCGTTTGCGGGGCGCTGCTGGCGTGACTGTGGTGCTGATGCTCGCTGGCACTTCCTGCGGCCTGGGTGACGCCCGACATCAGAAAGGCAACAGACACCAGCACGCCGAGAGATTTTGATTTCATCGAAATTTTCTTCCTGTCAGCAGGGTCCGTTCAGGCTTCGTCCAGCCTGTCAGCCGGCACTTCCGGCTCGTCGGCAGGGACGATTCCCCAGTCGCCCCACTTGTACCAGTCCTCACCGATCAACTCGGCCGGGTGCTGGGTGCGGCCGGAACCATTGCCACACCCGAGTGCATCCACGGAACAATACTTGTCGCACCCCCAGCAGATGCGCTCGGGATGTTTGGGATTCAGGGGAAATTTCTTGGCCATTTCGGGACACCGGAAAATGGGCGGTTTGCCACGCTCAAACCTATAGTCGAGTACTTTACTCAACTATCCCAAGGAGGACTTGATTCTTCTCAAGAAGAGCAAATCCTTGGCCCCAGGGATGAACTGGTCGGCCTCAAACACAAAAATACTGACACTCCCGAGGAATCATTTTTTCATATGAAAAAAATATTCTGTGATGTGACGCAACAACTGCGGCACGCCACAGAATACTTGCGACACGTGTTGCGACGTTCGGACGACGTAACACAAGGCCCAAGCGGTGTGACGCCATGTCCAGGTGACATGACGCAATGGCTACGACACGCCACAAAATCATTCCATGGTGTGATGCAGCTATTTTTTCATATGAAAAAATGATTTTGTGGGCTGACGCAATGATCGGGGGAGAGGCTTTTCGAAGGCTGAGCGGCTGAGCGCCGGGATGCAGCAAGCAACACGGTCAATTCTTTCAGGCTGAATTTCTCTTGCAGATCAAGGGGCTGCGGGGGCTTTGTGTGGAGCGGGGCATGATCCGCATGCCCCATGACGCGGCAGTGACCAAAACCTGACCAATGCCGAAGCTGATCGTCGATGGTGCGGACGGTAACGATCTGGACCGGCCTCCGGTTGGCGTGGTCACTCCATAGCCAACTTGCGTACATCAACTGCGCAGGCGGCTGAAGAGATGGCCCGTAAAATAGCCTCCTGTTAGACTCGTGACGATTTAAGACTACTCTGATGCATGTCGGAGTACCAAGACGATGAATGCCGAACCGTGGGTCACCGCAAGCGAAGTCGCCCAGCACCTGGGCGTCGTGAAGGACACCGTCTACCGCTGGCGGGAGCGCAGAGGCCTGCCCGCGCACAAGATCGGCAGGCTGTGGAAATTCCAGCTCTCCGAAGTCGATGAGTGGGTGCGAGCGGGTGGCGCCGACGAAGAAAAAGAGCACGCGTAACGGAAGAGTGCACGACATGGACAAATACCAGCTCAGTGAGCGTGATATCTGCACCAAGTTCATCACGCCAGCGATTCAGCAGGCTGGGTGGCAGCAGCACCAATTCCGCGAGGAGGTGAATCTCACTGATGGCCGTGTCATGGTGCGCGGCAAGCTTGCGGCACGGGTGAAAAACCCTGATGCCAAGGGCGGGCCCAAACGTGCTGATTTTGTGCTCTATGCAAGACCAAATGTACCCATTGCCGTTGTTGAGGCCAAGCAGGCCAAATTCTCAGTGGGGCATGGCATGCAGCAGGCATTGGCCTATGCCGAGATGCTGGATGCCCCTTTTGCCATCAGCAGCAATGGCGATGGCTTTCTGATCCACGACCGCACCGGCATCACCCAGCCCGTAGAGCGTGAACACCAGATCAGCGAATTTCCCTCACTGGATGACCTTTGGCCGCTGTACCAACAGTGGAAAGGTCTGGCCGCACCCGAAGCCGTCAAACTCATCGAGCAACCGTTTTACACCGACGGCAGTGGTCGCGAAGCACGCTACTACCAGCGCGTAGCCATCAACCGTGCCGTCGAAGCCATTGCCAAAGGCCAGCAACGCGTGTTGTTGGTCATGGCCACCGGCACCGGCAAAACCTACACCGCCTTCCAGATCATCTGGCGCATGTGGAAAGCCAAGGCCAAAAAGCGCATCTTGTTCCTGGCCGACCGCAACATCCTCGTCGATCAAACCATGCAACAAGACTTCGCTCCTTTTGGCGAGGTAATGCACAAGGTCACCAATCGCGAGGTCAAGAAGAACTATGAGATCTACCTTGCCCTTTATCAGGCAGTCACCGGCAAGGAAGAATGGAAGCAGATCTACAAGCAGTTTCCCGCGGACTTCTTCGATCTTATTGTCGTCGATGAATGCCACCGGGGCAGTGCTGCAGACGATTCGGCCTGGCGCGATGTGCTCGAATATTTCAGCAGCGCCACCCATCTGGGTCTGACCGCCACGCCCAAAGAAACCAAGGAGGTCAGCAACGCCACCTATTTTGGCGAACCGATTTACACCTACTCGCTCAAGCAGGGCATCGAAGACGGCTTCCTCGCACCCTACAAGGTCATCCGGATTGCCACGGATGTTGATGCCGTCGGCTACACCCCTGAAAAAGGCAAGGTCGACAAACTCGGTCAGACCGTTGAGCAACGCCAGTACAACACCAAGGATTTTGACCGCAATCTGGTGCTGGAAAAACGCACCAAACTGGTTGCTGGCAAGGTGTGGGAATACCTCAAAGCCATCGACCCGATGGCCAAGACCATCGTCTTCTGCGACGATCAGGACCACGCCGAGCGCATGCGGCAAGAGCTGGTCAAGCTGATTCCGGCCGCTGCCAGCAACCGCCGTTACGTGATGCGTATCACCGGTGACGACAACGAAGGCAAGGCGCAGCTCTCTTACTTCATCGACAACGATGAGCCTTACCCGGTCATCGCCACCACCTCCAAGCTGCTAACCACCGGAGTCGATGCCAAGACCTGCAAGCTCATCGTGCTGGACCAGAACATCAACTCGATGACCGAATTCAAACAGATCATTGGCCGTGGCACCCGGCTGCGTGAGGACTACCAGAAACTCTACTTCACCATCATGGACTTCAAGGGTGCCACGCGCCTGTTCGCCGACCCGGATTTTGATGGCGAGCCTGTGGTCATATACGAACCCAAGCCCGACGAACCTGTGGTGCCCGAAGAAATCACCGACGTGCCAGGCATAGGCGAGCCAGCACCACCGCCCTACGTACCAGGCTCCACGGATGGAGACGACGCACAGCCCGGCGGAAACACCGGTGGGGGTGGCCGCACCAAGTACGTGATCGACGACGTGAACGTGCGCGTCGCCGTGGAGCGTTCGCAGTACCTTGATGCCGACGGCAAGCTCATCACCGAGGACTATCGCGTTCTGCTCAAGGACGACATCAAAAAAGCGCTGCGAGCCGAATTCGGCACGATGACCGACTTCCTGCGCCGCTGGAACGGTGCGGAACGCAAGCAGGCCGTGCTGCAAGAGCTGGCCAAACACGGGGTGCCGCTGGATATCCTGCAGCAGGCAGTGGCCAACGGCAGCGAGCTGGATGTGTTTGATCTGGTCGCCCATGTCGCCTTCGACCAAAAGCCGCTCACCCGCCGCGAGCGTGCCAACAACGTGAAAAAGCGCGACGTGTTTGGCAAATACGGCGAGCAAGCCCGCGCGGTGCTTGAAGCCTTGCTCGACAAATTCGCCAACCACGGTGTGCAGAACATTGAAGACGACAAGGTGCTGGAGTTACCACCGTTTGATCAGTTCGGCAGCAAAACCCAGATCCGGCGCGGCATCTTTGGCAGCGTTGAGCAATACACCCAAGCCGTGCACGAGCTGGAACAAGCGCTCTACGAACAGAACGAACTGAAACAGGCCTGATCCAGCATCAAGCCACGCGAAACGAGAACAACAAGATGAATCTCAGCAGCACCATCAAGTCCATCCAGGACATCATGCGCAAGGACGACGGCGTCGACGGCGATGCCCAGCGCCTCGGCCAACTCACCTGGATGCTCTTTCTCAAAGTGTTCGACCAGCGCGAGGAAGAATGGGAAGACGACAACACCGCCTACCAGTCGCCCCTGCCCGAGCGCTACCGCTGGCGCAACTGGGCCGCCTACATCGTGGATGCCGAAGGCAAAAAGAAGCCGCAGATCGCTGCGAGCGACTTGGTACCCTTCGTCAACAACGAGCTTTTTCCGGCCCTGAAAGAAAAGATCGACGCCAGCCAGAGCCCGCAACACAAGGTCATCAAGCAGGTATTTGAAGACGCCAACAACTACATGAAATCCGGCCCGCAGATGCTGGCCGTGATCGAAAAGCTGGAAGACGCCATCAACTTCCACGACTTCAAAACCCGCGCCAGCTTGGGTGATGTCTACGAGCAAATGCTCAACGATCTGCGCGGCGCCGGCAACGCGGGCGAGTTCTACACCCCGCGCGCCATCACCGCCTTCATGGCCGACCGCGTCAACCCGCACCTGGACAGGCGCGAAACGGTGATGGACCCGGCCTGCGGTACCGGCGGCTTCCTGACCGCCGCCATCGACCACTTCCGCAACCAGCTCACCACCCAATCCAGCGCCGAAGACAAGCGTGCCATTGAAGAGCTGATTCACGGCATCGAAAAAAAACAACTGCCCCACCTGCTATGCACCACAAACATGCTGCTGCACGGCATCGACGTGCCCAGCCAGATCGAGCACCGCAACACACTGGGCATCGGCTGGAACGAATGGAGCGCCAACAACAAGGTCGATTGCATCATCACCAACCCGCCGTTTGGCGGCTACGAAGATGATGGTGTCGGTAGCGACTACCCGGCCGACCTGCGCACCCGCGAAACCGCCGACATGTTCATGGCGCTCATCATCAAGAAGCTGCTCAAGGAAAACGGCCGCGCCGCAGTGGTGTTACCGGATGGCTTTTTGTTTGGCGACGGCATCAAGGGCACGCTGAAAAAACTGCTGCTGCGCGACTGCAAGCTGCACACCATCATCCGCCTGCCCAAGGGCGTGTTTGCCCCCTACACCACCATCAAAACCAATCTGCTCTTCTTCACCAAGGGCGCCACGGTGGACGACGGCACCGAACACTTCCACACCGACACCATCTGGTTCTACGAACACCCCTATCCAAAGGGCTACAAGAGCTATTCCAAAACCAAGCCCATCCGGCTGGAAGAATTCAAACCCGAGCAGGAATGGTGGGGCGACGAGGCCAACGACTTTGCCGATCGCGTGGAAAACGAATTCGCCTGGAAGATGAATTTCAAAACCAAGCGCGAACAGGCCGAAGCCGCCGCCAAGCCCCACTGGCAACGCGCCGAAGACCTGAACAACCAGGCCGCCGCACTGGAAGGCGAAGCCAGCGACTTGCGCAAGAGCCTGGTCGGCACCACCGACGCTGCCAACCGCCTAAAGATCGACGCCCAGATTGCCGAGCTGCGTGCCCAGGCCGAACCGCTGCGCCTGCAAGCGCGTGACGCGCAGGCGGCGGGCGACCGCATCTACTGGCCCATCTTTAATCTCGACATCAAAAACCCCAACGCCCCGGAAGAAGAAACCCACGACCCGGACGTGCTGCTGGAAAAATACAAAAAACTCCTGGGTGAGATTGAAGAAACTGAAAACCAGCTCAAGAGTGAACTGGCTGCGGCATTGGCACATCACTTCAGCCCGGAGGCCGAAGCATGAAACCCGTACCGCCGAAAACTGCCGGGCCGCAACTGTTGGGCGATATCCGCCAGTTGATTGAAACCAGCCGCACCGAACTGGCTGTTGCAGTCAACAGTCGTCTGACCCTGCTGTACTGGAACATCGGCCGCCGCATCCACAGCGAAGTACTGCATGGCGAGCGCGCCACCTACGGCGAGCAGATTGTCTCCACACTGTCGAGACAATTGGAAACCGACTACGGGCGCGGCTTTTCCGCCAAAAACCTGCGCCACATGCTGCGTTTTGCTGAAGCCATTCCTTCGGAGGAAATTGTCTCCGCAGTGCGGAGACAATTGAGCTGGACGCACATCAAAACCTTGATCTACATCGACGATCCGCTCAAACGCGACTTCTACCTGCAAATGTGCCAGCAGGAAGGCTGGAGTACCCGCACTCTGCAAGACCGGCTGGACTCCCAGCTCTTTGAGCGCACCGCCTTGTCAAAGCAACCCGAGCAACTGCTGGCACAAGAGCTGGCCACCCTGCGCCAAACCGGCACCATCACCCCGGCCTTGGTACTGAAAGACCCCTACATACTGGACTTCCTTGGCCTGCAAGACCGCTATCTGGAAAAAGACCTGGAAGACGCCATCCTGCGCGAACTGGAAAACTTCCTGCTGGAACTGGGCGCAGGCTTCACCTTCATCGCTCGCCAAAAGCGCATCCAGATCGACAACGACGATTTCTATATCGACCTGCTGCTCTACAACCGTCGCCTGAAACGGCTGGTTGCCATTGAGCTCAAACTCGGCGACTTCAAGGCCGCCGACAAAGGCCAGATGGAGCTTTATCTGCGCTGGCTGGCCAAACATGAACAAGAACCGGGCGAAGCGCCGCCCTTGGGCATCATCCTGTGCAGCGGCAAAAAGCAGGAACAGATCGAATTGCTCGAACTGGACGCCAGCGGCATCCACGTCGCCGAGTACCTCACCAGCCTGCCACCCAGAGAAGTGCTGCAGGCCAAACTGCATGAAGCCATCGCCCGCTCACGCGCCAGGCTGGAAAACCGTGGGGAGGACGCCTGATGGACGCACAGCAGTTTTTGGCGGAGTTTGGGCATATTGCCAATGTACCGGGGGGAGTTGGCAAGCTGCGGGAATTGGTTCTTTCGCTGGCCTTCAAAGGTGAGCTATGCCCCCCTTCAGATGAGGCAAGCAACACCTTGCTTGATGACATCGAACGCCAGCGATTGGATTTTAACGGCGAGACACGTAAGCAACGCCTGACGAGGCAGAGCAATGCAACGGCAAATTCTGTCGGCCCATATGAAATTCCAAAACATTGGAGTTGGGTAGGCCTGAGTACTGTTGGACACACCTGGGGCCAAAAGAAGCCGGACGACTCATTCGTATACATCGATGTTTCTTCAATTGATAACAAGGCCGGCGTTCTTAGTCAGATCCTGGAGGTTATAAGCCCAAGCGCAGCTCCGAGTCGGGCGAGGAAGATCGTTAAAAAAGGGACGCTCATCTACTCAACCGTGCGCCCCTATCTGCTGAATATTGCAATCATCGATCGTTATTTCGACCTTGAGCCGATTGCAAGTACTGCATTTGCAATTGTTCATCC
This sequence comes from Azonexus sp., assembly GCA_034004105.1. Classification (GTDB taxonomy): domain Bacteria; phylum Pseudomonadota; class Gammaproteobacteria; order Burkholderiales; family Rhodocyclaceae; genus Azonexus. The sequence goes on along the minus strand of JAVEXE010000098.1, from coordinate 678 downwards.
ATGGCAAGGTATTTCAGGTCGTTATCTGTATTTCTATCTGCGCAGCCCGATTTTTGTGAGATATGTCGAGAGCGTGCAAATCGGAATGGCATATCCGGCAATAAGTGACGAAAAATTCTATTCAGGAGTTGTCCCTCTGCCCCCGACGGAAGAACAATCCCGCATCGTCGCCAAAGTCGAAGAGCTGATGGCCTTGTGCGACACGCTGGAAGCACAACAGCAAGCCCGCCGCAAACTGCAAAACAACCTGCGCCAATCCACTCTGCAAGCCGTCGCCAGCGCCACCAGCCCGCACGAACTGCAAGCCACCTGGGCACGCCTCGCCGACAACTTCGGGCGGCTGTTTCATGCACCGGAGGATGTTCGACAACTCCGCGATGTGGTTTTCGATCTGGCACTACGCGGGGTCTTTTTGCCCGATTCAAAGCTAAGCCCAAGCGGCGATTCCACCGATGCGGCGTTTGGCCCGCTTCCCGGAGGATGGGAATGGAGAACCCTGGCCGATCTGTCTGAATACACCACCAGTGGATCGCGGGGCTGGAAAGCCTATATGTAACGGCTCGCATTTGAAACCTGCCGTGCTCGCATTTGATGCGATTTCAGGCTCACAATAACTGCAAATGAAACGATGATTGTGCTCACATTATTTGCAAATGAGCTTGCATTCATCCGCTCCGG